>JAKEIB010000052.1 GCA_022614705.1 Planctomycetota bacterium | reverse complement strand
ACGTCGAATAGGCGCCTACGCTCATGGCGCGCGCCTTGTCCCATGATATTATGTACTTGTCCAGGCCAATGTTGCAGATTTATTGCGATGGGCCATACGTCAATCGGAAAGGCAGCACTGCTGGCGCCCGCAATATCTGCGCAGCGCGGCCAGTTTCACTCATTGCGTCGCAATCTCACGGCCGATGTTGTGGGTACGAAATACCGCGCTCGGCCGCGACCGCTTTCCAATCGCGCCGCCGAGCGACTCCTCGACTGAGAGACGCTCGTCATGTTGCGAACCTGCTTACTTCTCGTCGGCCTGCTGGCCGCCAATCTCTTGGCCGGTGGTTGCCGTAGCTGCTCGGATTGTCACGACTATGATCCGCCCGTGGCCAATTGCGATTGCAACGCCTACGGCACGCATCGCGCCGGCTCGGCCTGCGGATGCGGCGGTTGTGGCGGCAGTTGCGGTTGCGAATCGGGTGGCTACTACCAGGGCGAATCGGTTCGACCGCAACAGCACGCGGCGCCCACGGAAGTAGAAGTCGGCACCTAACGCACGTCTTGTTGCTCGTCCGACGGCGTTGAAACTGCTTTCGCCTGCCGACTCGGAGTGCCGCGCATCGCGCTCCCGCGATTAAAAATCTCCGGGTCGAACGGATCGCGCGGATGCCATCGCTCGAGCTGCGCGCCATAGCGGATGCTCGGCTTACCCTTCGCCGCGTCGGGGGCCGCTTCTTTCTCCACCGACACGTCTTGCGACGCTGGTTCCTGGTACAGCGACTGCCGCTCTTCGCGCATCACCGGCGATGCCCACCGCGACGGCGCGGTTCCATTCGCCGATTCCTCGGCAGCCACCAATTCCACACTGTCCGCCGGCGTCGTATCAGGCGACGGCTTCGACGTCTCCTCCGTCACTAGCGCAACCCACTCGGCCAAGTGCCGGAACGCCGGTTCCTGTCGCGGCCCGAAAATTGGCCCTTTCATGTCGCCGTGCGTGCGGCGCGGTATGGTGAGTAGCAGGCTAAGCTGAGGATTTTCACGATCGACCAGCGTGAGCGTCGCGGCCAGATTGCTCATCGTCGTGTGGCGATTCGACAAGCCCCGCAGCATGGCCCGATCGAGCTGAAACTTCTCCGCGCCGCCCGGCTGATGACATCCGGCCGTCGTACAGTTATTTACGAGCACGGGCTGAACCTTGCGGGTGAACCGCTCGACCGCGCCGGCCGGTAGCTCGCTGACATCCGTTTGCTGCGACAATGCGAGTTGCGCATTCTCCGACTCGGGCTCCCTCGTCGCCCTAACGTCGGTATGTTGTACTGGCTTGGGGCGACGTTCACGGACCAGTGCGAGCCGCCGCTCCAATAGCACAAGCTTAGCGTTCCTCGCATCGAGCGCGCGTGCATCGGCAAGCTCCTGCTCCGCGTGCGCGAAAAGATCGTGCTGCAAACACCATTCGGCCAACCCGAGATGAGCCTCGGCAGTCGGTCGCGACAATTGCTGCCGGCGCTGTTGATACGCGTCTTCGAGCGACGCGGCGACGAGCATCACATTCGCCGCGCGGATTTGCACTTCCCCGCCGCCGCGCGCGAGCACGTAACGGTCGCCGGAGCGCGTGACTCGGCCGACCAACACGCCGCCATCATGCAAAACAACGACCTGCTCACGCTCAGCCGCTCGCGGCTTAGCGCTCCCTGCGTTATCGTCGTCTCCCCGCGCATCCCCAATGCCAATCGCCGCCAGCGCAACGATCGCGGCCGCCCATCGCCCGGCAGTGCTGCGAACAATTCGGTCCATCGCGGCGAAGAGTAGAGAAACGGCGAAAAACGGTCAAGGCTGGCGGCGCTAGCATAGCCCCGTTATACTCGCGGCCAACGTCTCGTTCCCACGCTCTGCCTGCGGAGAGCGTCGCATGAGCACCACCTCGCCAAAACGCTACACGGTCTATTTCGCGGGCCGCGTTCAAGGTGTCGGCTTTCGATACAACACCTGTTCGATCGCTCGCGGCTACGACGTCACCGGCTTCGTCCGCAACTGCCCCGACGGCCGCGTCGAGATCGTGGCCGAGGGTCAACCGCACGAGTTAGACACGTTCCTCGGCGAAGTCCGCGAGCGATTTTTCAACTACATCCGCGACGAGCGGCGCGACGTCCAGGAACCCAGCGGCGAATTCACCGGCTTCGATATTCGACACTGAAACGATTTCGCGTACAGCAACCGATAGCCGCGATCCCAATGGGTCGCCGGCTCCAGCACTTGATCGCTCGCACGCCGGAAGTTCTGATAGGGTATACGTTAGGCTTTCCAGCCTGACACGTAAAACTCGCAATCGCACGATTACGGTCAGCCTGGAAAGGCTAACTTACGAATGTGTACGTTAGGCTTTCCAGCCTGACACGACTACTCCGCAAGCGCAAGTTAAGGTCAGCTCGCCCCAGCGAGTCGCCGCGGCGACCTGGAAAGGCTAACCTACGAAGATGATCAACAACATCAATATCTGGCTCACGCCCATCTGGATCCTCTCGCTCGGCGTCACCGCCGGCGCCCTCGTGCTGCTCGTGCTGTACGGGATTCTCTGGCTCGTCGCGCGCCCCGCGGCCGAGGCCACCGCGCGCCTGGTGAAGGAAAGCATTCTTCAGTGGATCACCTACATCGTCGCGGTGTTCGTCATCTTCGCCGTGCTGGCGACCTCGTTCATGCCGTGGCGCCAAGTGACGCACTCGCTCGCGCGCTTGCCGCACGTCGGTGCGCAAGAGATTACGGTCGACGTGCCGGCGCGAACCGACGACCTCGAAGTGCCCGTCAATTTCGAAGCCGACGAGCTGCAGCGCTACACGTTCACCAGCGAGCAGGATCTCGTGGTCGGCGTCGAGCCGAACCTCGCGTACTCCAAGCCGCTGATCCTCGTCGAAGGTGGTGAGGCTTACGTTTGGAGCCCGAGCAGCAAACGCGAACGGCATTTCGACGGCCTGGTCACCAAGCTGTTCGTCACGAACCAGGGCGACGCGCCCGCCGAGCTCACGATCCAAATCGCGACCGACGTGCCGCATCCGCAGGTGCGCCAAATTCCGATTACTGCCGCCGCGGTCGTCGGCGTGTACCTCGTGTATTTGCTGCAGCACCTGCTCTTCCCGCACATTTCCACGATCGCCCTGGCAACATCGAAGGAAGCCGTGGCGCAGCCGCTGTACTTACTGGTGCTCTTGATCGGCGCGTTCCTGCTCATGCTCTACGTCATCATTCCGTACAACACGTTCGGCGAAGACGTAAAGATGTTCAAGGACTCGGGCATGATGACGATCAAGGTGCTGGCGATCATCGTCGCCCTGTGGACCGCGAGCGTCTCGGTGGCCGACGAAATCGAAGGCCGCACGGCGCTCACACTGCTGTCGAAGCCGATCAGCCGGCGGCAATTCGTCATCGGCAAGTTTTTGGGCATCGTCTGGCCGATCTTTCTGATGTTTGTCATCCTCGGCCTGTGGATGTTGATCTGGGTGTCGTGCAAGGTGGTGTACGATGCCCGCGAAACGTCGAATCCCGATCCGAGCTGGCAATTGTGCAGCTCGGAAATGATTGGAACCGTATCGGGCCTCGTGCTCGCGTTCATGGAAGCGGTCGTACTGGCGGCGATCAGCGTAGCCATTTCCACGCGGCTGCCCATGCTGCCGAACCTCGTGATCTGCGGCTCGATCTACGTGCTCGGCAACTTGGGCCCGCTCATCGTTCAGTCATCGGTCGGGCGCAACGAATTCGTCGCCTTCTTCGGCCAGCTCGTCGCGCTCGTGCTGCCGATGCTCGACGTGTTCAACGTGCAAGCGGCCGTCGCCGGCGGCAAATACGTGCCGATCGACTATCTCGCCTGGGCGCTGCTCTACTGCGCGCTGTACTCGACCGTCGCCATGCTGTTCGCGCTGATCTTGTTCGAAGACCGCGACCTGGCCTAAGACAATTCGCCGCACCACTCCTGCTTTTCGACCGCGCGATTTTGCGTAAATCTTCGCGCGGCGGACAAATCTAGGCTTTGTCTCAAAAGTCTTGGTAGGTCCCTTCTGCCGGAAGGGACCCTAACGAAACTCCGACGTTTACAATTCGTTCAGGTCCCGCTCGGCAAGCGGGACCTACTTTTGAGACAAATCTAGTTGTCTGTCCGTATTGGATGGGGCTAAAATATCCGCCGTGGCTCGCCGGACCGATTCTCGTCGGCGCTAGGGCGAAGGGAAGTCGCCGGAACAGGCATCGCCGACAACTCGAGCACTTGTCGGAGGCCACCCATGT
>JAKEIB010000347.1 GCA_022614705.1 Planctomycetota bacterium | reverse complement strand
TATATCGACCGGAGCAGGAGGATCGGGAAAGACGCCTCCAGTTTTGCGTATTATCTTGTCCGGCGCTATGTCATCGCCCTTGGGGTCACTCAGTTTCACATAGCCATCGAACGGCAATGAGCCGGGAGCAAAGAAATCGGCGGGCAGCGCCGGGAACGTGCTGCCGCCGCCAAAGGTGATCCCGCCGTCCGGGTCCTGCTCGACATACTCGAACTTGATTTGTTTGTAGTTGATACTGAAATCGTCGGCGCGACTCGCATCAGCCATGCTGCCAACGATCGCTGCCGCCGCCAGACAAGCCGTCATCAAAGATCGGTTCATTAGCCAGCCCTCCCACACGAAACAGGTGGAGATCGAACTAGCGTCGCCACGACGAAAGAGATGCCTCGCACGTGGCTATTCTATAGCGACTCTCGCCCAATCACAAGAATTTTGCAACAATCAGGTCAAATACTGCTCGACGAATCACTGCTCAGCGAGCAGGGCCGTCCTCGGTCCCGATTTGTTGCCGAATCTAAAGTGCCTCCGGCCGTGCGCTGCCGCCGCCCGCCACATCCTCCTGATCCGGCATCGGCAACAAATACGGCTTGAGCCGCTCCAACGTCCGCGGGCCGATGCCGCGCACGCGTAGTAAATCGTCATGATCGCCGAACGGGCCGGCGGTGGAGCGAGAATCGACGATCCGCCGGGCCAGCGTTTCGCCGAGATCGGGCAGCTCTGCGAATTCCGGCCAGTCGGCCTTGTTGATGTCGACCAAATACCGGGCCGTGAGCGGCTCGGCGCGATCGATTTCGATCAACTCACCGCGATGACCGCCCTGCACAACCCAATAAGCGCCCATGCCTGCCAGCGCCAGTGCCACAAGCGAGGCGACCGCGGCCTGGTCCAATCGCCGCAGGAGTGGACGCATTCCGCTTTTCTCGGCCACGCGTTCTTCCCGATGGGTGTCGGCCATACTTAGTCTCGTCGTTGCGACATCGCCAACCGATAATTATTGCGGTGAGCGACCTGTTTTTCCAGGCGCGATTTCGCGCCCGATCGCTTGATCCTGGTGAATTACATGGTGCGGACGACTTGAATGACTATCCCGGTATCCGATCATCGACCTTTCGGACGCACAGGACTGAACGCTCCGCCGATTTTCTTTCGTAGCGAAATCTTGGGCGATGGCGCGCGAGTAATTCCAGATCAAATGAAACGCGTGATCTGCGGCGAATGGTTTCAGCAGGTTACGCCGCCAGTTTTCATCGACGTAGCCGCCGGCGGGACTCGTGACGCCGGATTGATACTTCTTGGGCGGATGTTGAAGCGACTCGACGTCGCGGCGGACGAGGTTGTCATCAACCTCAGGCTATCGCTGAATGCGAAAAATAGCCTGCCGAACCAGGCTGGCATCATTTCGATTCGAAATGAATTGGTGGCGGCGGGCGAGTTGCTGGGTGAAACGTATCTGCCGCGGCTGGCAACGCTCGAAGGATTTGACGACCGTTCATCGCCAGTTTGCATAAGTGCGCTTCAAGCGATGAACGAGTTGAAGGCAGAGGGACGAATCGCCGGCGTTGGCGTTCGTTCGAGCGACCGGCGCATTGTGGAAAGGCTGAGCGACACAGCGAGTTTCGACTTCGTGACGCTCGTCGGCGGTTTCACGATCATGCGCCATCCCCCGGAGCTGGTTAAATTTCTGACGAGCCTTGCCAAGAGTCAAATTGCGGTCGTTAGCGCGGGCGTATTTCACGGCGGATTCCTGGTGGGCGGCACGCGCTTCGATCAGGGCATCGCCAATCCCGACGATTCACTCGACAGACCTCTGTTCGCATGGAGAAAGGCCTTCACGTCGCTATGCCACGGGCACGGCGTCCGCCCAGCGCACGCCTGCATCCAATTCGCGCTGTCGCTCCCCGGCGTCGTCGCCGTTTCATTAAGCACGTCGCACCCTGACCGCGTTGCCGAAAACGTCGATGCGGTCGTCAAGCGCGTGCCCGACGCCCTCTGGGCATCGATGAAAGAAGAACGCCTCCTCGCGGAGGACCACCCAAACTGGAGTAACCCCGCCGCAGGCTAGCGTTCGGCCGGCCGCCCGCGCAGCGATTGCCACGGCACCTTGACGTCGAGCTTCGGATGGAGATCGATCGGCGTTTGTCCCTGCTTGTTCATCGCCAAAGGATCAGCGCCACGATCAATGAGAAGCTGCGCCGCTTTCTCGTGACCGCGGTCTGCCGAATAGTGCAGCGGCGTCCAACCGCGGCTATCTTGCGCGTTGATGTTGGCCTTGGCATCGAGCAATCGGCGGATGACATCCGAGTGTCCGCCCTTGACGGCCCAAACGAGCGGTGTGCAATTGTTGGTATCCCGCGCGTCGACTCGTACGCCCATCTCGATTAGTGCTTTCACCGTCTCCCCGTGCCCATTGCGTGCGGCATAGTGGAGCGGGGTGCCGTGAAGTCTCATCTCCCTTTCGTTCACGTTGGCACCGCTCGCTATTAGCTCGCGCACTCGCTGCGGATGGCCGTCCATTGCCGCGCGGTGAATCTCGGTAACGCTATTGTCTTTGCCGTCGACGTTTGGTGTACGACCGCCAACCACCGGTCGCATGGGAGCGCGCGGAGCAAGGACTTGCGGCTCGACGGTCAAGTCGCCAAGGTCGTTCTCGCCGCGTGTGATGGTGAAAGAAAAGCGGCCTCGTGGATATTTGTCCGTTGCCAGCCACCCGGATCGTTCATGCCAGATCGCAAATTCCCACTCGCCCGGTGGCAAATCCTTGATTTCAAATCGGCCGTCGTCGTCTGTGACCGCAAAATACGGGTGAGCCAACGGTAAAACGTAGGACTTGAACCAAGGCTGGATGTTACTCGTGAGCGGATAAGGAATCGGCAACGGCCGCTTGACATCTATTTCGACCCGTTGACCGTCCATAAGCGCCTGGTTCGCTTGAATACCGGAACTCAAATTGAAATTGACTCCTGCCCCAGCTTCATTCACCCATACGAGTGGCGAGGCGTTCCAAAACGCCAGCACGTGCGGCTTGAAGCGGTCGGGCGCGGCACGCACGGTGGCCGGCGGAAGCGGCCCACGACGCGGCGGAACCGGCACGTCTTTACTCCGCACCCACACGATCACATTGGCGATTCCGCGGTCTTCACCGACAATAAGCGACTCATCCGGGACGCCATGCTCATGAATGCGGCGTCGCTCCGGCAGCTCCTCGCTATCAAACTCGAGTCCTTCGCGGCGGACTCTGATCCGCAAGGGAATCCGCAGAAGCTGCGGCTCTGGCGGTTCGCCGTTGTACAGAACGCGGCCGACCAGCGTTCCGGTGGCTGCCGGTCTTGTAGCCGCGTTGGTTTGTTCGTCGCTCACCGCCGTCGAAGCTTTACCCAGCATCGATTTAAGGAACGCGATTTCCTTCGCATGCTGACGATCTTTTGTCTCAATCGAGCGCTGGATGATGGATCGAACCTTTGCTGCGATGGTGTCGCCTTCCAGTCTCTTTTCATGGCCGGTTGCGCCGAGCACAATGTTGGCGCCTTGGTACTCGATGGTCCGAAATTCGGTTGGTTCGTCGGCCGACCGCTTCCTGGTAAGGAACATCAGGTGTGTCGACCAAAGGGCGAAGGGCGTGGAGAAAGCCGTCCGCGTGTCCATGAGCCGGAGCCGAATCCTCTCTTCTGGCGGAATTGGCCCCTTGAGTGCTTGGTAAATAAAGCACTCGTGAGTCGAGAGCAGATTGCGGTCTGTGTTCGGATCGATATGGCGATCGATGCGCAGGATGACAATCGCGTCGGACTCGTCGATCAACTTTTCAAGACCCGGGAAACTCCCAATCTCAACGGCTTTCGCACTGGCCGTGACGACCAGAACAATGCCCATTGCCAAAAGCGTTCGGCGCATGACGAGCCCTCCATTCTTTCGACGCTCAATATCCCCCCAAGTTCCCGGGAACTGTTGACAGGTTCCGATTTTCCGTATCTGCACCACCGGCATTTGGGGCCGATCATCGCACGCTCGTGGGATGGATCGCCCGCAACGCGGCGGTCGCCTTGCGCTTGCGGCGGAGTTGGGCGGCCAGCTTGCGGCGGGTTAGCCACTTCAGGCCGGTGCCTTCGACCTCGACCATATCGAGCTCCGGCAGCCATTCGACGATGTGCAGCGACTGCCAGGTGATCGGCGTGCGGCTGAGATTTAACTCCGCCAGTCGACGGAAGACGCTCAGCTGACGGACGGCCGCGTCCGAAATGACTGAGCCGGCCAGATCGAGCTTACGGAGCTCCAGCAACTTGTCGCGCTGGCTTACGAGGTAATCGAGCACCTCATCGCCGTTCGCCGCGCCATTTAACCGGATGCCAACGACTGATTCGCTGAGCTCGGCAAAGTCGCCGAACGACTTTGCCAGCCAATCGACGGAGCTCGTCTCCACGACGGCGCCGAATTTCTTGAGGCGATCGATGACCTCCTGCACTTCAAGATATTCGTCCATGCGCCTGGCGATCCAGCCGCGACGATCGCCGCGAAACTTCACGTACTCTTTGGCCTGCATGTAGGCATTCTGAACGTCGTAGAACGCCTCGCGATCGCCGCCCAGGTCGGGCCGGATATCCTTGATCTTGGCGAGGTACGCTCGCTCGACGTCCTCGGCCGTGTAGGGAGGCAACAGGCCGAGCGTAACCATGTAGGCGGGGCGATCGTATTCCTTAGCCGGCTTCGAGGGGGCAGGGGGCATGGCTTGGGTATACAGGTGAGTTGGTGAGCAAGTGAGTCGGTACGGCCATTGTAACATGCGGGGCCAAGCGGTTTGTAGCCGCACTTAGCTCGTCACTCACGCGATTCATTCGCAAGGTCAGAGGGCAAATCGACGTCGCGCAACACCGACGGGTCATCGACGGGCACTCGAACGCATAAGTCTGGGTGCGCTAACCAGAATTCGCCTAAGCCTTGAGGGCAATCTGCTTCGAGCAGAAGCGCCGCGACGACGGGTGGAATTAACGCGGGGTGTCCGCCGCGATTGTCGAATTGCGCGATGACGGCTTGGACTGGTTGCTGAAACGAACAGTCCGTTAATGCGATTAGTGTGGACGCGGCGACTTCGGGGTGGTCTCCGGGATGCACGACGGCAGTGGCGAAGGGGTCGATCGATTGGGCGACTCGCAAGCCGGCGCGGATCGACTCGAACATCGGTGCGTCTGGGTTACTATTTACACGGTGGAACCGTCGTTCGCCAAGTGCCGCGGCTACGGCATCGGCTTCGTGGCCCAACACGACGATCATCTGGTCGCAGATCGGTCGGATTGAATCATACGTGGCGGCAACGAGCGGTTTGGGGCCTTCAGACGTTTGCCAAATTGAAAGCTGCTTTGTGCCGCCCATGCGGGCACCGCGACCGGCGGCGAGAATCACTCCGATGCGGCGAGAATGTTCCATGATGACCCATATAGCCGGCGATGGCATCGCCGGCTTTATGTGCGGCGCACATTGGGCTTAGTAATCGCCCGCGCCGCCGGCGAGTCGCGCATCGGCAGCCGCGTGCGGACGACGCCGTCGTACTTGTATAGGGCGCCGGCAATGCACGGCGCCGTGGGCACCAGGCCGATCTCGCCAACGCCGCGGGCGCCGAATGGGCACTCGGGATCTTCTTCCTCGATAAATATGAGCTCCATCTCGGGCATCTGGTGCGAGCGGAGTACGCCGCAGTCGTTCATCTTCTTGGCGAGAATTACGCCGTTCGCTGCCTCGAAATCCTCAGTGAGGGCGTAGCCGATGCCCATGTGAAGCGAGCCGTACATTTGGCCGGCGAGTTGGGTCGGGTTGATGACGCGGCCCACGTCGTGGGCGGCGACCATTTTCACCAGCCGGCCGCTGTCGTCGAGGATTGCGACTTGCGTGGCGAAACCGTAGGTGAGATGCGTTTTCGGTCCGCCCGGCTTGTCGAGGTCTTTGCCGAGCTTCGACGTATAGGTGCATGACCACTCGCCGTGAAATGTCTGGCCGACCAAATCAGTCAGCGTTTTGCCGCGATCGAGCTCGGCTTTGAGAGCTTTGCCGGCTTCGGCGATTGAGTTGCCGGCGAGCACGGTCGCGCGGCTGGCGGTGGTCTGGCCGCAATCGAGCATGAGTTTGGTATCGGCAGAAACCCTGCTGAATACGGACGGCGGCAGACCAGTCGCTTCGACGGCGAATTGAATGCAGATCGTGAACAGGCCCTGGCCCATTTCGGTGAAGCCGGTGCGGATGTGGATCGTATTCGCGTCTTCGACCGTGAGCGCGGCGCGGCCAATGTCGGGCATGCCATTGCCGATACCGACGTTCTTGATGCCGCAGGCAATGCCGGCATACTTAGCCGACTTGTAAACGTCCTTCACCGCTTCAAGCGTTTTGCGGAGGCCGAACGGCTTGTCGAGCAATTGGCCCGTGGCGAACGCCTCGCCCGGCTCGAGGATATTGCGGTCGCGGATGTCGTAGCCATCGATGCCGACGCGTTCGGCGAGACGATCCAGCAAGCCTTCAATAGCAAACGCAGCCTGGTTCGCGCCAAAGCCACGCATCGCCCCGCAGGGCGGGTTGTTTGTGTAAACGGCGAGCGATTCCATGTCGATCGCCGGCACGCGATAGGGGCCCGTGCAGTGGCCGCCAGCCCGTTCCAGCACCTTCGCGCCGACCGAGGCGTACGCACCCTTGTCGCCGATGATCCGTGCCTCAACGGCCGTGATGCGGCCCTCGGCGTCGCAACCGATCTTGTATTTCAGTTCGATCGGATGACGCTTTGGGTGAATCTGGAAACTTTCGGGCCGCGTGAGCGTCAGTTTGATCGGGCGGCCGGTGACCCAGGCCATAAGGGCGGTTTGCGCTTGGATCGACATGTCCTCTTTGCCACCGAACGCGCCACCGTTGCTGACGAGCTCTGTTTGCACGCGGTCTCGCTCGATGCCGAGCACGGACGCGATTTGGCGCTGGTCGTCGAAAACGCCTTGGCCCTGGGTGTAGATGAAGAGCGATTCGACGTCGGCTTGCGAATTAGCGGATTGGCGAGCCGGGCCGTCCTCGGCCCCGTGTGAAGAAGTTGACCCATTTTTAATCGCGGCGCTTTCACTCGGGGGCGAGGACGCCCCGGCTCGCTGGTCAGGATTTCGTAATTTTGGAATCGCGATGCACGATTCGGGTTCGAGAAACAGGTGCTCGATGCGTTGTGTATAATACGTGTCTTCAATGATATGCGCCGCCCGGCGGAAGCCCTCTTCGACGTCGCCGCGTTTGAGCGTTGATTTGCTGAGCAGATTCGTGCCGCGCTTGGGGTGGATCAGCGGCGCTCCGGGAGCAAGTGCCGCGTGTGGGTCGGTTACAGGTTCCAGCACTTCGTATTCGATGTCGACGAGCTCGGCCGCCTTGCGCGCGAGTCGCTGCGTGTCGGCGACGACGCCGGCGATGATGTCACCGCTGCATCGGGTTTCCTCGCCAATGGCGATGAACACCGGCCAATCTTTTTCGATGAGGCCGACATAGCGGTCGCCCGGCACATCGGCGGCTGTCACCACGCGATGCACACCATCGAGCGCGAGCGCCCGACTAGCGTCGATCCTCAGCACTCTGGCGCGGGGATGGTCAGTGAGCCGCACTGCACCATGCAGCATGCCGGGCACGGTCATGTCGTCGATGAACTTGCGGTCGCCGAGCACTGCGTCGTGGCCCGTGTACCGCGGCAGATCGGTGCCGACGCGGCCCGATCGATCGGCGGCCGAGGGCTCGGACATCGCTTCGCCGCGCCGCAGCCGGCTGTACAGTTCGATGCTGTCGACGATCTGCGCGTAACCCGTACACCGACATAGATGTGGCTTCAACGCCGTGGCGATTTCCTCGCGGCTCGGCTCAGGGTTCTTTTCGCACAGTCCCACGCCGCGCATCGCCATGCCTGGAATGCAGAACCCGCACTGCACGCCGCCGCAGCGAACGAACGAATCCGCAATTTGCTGGCGACGCTCGTCGTCGAGCCCTTCGAGCGTGGTGATCGATTTACCCTCCGCCTTGGCGGGGGAAAGGGCACAGGAAAGCACCGGTTTGCCGTCCATCAGCACCGTGCAGCAGCCGCATTGGGCCTGCGGCTGGCATCCGTTTTTGGGCGACGTGATGCCCAAGAAATCGCGGAGCACGTCGAGCAGCGTCAGGCCGTCTGCATCCGGCAATTCGAGCTGAATCGCCTCGCCGTTGACCTGGCAAGAAAGCTGACGGACTGCGGAAGCCGGATCGGTCGTTGCCGCCATGGCAGTTGGCCTCGTTTGGAGTAGGAGGAAAACCGAGATGCCATGCGCTAGCGGCGCGCCTCGGTGCTTGGTGGCCAACTCATGCCTGGAAGATGCCGCCCGCGGAGCGGCCCAGACTCTCCTTCCACCACGTCTAAGTTTCGCATAAAATTTGCCCTCTTTCAAGAGTACCACCGTACGCTAGCCTTTCCAGGCTAACGCTCTTTGAGGTCAACGCACCGCGATGTCAGGCTGGGAAGCCTAACCTACAGAATGAGCAAAAAAAGTCTCTATCTCGAAGCCGCGCGAAAGTACGAAAAACCGATGGTCCGCTTCCTGCGCGACTTGGTGGCCATCCCCTCCGAATCCGCCGAGGAAGGTCCGGTTATCGAGCGCATCAAAAAGGAAATGGATGCGACCGGGGCGTTCGACAAGATATGGGTCGACGGGTTAGGTAATCTCTTAGGCCAGGTCGGTCAGCCTGGCCGTGGCAAGAAGCTCATCGCGATCGACGCACACGTCGACACGGTCGGCGTCGGCGAGCGCGGCGAGTGGAAGCATGACCCGTACAAAGGCAAAGTCGCCGATGGCAAGGTGTGGGGCCGCGGGGCAGGGGATCAGGAGGGCGCGATTCCAGCCATGGTTTATGCGGCCAAGATTTTGCGCGACCTCAAGGTCGACATGTCGAAGTTTTGGCTGCTGCTCACGTTCACCGTCATGGAGGAGGACTGCGACGGTTTGTGTTGGCAATACATCGTGAACGAGGACAAGATTCGTCCCGACGTGGTCGTCGTCACCGATTCGACCGATTGTAAAATCCTCCGCGGCCAACGCGGGCGGATGGAGATTGGCGTCACCTGTCTCGGCAAATCGTGCCACGGCTCGATGCCCGAGAAGGGCGATAATGCGGTTTACAAGATCGCCAAGGTCGTGCGCGAGGTCGAAGCGCTAAACGAGCGGCTCAAGGGCGACGAATTCTTGGGCAAGGGCACGATCACGGTCAGCTACATCGATTGCAAGACGCCCAGCCTGTGCGCCGTGCCGGGCCAGGCGTACATTCACCTCGACCGACGCCTCACGGTGGGCGACACCAAGAAGTCGGCCGTCGCCGAAGTGAAGGACGCGATCAAACGGGCCGGGGTCGATGCGAAGGTCGAGGTGCTGCGATACGCCAGGCCAAGCTATACCGGCCTTGTGTATGAAACCGAGAAGTACTTCCCAATGTGGTGCGAACCAGAGGATGCGCTCGCGGTGCGATCGGCGGTGAATACATACCACGAAGTGTTGAACAGACCGCCGATAGTGCACCGCTGGACATTCAGCACGAACGCCGTCTCGATCGCCGGCATGTTCGACATCCCCTGCGTCGGCTTCGGGCCCGCTGCCGAAAACGTCGCCCACACTGTAAACGATTCAGTGCCGATCGAGCACCTCGTGAACTGCGCCGCGTTCTACGCAGCCTTCGGCCCGACTTACTGCGAACTTGCCGACAGCAAATCCAACGACAAGACAATGAAGTTCAAACGCATCAAAGCATAAAGACATTATTGATCTACCATGGAGGACACAGAGGTCACAGAGAGGGATTTGGAATGGTAATGACGCTGCTTGATGTTGTGACGAACCTTGAATCGTTGAATTCGGACGCGACGATTTACGCAGCTGAACCTTGGACCATCGCGTCGCAAGCGATCGTTGCAATAGAGCCTGAGTCAGGAGAACTTCCCGAAGAAGCTCAGAATCAAACGTTAAAATACTTTTGGAAGTGTTTATCGCTCGCGAGGTTGTCGAGGGTTGGGAACCGACTACGGAAAACGTCTCCTTCGACAAAGTACGATGCGAAAGTTTAATCCACTATGCCGTTTATGACGCTTAACCCTCTGCAGTGACTCTGTGACCTCCGTGAAACTAACGTTTCGTTTCTTTGCACGCCGCGCAAATTTTCAAATGAAATAGACGTAACTCCAAGTAGACAATTTGGTTGCGGCTACGCCGCGCCAAGT
>JAKEIB010000346.1 GCA_022614705.1 Planctomycetota bacterium | reverse complement strand
TATGAAAACGGCGTTTTCCGTCCACTAGAACCCGTGGATATTGCCGAAGGAACCAGGGTGCGATTCGAAGTTCGTATCATAGCCAAGGACGTCGACAGCGCATTGGATGCTGTCTATGAGGTCATGGATTTGCGTTTTAACTCCGGCGAACACGATGTCGCCGAACGTCACAACGAGCATCAGCCTTGATCTCTAGGCCCATGGCAGCATGCAATGACTAGCTATGGCTTCAGCGATGATTATCGTCTCCACGACGACTACTTACGCCGCGAACTACAAGTCGCGTTCGATCAAGTCGATCGCGGCGAAGTCAACGACCTCGATATGGACGCTGTGCTCGTCGAAGCCCATCGTCGCTACGCCGAGCGAAAAGAAGACAGGGTGTAGCGACCCTGCCGCACAACAACTCCGTGTCCTCGTGCCCTCCGTGGTTAACTTTCCGGCCTTTTTTCCGAAGTGTCCAGATCCTCATATTGACATTTGTACACTAATTGGTTATAGTGGCACTCGCATGGTCAACAGGCCTCGACAAATGACGTGTTAGGAACCGCCCTTTCAACAAGACTCGCGTTTCGACCCGTGCCCTGAAACATGGTAAGTCGCGGGGAAACGCTCCCATGGGGTTGGAAGTGTTGCGCAAGCGGAAATCCAATGTGTCTGCGTGCTGCTCAGATAAGTCGTCCCCAAGGGACGCCCTGACGTGACCTGGGACCATGTGCGCAGAGCTCCGGAGTAAACAACCCGGAGGGGATCCCCTTCTTTTTAATTCACACCACCATGAATGCCTGTTAAGTTGCCGCGAGTGTTGCCGTTAACCAGACGGCTATCCGCCTGATTACCGACACAACGTAATGATGCCGTTCGACCGCATCTTGGCCTGGCTGCCGCCGCTGATGATGGCTGCGATGATGGTGGCCGCCAAGCTGCGGGCTGCCGCCATGCATCGGCGCGGGCTGCGCGTGGTTGTCGTCGATTGGCGGCGACCGCGGCGCGATTTGCTTTACGACACGCTTATCATTGTCGTTTTCTCATTTTGGTTCTATTTGCTGCTGGCCGAGGCCTGGCCGTTGTCGTTGGCGTGGTTGCCCGATTGGCTGAACACGAAGCTTTTCGACGCCATGCCGATCAAAATCGTGGGCGCGATGCTAATCGTCACCGCGCCTATGCTATTTGCCGTCGCGGTCCGCTCGATGGACACGTCCTGGCGGATTGGAATCGACCGCGACCAGCCAGCGCCGCTGGTGACCACCGGCCTCTTCAACTGGACGCGCAACCCAATCTATACGGCGTTCTATCTCATCATCGTCGGCGCGTTTCTGATTCACGGCCGTGTGATCTTCCTGTTAATGGCCGTGGCGCTCATCGCCTTGGTCCACGGCATCACTCGCCGCGAGGAGCGATTCCTCGACCGGCGATTCGGCGACGTATTCCGCGACTACTGCACTCGTGTCGGCCGCTATTCCCCCTGGTTTTGATCATCATCCTGTAGCTGGCCTCTGTGAGGCCGGCTGCAGGCGTCGCCGGGGTCACAGACCCCAGCTACAAAGACGGTGCCCTCTGTGCCTCCGTGGTCAATCTTGCTATGACACAAACCATGGACAAAATCCGCTGGGGCGTTTTGAGTACCGCGAAGATCGGCCGCGAGAAGGTCATTCCGGCGATTAAGCACAGCCAGTTCGGCGTCGTCACGGCAATTGCTTCGCGCGACATGGGGCGGGCCAAGGCGGCCGCCAAGGACTTGGAGATTGAGAGGGCCTACGCATCGTATCAGGAGTTGCTCGCCGATCGAAACGTGGACGCCGTCTACATCCCGCTGCCGAATCATTTGCACGTCCGCTGGTCGATGCGGGCACTCTCCGCCAAAAAGCACGTGCTGTGTGAGAAGCCGATCGGGCTGACCGTCGCCGAAGCGGAGCAGCTCGCCGGGGCGGCGGCCGCTCACCCGAAGCTGAAGGTGATCGAAGCCTTCATGTATCGTTTTCACCCACAGTGGCAAGCGGCCCAGCAGTTTGTCCGCGAGGGGCGGATCGGCCAGCTGCGCACGATCCACACGCACTTTTCCTACTACAACGACGACCCGCAAAACATCCGCAACCAGGCCGATATCGGCGGCGGCGCGCTGATGGACATCGGCTGTTATCCGATCTCGCTCTCGCGGTTCATCTTCGACGCCGAACCGCAGCGCGTGCTGGGCCACATCGAGCGCGATCCGGTCCTGAAAATCGACCGGCTGGTGTCGGCCACGCTCGAATTTTTCCAGGGCACGGCCACGTTCACCTGCGCCACGCAGCTCGTGCCGCACCAGCGGGTAAGCATTTTCGGCACCTCCGGCCGACTCGAGATTGAAATCCCCTTCAACGCGCCGTCTGATCGCCCCTGCCGCGCCTGGGTGCAAATCGGCACCAAGCCCCTCACGCCAATCGAAGAGGTCGCCTTCGAGATGTGCGACCAATACACGCTTCAGGCCGACGCCTTCGCCCGCGCGATCCAGGGCGACACGCCACCCCCCACGCCGCTGGCCGACGCCGTGGCCAACATGCGCGTCATCGAGCGCGTGCTGGCCAGCGCGAAGCAATCCGCTTGGCAGTAGCCGGCAGTGCTGTAGCTGGGGTCTGTGACCCCGGCCCGAGTCTCGTCCGCGCTGGCGATAGCCGGCCTCACAGAGGCCAGCTACAGCCGGGCGTACTACTGCGCGATGGGGGCGATGAGCGGCTCTTCCAGTCGTCGGAACTCGTCGAACCGCATTTGGATCGCTTCGTTGTGCGTGTTGCCTTCGAAGACGATCGCCTCATCGTCCGCCAGGCTTTCGTCGACGATCGTCTTCATCCCGTAACGCGAGCCGAATGGCGGCAGCACGCCGCGTTCGCAGTCGGGGCAGTGCTCCTGCATGTCGGCTTCGTGGGCCAACGTCATCTCGCGTCCGCCAAACAGCTCCGACGTCCGGTGCAGATCCACCCGTTTGTGGGCCGGCACCACCGCCACCACGTAATCGTCACCGCCCGCCCGCAACAAAACCGTCTTGGCCACTTCCCGCCCCGGCACGTGCAGCTCGTGCGCCATCTCCTGGGCCGTGTACGTCGTCGGGTGCGGCATCACCGCGAACGCACAATGCTGCTCCTCAAGAAATGCTGGAATGTTCATGGGAGTTCTCCGCCGATTGTCCAAGGGATGTTGAATTGTGGGGCAGTCCCCCAGCGTACTGCCAACGCCAAGCCGAACAACCTCTGCAAACCGCGTACCCGGAACCGGAGAACGTCGCGATCAACGTATCCCCAGCGCCGGCTTCGCCCAAGAAGGGAACTGTGGGAGGCGTCTCTGACGCCGATGTCGCGCGGCACAGCTCGTAGTGGGCGGCTCCGTCGCCAAATTCTGAATTGCGATTCAAGCCTGCCCGAAAAAATGCTCCCGACGTGGCCAAAACCGGGCAGCTCGAACGCACGGGCCATAGAGTCGGCCGCTGGCCGTTTGCCAGCCGGATAGAAAGTCCCCGGACCAATCACCACGCGTTCTAGCGGTTGTTCCGGTCGGCTCGTTGAGCGGGGCGCCCCGTTTTCTTGTTCCCGACTTACCTAGTCGCTGCCAACCACCGTGAATTTGCCCAATTAACCAGAGAAACCGGCATTTACGCGACAAACTGACTGCGCACAAAATCGAGCTGGGGTACTGTTCCCGATTGCCGGCCGTTGCTAGAGTAAAAGATTCCAACCTGCCGCAACCGCCGGTCTTGAACTGGCTTCCGTGCAAGGAAACGACATGTCGAGTGCCGTTTTGAAAACCCGCCCGGCGCCCGTGCGAAAGCACCGGCAAAGCCCGGGTGCGAATTTATCGAATGTACCGCCCAAGTCGCGCGCGCTGCCTTTGCCGAACGCGTCCCGACACAAGCCCGCTTCGGCCGCCGCATCGCAGCATCCGGCCTGGTACCGCTCCGACGCCTACGAGTTCGTCAATGCCCTCACGCATAGCGCGGGCCTCGCGCTGGCGCTCATCGGCGCGCTCGTGATGGGCGTGACCGTCGCCACCACCGGCGATGCGTGGCGGATCGCCGGCTGCGGCGTGTTCGTGGCCTCGATGTTGGCCGTGTACGCGGCCTCGGCGCTGTCGCACAGCGGTTTCGCCGCACGTTGGCGAGAATTTTTGCGCCGCGTCGATCAGGGCGTGATTTACTTCCTGGTCGTGGCAACCTACACACCCTTCGGCCTGGCCTACCTGCGAACCGGCGCCGGCTGGCTGCTGCTCGCCGCGCTGTGGACCGGCGCGATCGTCGGCTTTGTGTCCAAAGTCCTGTTCGCCCACCGCCTCGACACGGGACTGCTTTGGACGTATGTCGCTCTGGGCATGCTGCCGACCGTCACGATCCCGTGGCTCTGGCCGCACGTTCCCCCGGGAACCGGCTCATGGATGTTCGCGGGAGGCATGTTCTACCTCTTGGGCACGATCTTTCTCATCAACGACGTGCGCGTTCGCCACTTCCACGCCGTATGGCACCTGCTGGTGATCGCCGGCAGCGCGTGCCACTTTCTGGGCATCCTGGCGGCCGTAGCACGGGCCGCCGGTTAAGTCGTGCGCACTTGCTATTTACGAACGATTCGCTGCGCGAGTAGCCGACTCTTGAGGCCACCCAGACCCGACGTAGCGAGCACCCAGGCCCCGACGAGCGTGCCCGCCATTGGAAACGGCACGCCGACGAACACTCCGGCCAGGAGCGCCTTCGCCAACGCGACCGGGTGACTATTGAGCGCGTAACGTCGCTGCAGATGGTACGCGCCCAGGCTGCCAGCCAAAAAGCCCACGATCGCCGTGACCGGCGCCGCCATTCCCACGGTGGCCGCTTCGCCTGAAAACAGAAACCAGTCCAGCCCCAGCATCAAGAGACCGGTCGCCGGCAGCATGAACCGCTGCGGCAACGGATCCACGAACCAGTTGATCCAATCGGACACTCCGCTCGGCCCTTCGGAAGCTGGCGGCAACAATTCTTGAGTGGCAAATTTGTCGTTCATTTCGCTGGTGGCGCAGAAAGCGCACGACCCCTTTCAACGTGTTCCTACGCGAATTCTACGCCGCCTGTTCGCGCGAGACCAATCGACGTAACCGCCCATCGCCGCGACATACTTCGTCCAACGCTTGCGGTTTAGCGATGCACCGCGACGTGTGCGTCAAGTTTTCAAGAACCGACCGCCAGGTGATCCACCGGCGGGCTCTCTTCCGCCGGCGTTGCGAGCGGCGGCATGTCCAAGAGTTCGCGCACCTGCGGGCTGACCACTTGCCCGCGCCACGCGGCGAGCGTCGAGCGGACCACCTCGTCCTCGAGATCGAGATGAATCTCGCCGCCGCGCGTGATGAGCTTCAAGAAATTCAGCATGTTGTTGGCCAACATCTGGCTGGCGTGCGTGGGCACTTCGCTGGGAAGATTCGTCGGACCCAGGATGGTAACACCGTTTTCGACCACCACTTCGTCCGCCTTGGTGAGCTCGCAGTTGCCGCCGCGCTCGGCCGCCAGGTCGACGATCACGGAGCCCGGCGCCATGCCGCGGGCCGCCTCGGCCGTGATAATGCGCGGCGACGGCTTGCCCGGAATCGCCGCCGTCGAAATACACACGTCGCTCGCCGCGACCGTGCGCGCGATCAGCTCGCGCTGCTTGCGGTAAAACTCTTCACCCAGTTCTTTCGCATAGCCGCCGGCCGCTTCGGCGCCGGCCGTTTCCAGCGGCATTTCGACGAATTTCGCACCCAAGCTCTCGATCTGCTCCTTCACCGCCGGCCGCACATCGTACGCCTGCACCACCGCGCCGAGCCGCCTTGCCGACGCGATCGCCTGCAGCCCCGCGACGCCCGCGCCGATCACCAGTACCTTCGTCGGCGCGAGCGTGCCGGCCGCCGTCATCATCATGGGAAACAACTTGGGCAAATGACCGGCCGCCACGAGCACCGCTTTGTACCCTGCGATCGTGGCCATCGACGACAGCACGTCCATGCTCTGCGCCCGCGTGATCCGCGGGATCAGCTCCATCGCAAACAGCGTCACGCCGCGCTCGGCCAGTTGCTGCACGGCCTGCGGATTGCCCAACGGATCGCACGGCGCGACGAGGACCTGGCCGTCGCGCATCGATTCCAAATCGGCCGCGCCGTTTTGCGGATTGGCGCCCAGGCCGCGAACTTGCAGCACGACGTCGGCCGATTGAATGAGTTGCCGCCGGTCGTTTACAATCTCCGCGCCGGCAGTTCGATAGGCATCGTCCGTGAAACCGGCCGCGTCGCCGGCGCCCGCTTCGACCTGCACGCGCGAACCATTCTTCACCAGCGCGGGCACCGCGGCGGGAACGATCGCCACCCGCCGCTCGCCTGTGAATGTTTCCTTGGGAACCGCAATAATCATGGCGCAACCTCGTAGGAACAAAGCGACCCAACAGGCCGCCCATCCTACGAACTGGCGGCCTCAGCGGCCAGTGCCCCCGGGCTAGAAATGCCAGACGGGTGCCACTGCTGGCTCGCCCAGCAGTGGATTGATCGCGTACACCTTGCGCCCCCAATCAGGGTAATCGTTCACCCGTTTGGAAAAGATACGCAGGGTCCAGGCAACAATGTCGAGGCGGGAGAAACACTGCTGGACAAGCCAGCAGTGGCACACGAGGAGATGCGAACGCTCACTCAAGTGGAATGATCTTGCCCGCCCAGATGGCTTGCGGCGCGCTGCCCGTGTAGCCGCTGACCTGCTCCGCCGGCTTGTCGACGATCCAACCGACAATGGCCATAAGCTTCGCCGATTCGAGCGACTCAGTGGCAGCGGTGGACGGCGCAAGAATGGTCAGCGTTTGGCCGCCGTCGAGTTCGACTTTGCATTCGATCACGGAGCCCGCGTTCTCCTGGCTGGCGACGCTGCCGGCGAAAAACACGCCGCCGTGTTTGCGATTCGGCGACGCCATCCACTTGGGCAGGATTTGAGCCACTTCGCCGCGCGTATGCACGTCGGCCAGCGTCTTGCGGAACAACTCATCCGCTTCTTGATCTAATTGCGCCGCGTCGCGCTTCGCCGCCTCGTCGACAAAAGTGGCCTTCTGGGCCAAGTCGGCCAGCATCGAAAAGCCAAAGCCCTTCGCGCGCTGAACGTCCTTGCCGTCCGCGAAGTTACCGGTCACCAGCTGCGGCTGCGCTTTAGTCGCCGTTTCCAAAGCGGAACGCAAATCATCGGCACTGAACAACGGCGCATTGTCGATTTTCACGGGTTCAAGGATTTCGGTGGCTTCGACCGTTTCCGTTTCACCGAACAACGGATCGGCAGCCGGCGCATCAAGCGTCGCAGGTTCGGTCGCATCCGACTCTGTTTCCGCGGATTTGGTGGCGGCGGGCTCCGTGACGCCAAGATCCGTCGCCGTCGTTTCTGAAGTGGCCTGATCCGTGGCAGTCGAGTCCGCCGCGCTGATGTCCGCGGCGACAGGTTTTTCGGCGGTGAGGTCGGTCGTCGCCGGTTCTTCGGTCGCCGTCGCGTCAGTTTCGCTCGTGGTCGTGGCGTAACGGTCTCCAACGACCGGCGCCGCTGTTTCTGGCGACTGCTGAGTCTCCGTGTAACCGGCTTGCACTTCGGCCGACTCATCGGTCATCTCGGCTGGCGTCGTTTCCGCGAGCGCACCTTCCATCGGCTGCTCGGTGGCGGGTTCCAATTCTTGTGGCTCGGTCGGCTCGGCCTCGACCACTTCGGTCGCTGGCGGCGCTGCGGGAACGATCGGCTTAGGTTGGAACGACGAGGGCAACGCAGCGGGCGGCAAATACTGAGCGACGTGCAAGAAGTCGATGCTCGGACCGCGCAGCCACAACAGCGCGTAGTAGCCCGCCGCCAATCCAAACAAGCCGGCGGCAGTGACCATAACCAGCGACCGCTTACGCCGCGGCGCGCGGTCCTTCGATTTTTTGATTTCCGGCGCCGCGTCGTCCGCGAACATGTTGATCGTCGGCCGCTCGTCGGTCGTCGCCGGCTCGAGGTCCACTGCCTCGTCCTCGCGCGCAACGGCCGAGACGAACTCATCCGCGCTCGGCATTTCGATGTCGGCCAACAAATCTTTCATGCGCTCGGAATCGTCCCAGGCGGCTGGTTTTTCAGGCGCTTGAAGCGCATCGTCCAAATCGAAATCCGCGCTAGCGGCGAGATCGTCATCGTCGTCGGCACCCAATTCAATCGTGGCATTGGTTCGGGCCTCGCTTTTCGGCGCGACATCGTCCCCTCGGTCGTCAGTTTCTTCGCTCGAAGCGGCCGCTTCGTCGGTCGGCGCCTCGGGCACGGCCGGCGCATCTGGCAGTGTTTTCGCGGAGCGGAACCATTCATCAATCCGCTGAGCGGCCGCCTCGAGATCATCGCCCGTCTTCGGTTCGTCGCCCAGATCATCGAGGTCTAGGTCGAGGTTGTCCGCGTCCGACGCATCAAGCTCCTTCGCCGAGTCCTTCCAATTGGCAGCCGGCGCGAAATCGCCCGATGCCTCGGTCGATTGCTGTGCGATGTCGTTCTCATCGGACTCAGCAAGTTCCGGTTCGCCGGCTTCCACGAGCAACAACGCGGGCACGTCGTGCGCTGTGGCCTCGCGCACTTGAAAAAACGCGCGGCACTCCGGACACTTGGCCCAAGCCTCGCCGTCGGCTTCACTGGGAACGAGCAGTTCGTGTTCGCATTGAGGGCAACTTGCCACGCAGGCCATGGCGCGGGTCTCCGTTTGAGGTTGCTACGCGATGCGTCGCTGGACGAATTTGGGCGGATAAGAATCGCAAACCGCACATGTTTTAATGTACCATTCCCCGCGCGCGGGCAACATGGGCCGAGCGCTCCTCGGCGCGGTTTGTCGGCAACCGACCTGACGCCGTCAGAACCGGAATAACCGGTAGCCGTCCACGTAGGCGCGTGTCTCCGACACGCGAAACGCGAGTCTCGGAGAGACTCGCCTACGTGGGCCGCCACGCCATATTTTTGGTACGAGTGTTGCGACGCCGTGGATCGTGGTTGATCAAACACACCTTCAAAGGAGCCCGCGACATGGCCCAAAAGAAATCCGCCAACACACCCAAGCCCGCCAAACCGGCCGGAAAAGCCGCCAAGAAAGCCGCCGCCGCATCCACCAAAGACGGCCAACGCGTGACCCGTGACAACACCAACTCACGTAAAGAAGTGCGGCAGCAGACGACGCATCGTCAAGGTCATCCGAAATAATTTCGAGACGGATGATTTGTCGAAGTTATTCAGGCATCGCTAAGACCGAAGCTTTGGTAATCTTCGCGTAAATCGCGAAGCGCACGATCTACGATCCGGCGAATTTCCTGTTCGACACCCTCGACATTCTGTCTATCCGGCGGAAGTGCCATCCAACAGAATTGGATTGCCTGACGAATCTGACTGTCAACTTGCTGGGGGCCGAAAAAAGCACTCATTCGCCTCATTCTGTCCGGGTCGTTTTCGTCAAAGCTATGCCGTTCAATTTGCATTCGTGACTCCAGATGTCTAGATAGCCAAACCGTACAGCGGCCCGAATTTGCCGCGAAGATGGCGCAAAAGCGCGTCGTGCGAGAGCGGCACGCCGGTGACGCGGTGGGCCAGTTCGGCAGCCGGGTAGCGGCGGCCTTGGGTGTGGATGTGTTTGCGTAGCCAGTCGCGCAGCGACAGGAATTCGCCGCGGCGGAACAGGGCGTTAAGGTCGCCCAGGTTGCGCGCAGCCGCTTCGAAAAGTTGCGCGGCGTACAGGTTGCCGAGCGAGTAGGTTGGGAAATACCCGATCGCGCCGCCGCTCCAGTGCACGTCTTGGAGCACGCCGTCGGAATCGGTCGGCGATTCGATGCCCAGGTATTCGCGGTACTTGGCGTTCCACGCGGCCGGTAGATCGGCCACTTGTAGCTGATCGTTCACGAGCGCCAGCTCCAGCTCGAAGCGAATGAGGATATGCAGGTTGTACGTGACTTCGTCGGACTCGGTGCGGATGAGCGACGGCCGCACGTCGTTGATTGCGAAGTAGAAATCGTCGAGCGGCACGGTGCCGAGCGCGTCGCGGAACGTGGCCTGCGCTTGCGGATAAAAGTGTTCCCAGAACGGCCAGCTGCGGCCCACGAAATTCTCCCACATCCGCGATTGCGATTCGTGAATGCCGAGCGACACGGCCTCGCCGGTGGGCAGGCCGTAGCGGTCGGCGGGCAGGCCTTGCTCGTAGATGCCGTGGCCCGCTTCGTGCAGTGTGCTGAATAGCGCGCCGGGCAGAAAGTCTTCGTCGTAGCGCGTCGTGAGTCGCACGTCGTGCGGGCCGGCGCCGCCGCAGAACGGGTGATCGGTGACGTCGAGCCGGCCACTCTTGAAATCGAAGCCGATTGACTCGGTCGCATGCCGGCCAAATTTTTCTTGGAGATCAATTGGAAAACCGCGCTTTAGCACCGAGAGCTTCGGTCGACGCTCGCTGGCCGCGATCTCGGCGACGAGCGGCACGAGCTGTTCGCGCAGCCCGGCCAGTGCACAGGCGACGTCGGCCGTTTTTGCGCCCGGTTCGTACTCGTCGAGCAGCGCATCGTACGGCTCTTTGTCGTAACCGATCGCGGCCGCTTCTTGACGTTTGAGCTCGACCATCCGCTCCAGCAGCGGACGGAAGCGCGGAAAGTCATTCGCCTTGCGAGCTTCGACCCACAGCTGCTGGCCGAGCACGGAGAGTTTTGCGATCTCCTCGACGAGCGCTTGCGGCAGCTTGGTTTTGCGATCGTAGTCGCGCCGCAAGTTGACAATGTCGGCACCCGCTTCGCTATGCGGGTCGGCGGCCAGCGAACTATCGGCCAGTTCGGCCAGCCACTCGCCCACTTCGGGCGCCGTTTGCTTTTTGTGAATCACGCCGGCCAGGTAGCTCATCTGCTGGGCGCGATAATCGCCGCCGGCGGGCGGCAGCTTGGTCCGCTCGTCCCAGCCTAAGAGCGATTGCGTGGACGTCAGCAGCGCGACTTCGCGTGCGTGATTGCAAAGCTTGTCGTAAGTTGCTTGCAGTTTGTCAGTCATCGTCATTGCGCGAAATAATCGAAGGGTGCCTGGGGCAACGCCCCAGAAAAGCTACAGCCGGCGTTCGTAACTGGGGCGTTGCCCCAGGCACCCCTAATGCAAAGCTGGCCGCCATTAGAGCCGATCGCGGGCCGCTTTAAAACGGGTTCGCGACGATCGGCTTGGAGCCTTCCAAGCGATTGTCGATGTCGACGGCCCGATCGTCGCGCAGGCGGTTGAGACTAAAGCGGTCGAGGTTCCACGACGCACAGCCGCCGGCCGAGATGAGCAGGACGAGAATGGCTGCCACGCAGCCCAGGCGGCGATTAAAATGAAGCCAGTGCCGGAACACGTCGTACCTCCGCGAAAGTAGGGAGCGGCGGCGGAGTGTGGCAGCTTTTCGTTAAGCCGGCAAGCGGAGTTTGTGCTAGCGACGAATGTTGGGAAGTGGTTACTTGGAGAACGGGGGCGGGGACGCCCCGGCTCGCTGGCTCTCGACTCTTGAACCTCGACTCAATAACCATGCTCGATGTTTTGGTGATTGCACCGCATCCCGACGATGCCGAATTGGGCATGGCGGGGGCAATATTGAAGTTCAAGAACGAGGGGCGGCGCGTCGGCGTGCTCGACCTTACAAACGGCGAGCCGACGCCGCATGGTTCTGTGGAAATTCGTGTGCGCGAGACGGCGGCCGCGTCGGCAATTCTGGGCCTCGATTGGCGCGAGAACCTCGGCCTGCCCAACCGCTCGCTGGAGGCGACGATTGAAAACCGCGCGAAGCTGGCCGGCGTGATTCGCCAGCAGCGGCCGCGTTGGCTGTTCGCGCCGTACTGGGTCGACGCCCATCCCGACCACGTGGCGGCCACGCAGCTCGTGGAAGCGGCGCGTTTCTGGGCGAAGCTCACGAAGACCGATTTGCCGGGCGAGCCGCATCATCCGGAGCGGATCTACAACTACTACTGCGTGCACCTCAAGATGGCCCCGCAGCCGGCGTTCGTGCTGGATATCACGGGCGAGTGGGAACAGAAGCTGGCAGCCATCCGCTGCTACGAGAGCCAATTCATCACCGGCCGATCGACCGAGCCACCCGTGTTTCTCGACGCGCTGCGCGACGAAGCCGCGTATTGGGGCAAAGCCATCGGCACGCGCTATGGCGAACCATTCGCGTGCCGCGAGCCGATTGGAATGAAAACAATAAGCGGGCTCGTCTGAGCATCCATCGACGCAAGCGAAGTGCTAGAATAATTGCATGACCGACAACAATCGCCAAATTGAACGTTTATCGAAGCTGAGCGATCAGGGCAAGGAGGACGACCTGCGCGGTACGACCATCGAGGAACGTTGGAATATGATGTGGCAATTGGCCGTCGATGCTTGGGCCATGAAGGGCGAAAACGTTGCTGAACGAGAATTTCAGAGACATGTTGAGCGCCTTGAACGGCGCGGGAGCTGAATACCTTGTCGTCGGCGCGTATGCGTTGGCGACATACGGCACAGCTCGCGCCACGGGCGATTTCGATATCTGGGTGCGTCCAACCGAGGATAATGCGCAGCGTGTTTGGGCCGCTCTCGAACGGTTTGGCGCTCCACGCCGCAAGCTAACGCGAGAGGACCTGCGTACGCCCGACACCGTTTTTCAAATTGGCGTCGCACCGAATCGGATCGATATTCTTACATCGATCACGGGCGTCGAATTCGACGAGGCGTGGCAGCATCGTAAGCAGACTCAGATTAATGGGATTTCCGTTTCCGTGATCGGCCGCGAGCAGTTGCTCAGAAACAAGCGAGCCGTCGGCCGCCCGAAAGATCTAGCTGACGCGGCTTGGCTAGAGGAAGCGGGTTCATGAAGAAGAATATTTGGCGGTTCTCACTTCTTGGATTGCTGATGTTCGTGACGCTGGTGGCGGTGGTGGTGGCGTTCGCTGCAAACTATCCATGGCTCGCCTTGCTGATCACAGTCGGCACCGCGTGGGGATTGTTGGAGTCGGGGATAGTATTCCAGCTATCCAAACCCTCAGTGTATCTCCGCCACCCTTTTCTTGTCGCTGGTGCCTCGCTGTTCACTGGTTTTGCTTCATTCGCGCTTTCCGGGAACGCCTGCATTACATTGTGGCGAAGCCCGGCCGAGAATTGGCTGGCACTGATCCCCATCCTATTGTTTGGCGCTTTGGGAGTTTTTTGCCTCCGCCCGATGTGGCTGCTCGTCAAACGATCCAACACGGCGCAAGAAAGACAACAGACGAAGGAACGATAGCTCGTCGCCCAAAACTGCTTGCGTTCTTGTTGTCGCTTGGAGAGAGGCTGCTTTCTCTCAAGCCCGCACTCCCAGCGGTCGATAACCGTAGCGCGACCGTGCCCGTGCGCGCGGCCGCGTTGCTAGCAGGGGGGCTGGAAATGCGTTTGATTTCCGGCCAATGGCTCGTGGTTGTCCACACGTTTGGGTCAAAGGGGTCAGTCCCCATTTTTCCAGAGCGAAAAATGGGGACAGACCCCGGCGGCGTCTCTTCATTGCCGTGCTGGCTGGCGTCATGCTGGCTGTTTCTAGCGGCTGCCATCTGTGGGAAGTCACCCATCAGCCGGTGATTCACAATCCGTTCCCGCAGCTCAGCCGGGTTGCGGTGGCGCCGTTTTTCAATCAGAGCGACGAGCCGACGGTCGATGGCCGCGAGTTCGCGCTGGCTTACTTCGCCGAGCTGCAGGCGACGCCCGGGTTCGAGGTTGTGCCGCTGGGCGTGGTGGAAGAGGCAATTCTCGCGCATCGAGTTGACCTATCCGACGCGGGCGAGGCGCGGCGGCTGGCGAATATTCTGGGCGTCGACGCGGTCGTGATCGGCTCGGTGACCGATTTCACGCCGTACTATCCGCCGCGCTGCGGATTACGCGTCGAGTGGTACGCCGCGAACCCAGGCTTCCACGAAATTCCGCCCGGTTACGGCCTGCCCTGGGGCACGCCGGAAGAAGAGTTCATACCGCAGCCGCTAGTGTTCGAAGCCGAGATGGCGCTCGCCAAAGCGCAGATGGCGACGCAGACGCCCGATTGCCCCAAGCCGCCGCTCGATCCGCCGCAACGGACCAGGTCGTCCGACGCGCCGGACTTGTTCTCGCCCGTGCCGTCGTCCGAGCCACCCGCGGAGAACGCGCCACACAAAGAGGAGAACGGCGATGGAGCCGACACCGCTGCCGAGGGCGCGTCAGACTCCGCCGCCGATGCCGCGGTCGACAGTGCCAGTGATAGCGAAATCACCGGTGCAATCCGCACGCTTTACGAAGAACAAATCTCCGAAGAAGAGCTTCCGGCGAGCGCCGGCGGCGACGATGCAGTGCTGCCGCCGCAATCCGAGCCGTCCGCTAGTGCCGATACGACCGCTGCGACCGGCGCGCACGACGCACTTCCGCCCGATTGGCCCGATCAAAGTCGGTTCGTGCCACCGGCTCCGTGCGCGGTGCGGCCGCCGTGCGTGCCGTACAACGGTCCGGTTATGACGCACACGCGGATTTATCAGGGCAACGACGGCGACTTTACCGCGGCGCTGGCCACCTACTATCACTTCCGCAACGACGCGCGCTTTGGTGGCTGGCAAACGTACCTGCAGCGCAGCGACGACTTCATCCGCTTCTGCTGTCACGTTCACATCAACGAAATGCTCTCGGCGCGCGGGGGCGCCGATCAAACGCGAGTAGTGTGGCAATGGTCGGATTGCCGATAACGAGCGTAGAGTCTGGCTCGCGCGCGCTCGTTGACAACGGATGTTCAGGCGCACGTGAACGGCTCGGCCCGCCGACTTTCCTACATGCTGCCACAGCACCCGTCGGCCAACCCCCCGCACGCCACCGCTTGCCTCGCGCGGCAAGACGACGTGACGAATCGGTCGCCGCGGCGACCATGGAGACCCGGTTGTGAACGACGACATTAATGTCCTCGCTCTGATCAAAGGCAAGGAACGCTACATCTTCCTGTACGACGATTCGCAGCGCGCCGAAACGCTGCGGATGCTCGGCCGGCATGCGTCGAACCCCGAGCTGAGCTTCAGCTGGTACGATGCGGCCGTGCTCAGCCAGAAGATCCGCCAGGAAGAACGCCAGCAACAGCGCTCGCGCCTGCGGATGCCGCAAGTCACCGACAGCGAAGAGCTGTTTTAGCGCCAGCCGGGGACTGGCTCATTTTGCGAAATCTTCGGAGCAAAATGTGCCTGTCCCCCTTTCGGGTGTTGGATGTTCGATGCTCGACCGCATCCAGCATCTAGCATCCATAATCCATGCGTCCTCAAATCGGCCAGTTCTTGCAGTACCTCCGCGTGGAGCGCGGCGCGTCGCCGCATACGCTCAAGGGCTATCGCGAGGATTTGCACGCGCTGGCCGAGTATCTGGCCGATGGCGACGGCACGTGCCCTACTCCGGGCACGATCACGACGGGCGAGCTGCGCGGGTTTCTCTCCGCTCTGCACGACGCGGGTTACGCGAAGACTTCGATCTCGCGACGGCTGGCTTCGGTGCGTAGCTTCCTGCGGTTCGGACAACGCGAGGGTTGGGCAAAATCGAACCCAGCCAAAGCGCTACGCAATCCGCGCAAAAGTCGAAAGCTGCCGCATTTTTTGACATCGGACGAAGTCGGCAAACTGCTTGCCGCGCCGAAAGGCGCTACGCCGGCGGCGCTACGCGACGGCGCGATCCTGGAAACGCTGTATTCAGCCGGCCTCCGCGTGAGCGAGCTCGTCGGCCTCACCGATGGCGACCTCGATTTCGCGGCCGGCATTGTCCGCATCCGCGGCAAAGGCAAACGCGAACGGCTCACGCCAATCGGGTCCTATGCCGCTCGCGCGCTCGCGCGCTGGTTGGAGGTCCGCAAGTTGTCGCCCCGCGAAAAAACGGGCCGCGAGTCGCCCGTATTCACCAACAAATTCGGCACGCGGCTCACCACGCGCAGCGTGGCCCGCATGCTCGAAAAATACCTCAAAGAAACCGGCCTCGACCAACGCACGTCGCCCCACACGCTCCGCCACAGCTTCGCCACGCACCTCCTAGACCGTGGCGCCGACATCCGCAGCGTGCAGGAGCTGCTAGGCCACAAAAGCCTCGTCACCACGCAAATCTACACACATGTCAGCACCGCCAACCTCCGCGCGGCATACGAAAAGGCGCATCCCCGTGCGCGGTGAGTTTCCACAGAGCCGCGACCATTAGCCACCGATATCCAGTGATCTACGCATGGCCGTCAATGGCAGCGGGCGATTAAGCGTCCCGTGATTTGTCCGACCGATTTATAGCCGTGAGTTTTTCGGCGCCAGCACCGATAGCTCCCCAAATCAAGGACGTTCCGACGAATGTGGCTGCGTACGACGCGTAATCCAACCACGCCGGCGAGGCAGTGCCCCCCCAACTAAAGAGCACTACGAAGATGCCAAACGGGATGCCTGGAAGATTAACGAGTATCCACACGATGTTACTGTCCAAGTCCTTACCTAGAAACGCGAGCATGATGAGGTTGAACGCCAGAGGCACTGCCGCCGCGATACAGAACCAGCGAAGTGTTCGAGACATAACTTGAACCGCTCAGTGGCTGGCGTCGCCAGTGGCTTGCCGTCCTTCTTAACAATCTCTAACCATTCGTCGACGATTTGGCACAACTCGGCGAAGACCTGCTGCTCATTGTCACCATGGCAACCACCATAAAACAGCCCGGGCGAACTGCCGATATAGCAATTGTCCTCGTCGGACCATTCGACGATTTTGATGTATCGGGCGCTGTGGTTCAACATCGCCCTACTGGCTGCTAGGCGCTGGCGTGGTGCGGAATTTGGCTGGTCACCACTTCCGTTAGATCGAGCTTTTGGCTGGCATTATCGATATCAATGCCGACTAAGTTGCCCTCACTATCGTAATCGAGAACAACTCCTTCGGACACTTCACGGCTTTCAGCACTTGGCCTTACTGACAGATCGATGTAAAGCGAATCCGTATCCGGGTAGTAGCTGAGTTTCATGGCTTAAATCCACGGTCTAAAAACGCATTGTGTATTGTCAGCTTGTCGTCGAGCGTGATTACTCGTAAGTAACGGTCGCCTAGTTCTGGCACAGCCGCCCAGAAGCGGAATCGATTCTTCTCTTGTGGCTCGATGCGTACGGGAGATTGAACAATTCGAATCAGTAGTGTCCGGCTATAAGTCGAACAGTTTCAGTTGGTTAGGGTCGGAGGATTCTGGAAACGGTTGATGTTTGGCGGTGAGGGCCTCAAACAGC
>JAKEIB010000345.1 GCA_022614705.1 Planctomycetota bacterium | reverse complement strand
GTGGTCGCATCCTGCGCCTTCGCCGCAACGGTCGAAACCGCTTCCGGCGTCACGATGAATAACAACTCCACTTCTTGTTCTTGAACGACGTTTCCGGTGTCACTTTTCAACACTTCCTGCTTTCGCTGAACCAGACCGGTGAGAACCCCAGTTTGCCCGAACTCAAGCTCCATCGCAGAATCGCATTGCCGCACGATGATAGATGGCACGCGCGTTCCATCGATCTCGATTGAGCGCGACTCGTCAGGCTCGCTGACGCTCACTCGAAGCTCCAGACGCACGCGATTTTCGCCGATTGCATTGGCGAGAACGTCGACTTGCTGTCCAAATCGCCGAAATTCAATCGCCTGATTCGATCCACGTGGCGCGGGCAGCGGCAATTCGCCTCCGACGTTGAACGATGCCGGACGGCCGCTCATTGTCACTATCGATGGTTCCGCCAGAATTCGTCCCAGGTTGTTCCGCTGAAGCGTGTTGATAAAGTTTTCATAGTCATTGCCGTTCGCGAAGATGCACACGCCCGGCGCACTACCTGGTTTTGCAGTCGGCGAATATTCGTGGACGGCGCCATTCGGTCGAGCACGACCCTGGCCCAAAATCGTGGAGACGTCTAAACCCGCAGCGCGCATTCTCGTGCGCGACACATCCAGCACTTGCACCTTGACGAGAATCTGTTGCGGCGTCCCCGTCTCGCGACGAAGCTCGTCGATCTCGCTTTGCAGGCAATTCAATTCAGCCAGCTTTTGCCTCAACAGCGCTTGCTTGGAAGGTGGTTGCTCGCTGCCCGCGACGTGCGCCGATTCGGGACAACTTTCCTCGCCACAGGCCGAAACGTCCGCCGACACTGGCAACGCGATCGTCGGCTGCGGCGCGGCGGCCGACGATTTCGGTGTGACGACACTTTGAGCCGGCGCGGAACTAACGATAAAAACAAGTGCGCACGCTGCCAATGCACGAATCATGACGCGATTCCTTTCGCCGATGCGCGTGACTTTGTTCCAACAGAGACGAGGTCGCAAATGATATGCGACAACGCCAGGCGCGAACAAGAGTGAGCAGGCCCGCTAGCAATGCGTCAAATCGGCCGATGCTCACGCGATTACGCGAAACTTACCGCACGCGCTACTGCCACGTTATTAGCGTTCCATTGTATTCCGGTGCCGCCAACCGAACGCAGCCCGCTAGCGGTTCTTCCACCATATTCATTTCGCACTCAAGCCCGCTGCGCCGCAGCGCGACGTGGAGTTGGTTTTGCAGTCGCTTCGAACGCAGCAGCACACTGCCGGATATCGCCAGCACCAGCGGCGGCTCGATCGGTTCGATCGATTGGACCGTGCGCGACACAAGTTTTGCAAGATCGCCGGCAGCCGTGTCGACGATTGCTTGCGCATCCGCATCGCCGCCGTCGGCCGCCGAAATTACGATCGGCGCGACGCCCGCGATGGCGACGCGCGAATGAGGATTTTCGTAGACTGCCTGCGTCAATTCCATCACCGTGCTCGCGCCGACGTGGTTCAACACCGCGCTCGTTAATGGGCACCGCGCGGCGTTCAATTCCAATGCGCGCAGCGCTTGTTGCAACGCGGAGCGGCCGATGGCGAAACCGCTGCCCTCGTCGCCCAGCAAATACCCCCAGCCGCCGCACAGCTGCGTCCGGCCATTTTCGGAGCGTCCAAACGCCACCGAACCCGTGCCCGAGATGAGCGCCACTCCGTAACAATTCGGCGTCCCTCCCGCCAGCACCGGCAGCACGTCGGAGACCACGGCAACGCGTTCCGCAAGACCGGTCGTCCGCGCCCACTCGACGAACTGCCCGCGCAGCCGTTCGTTCGCAGCACCGGCAATCGAGAGAATCGCGCGGGCTGCGCAGCCGTCCGACTGGCCGGCGTCGTCGCGCGCGTGGGTGATGGCTTCGCGTATTGCCAGTGCCGAATCCGCAAAGCCCACGGATAGCGGATTGCCGGCCATCGCGCGTCCGCGGCCGATGACCCGCTCGCCGTCGGGCCGCGTCAAATCGACAAGCCAGGCGGCCGTCTTGGTGCCGCCAGCATCGACCACCAACAGCGACTCGCCGGCGGCGGTTTTCAACTTCGAATTTGTCACGTCGGTTATCGAGAAGAGGATGGGCCTAGCGCGCATCAGCGCCGTTGTTCACATGGCCCTGCAGGGCGTTTTTCAGATGCCCCTCCGATGCCGCGAGCAAGCGACGCGCGTCGACCGACGTGAAACCCGTGTAATGGCTGACGATGGCGGTCTTCACTTCGCCCCCGCACTCGTTGAGCAGTCGCTCTGCCTCTTTGTCGGACAAATTGGTGATTGCCGTCACGATGCGGCGGGCGCGGTCGGCGAGCTTCGTGTTCGAGGCCCGCAGGTCCACCATCAGGTTACCATAAGTTTTGCCCAAGCGAATCATCGCCCCCGTGCTGAGCATGTTGAGCACCATCTTCGTGGCCGTGCCGGCCTTCATGCGCGTCGAGCCGCTCACGACTTCCGGCCCCACCACGGGCGCAATGCTCAGGTCGCAACGCGTGGCAATTTGAGCGTCTCGATTGCAGCTCAGGCCGATCGTATAGGCGCCGACGCTGCGTGCATATTCGAGGCTGCCGATGACGTACGGCGTACGGCCGCTGGTGGCGATGCCGACCACCACGTCGCCGCCAGTCAATGGAACATTTTTGAGGTCCTCCACCGCAAGTTCGGGCCGGTCTTCCGCCCCCTCAACCGCGGTCGTCAGAGCCGAATAACCGCCTGCGATCAACCCAACGACTTGCGACGGAGGCGTGTTGAACGTGGGCGGACATTCCACCGCGTCGAGCACGCCCAGCCGGCCCGAGGTGCCGGCCCCAATGTAAATCAGCCGCCCACCTTTGCCGATTCGGTCCGCAATGACGTCGATCGCCGTCGCGATCGCGTCCGCCTGCTCGGCAACGGCGTCCGCAACTTTTGCATCCTCGGCATTAATCAGCCGGACGATTTGCGGCGCGGTGAGGCCGTCCAAATCTTCCGACGCCGGGTTACGTGATTCAGTGGTAAGATGCTCTAGCATGAATAACAGAACAACGAAACGGGTGCCCCGAGAGGCGCTGACTCCTCTCTCTTACTAGAAGCGGTTTCAATACCGTGTGTCAGCCAGTGCTGTCATTCTGAGCGAAGCGCAGCGTAGCGAAGAATCTAGCGATGGGCCACGTAGATCCTTCGGTCGCCGAGCCTCCCTCAGGATGACCGTACGGTTTGAAAACGCCTCTAACACTTCAGCCTCTCATTTTATTCGCCACCCGCGCGCCGAAATAGTCGAGTTGCGCAAAACTAATAATGAACTGCGCTGCCAGGACTAAAAGGACGGATTTTGAGAGACTGTAGCATCATTACTGGGGATTATGCAGCTTTTCGGCTGCGGGCGGCGTGTAGCGTTCGGGTTGTGAGGTGACGTTGTTGGGCCTGCTCCTCACG
>JAKEIB010000344.1 GCA_022614705.1 Planctomycetota bacterium | reverse complement strand
GAAAAACTCACGCACGAATACCGTCACTTCCTTTCGTATCCGCGCGACATGCGGATCTTGCTCCTCACGAACCTCATCTATGCCTTCGTCCTGCCGGTGATTGACATATTCGTGGCGACCTACGTCAAGCGCAATTCGCAAGACGTAACAATGGTGGTCATTTACCAACTGGCGGTCTATACCGGCATCCCATTCACTTTCCTTATCAATGGCTTCTTGCTGCAACACGTCAATATAAAGCAGCTCTATTCCGCGGGAATGTTGCTCAGCGGCGTCTCCATGGCCGCGATGATGTCACTCGGCCAACTAAGCATGACGGATGTGGGCGTTGCCGGATTGCTGATGGGCATGTCGTTCGGTCTGTTCTGGGCCAATCGCGACTTCCTTGCACTCTCCACGACCAATGACTCGAACCGTAACTACTATTACGGCGTCGAGACCTTCTTTTACACGAACACCTACGTCCTCGTGCCCTTCATTATCGGATGGTTCATTGAAGGCACGGGTGAGTGGGGATGGTTCGGCGGGGATCCCAATACCGCCTATCAAATCGTCACGGGGCTTGTATTCCTGTTGACCATCGTCTCCTCGATCATTGTGCATCGGGGCCGGTTTGAGAATCCGCCGAAGTCAGAGTTCATATTCTTCCGCTATCATTGGCTCTGGAACCGGATGCAGCTACTGGCAATCCTGAAGGGCTGGGCGCAAGGCTATATGGTCACTGCACCAGCCATGCTCGTGACGCTTTTTGTTGGAAAAGAGGGCACGCTCGGAACAATCAATGCCGTGGGGGGGATCCTCGCCGCTTTTCTGCTCTACTTCATCGGCCGCACGACCAAACCTGAGCACCGTCTCGTCATCTTCAGCATTGGACTGACGCTCTTTGCGCTGGGGGGGCTGGCGAACGCGATGCTCTTCAATGCCGTCGGCGTGCTCGTCTTCATGGCCTGTCTGCTGCTTAGCAAGCCGCTGCAAGACATCGCCTATTTTCCGATCCAGATGCGGGTCATCGACACGGTTTCCGCCATTGAGAAGCGGAATAAGTTCGCCTACATCTTTAACCAGGAATTCGGCTTTTACATCGGCCGCTTCGCAGGCTGCGGTTTGTTCATCGTGTTGGCCAACTATGTGTCGGACACTTTTGCCCTGCGTTACGCCTTGCTGATCGTTGGGATCGTGCAGCTCCTGTCCATCGCGGTGGCAAAAGGGATCTTAAGGGGCTGTGATGCTACGGCGCAACCAGAAGGACACCCGAATCAGCCATTACTGGTTTGGCCCGTCGCGGACCAACCACATTGAGCAAGTTTGGCAGATATTGCGATTCTTTGCGTCTGCTGGAGCGAATCGCCCGTGCCTGCCTATGTTCCCGTGCAGGTAATTGCCAGACGCTTCGTGCCCCGACATAATCACTGCTCGGCCGGCGCCGCTCGGCACCGAGAAACAGCTACGATGGGATGGATCGACACCGCAAGGGATCGCCGCCGGCCGACCGTGCTTGTCCCGACAGGCCCCTTCCCAATTCATCGAGCGCTTAGATGGTATCGCAATACGGCCAATAGGTTAAAACCACCATGATTCAACCAAACCAGCATGACGCAACGAGCGAGCATCAATTGGGCGTAGGAGTCATCGGCTGCGGCGGATTCGGCCTGTTCGCATTGCAGCAGTTTGTTCAAGTGCCCGGCGTTCGGCTGGCGGGAATGGCCGCCACGGCGCGGCCTGCCGCGCTAGCTGCCGCCCAACGATATGGCTTGGAAGACGTCGTCGACGTCCAGCGGCTGCTCGACTTGCCGGAGGTCGATCTTGTTTACATTTCCACGCCACCGTTCTTGCACTACGAGCAGGCAAGACTCGCGCTGGAAGCGGGTAAGCACGTCGTTTGCGAAAAGCCGCTCGCGCTCACCGTCGAACAAGCGGATCAATTGGTGGCGCTTGCGCGCAGCCGCGATCGCCTGCTGGTGGCCAACTTAATGCAGCGCTACAACCCGGTCTTCGAAATCGTTTCTCAATTGATCGATCGCCGCCCGCTGGGCGAGTTTCTACACGGTTACTTTGAGAATTATGCTTGCGACGAGAACTTGCCTCCTGAGCATTGGTTCTGGGACCGCCAGAAAAGCGGTGGCATCTTCATCGAGCACGGCGTGCATTTCTTCGATTTGGCGGCCGGATGGCTGGGACCGGGAGAAGTGGTTGCGGCGCACGCCAGCCGCCGGAGTGACGGCTGCGAGGATCAGGTTCAGTGTACCATGCGTTTTGCCAACGGCGCGCATTTCAACTTCTATCATGGCTTTCACCAGCCGGGCCGGCTCGATCGCCAGGAGCTGCGGCTGGTCTTCGAGCAGGGCGACTTGTTGCTGCATGGCTGGGTGCCCACCAGCGTGCGCGTCCATGCCGTCGCCGACGAGTCGCAGACGCGGCAACTTTGCGAGCTGTTTTCCGGTGCGCGAGTCGATGCTTTGACAACTTACGGCCCTCGTGATCGCAGATTCTATTCCCATGGCCGCGAGCACGACGTGTACCAACAATTCGAGTTGCATTGGGGCGAAGGCCGGCAAAAGATACCGGTATACTGCGACCTGCTGCGGCGCATGTTGGCGGACCAGATCGCCTGGATTCGAGACCATCGACACACGCGAAAGATTACCGAACAAAACGGCCGCGATTCGGTCGCCATGGCTTGTGCGGCAGACCGGCTGGCGCACTCTGAGAATTAGCCGCTAAGCTCGCTGAGCAAGTATTCCGCCGTGAGGGATAGTTACCAGCTGTTTGGCATCGGCACGCTGACTCTCACTAACGCCAGTAGCTATGGCGGACCTACGACGGTGAATGCCGGCACGCTCGACGTGACCAATGGCGGCGAACTCAGTACGGGTGGCGTTCACGTGGGCGAAGGCGGTTTCGTCGGCGCGTTAAACGTCACAAGCGCCAATACATTGCTAGATGCGGGCGGTTTCCATACGGTCGGCGACAACGCCATCAGCGGGGGTCCGGCGGCGTTCGACGCATTCGCGCTATCAGCAGCGGGCGGGGCCGCGCAAGAGTCGGTTGACGGGGCTGCGGCACGTCGAAAGTGCTGCCAAAGCCCAGTGGCGATCAGCGGGACACCGAATTTGATGGCCACAACTTGTGACGTGTCAGCCGCACTAGGCTTTGTCCCCAAACTGGTATTTGAAGTTTATGAGACATCGAGAATGCTTGGCGGGAACTTCTGTTTCCCGCCATGGAGGGCATGCCGATGGCTCGCTTGTTACTGACGGATGACGAATGGGAATTGATCGCCGACGTGTTTCCCGAACCAGCTGCGACGGGCCGGCCGCGGCGCGATGCGCGGACAGTGCTCGATGGCATCCTGTGAGTGCTGCGCACGGGGTCTCCGTGGCGCGACTTGCCCGAGGAGTTCGGCGCGTGGAAAACAGCCTGGCGGATGTTCGACACGTGGACCGCGGACGGGACGCTCGCCGAGATTCTGCATCGCCTGCAAGCAGCGTTTGTCGCGGCGGGCGCGATCGACGACCAGTTGTGGTGCATCGACGGCACGACGGTGCGGGCGGCGCGGTGCGCGGCCGGCGGTGGAAAAAAAGCGACCCGCAAGAACCTCGCGACCACGCATTAGGCCGTTCCCGTGGGGGTTTTACCACGAAAATCCATATCCTGTGCGATGGGAATGGACTCCCGCTCCACTTCCATCTGACGGCTGGCCAAACGCACGAATCGGCCGTGATGGACGAACTTCTCGTGGCGGCCGATGAATGCCTGCTCGACGAAGACGGCGAGCGGATCGCTTGGCCGTTCGCCCTGGGCGGCGACAAGGGATATCGGGCAGACTGGATCGACGCGTACCTGCTCGACCTGGGAATTGAGCCGGTGATCCCGTCGAAGGAGAACGAGGATCGCGCGGCCCGCCCAGTTGAATTCGACAAAGAGGCGTATCGCCGCCGCAACGTCGTCGAACGGCTGATCGGTTGGCTGAAGGAAAGCCGCCGCATCTTCTCACGCTTCGAGAAGACGGCTAAGAACTTCGGCGGCATGCTCACGCTGGCCTTCATCAGGAAGTACCTACGATATGAACTTGTGTAAGCGTTTTGGGACAAAGCCTAGTGGTCCATCCGTTGAGCGACCCATTCGTACTGAAACTCTACTCGTTTCCCTTTATTCTCGGATTCAACGCGGGTTACTCCGTGCATCTGCCTGCCGCTATCTTCTAGCACTGCCCGGCTGTTAAGCCTTCCTCCACCCATAGTTTCCAGTGCAAAGTTTAGCTCCGGACCTTCAATCCGACCT
>JAKEIB010000343.1 GCA_022614705.1 Planctomycetota bacterium | reverse complement strand
GCCTTGCGCAAGAGGGCCTCCATATCGGCGATTTCCAAATAGCGGTTGTCATAAAAGCCGGCATAACGCTCCGGGTATGTCGTCTCGGCGTATTCGTCGTTTAGAAACGCCTGCACCTTGTCGGGCTCGGCGTACTCGATCTGTCCCTCCGGCTTGTGAACGACTTCATAATAGCGCTCGGTGACCGCAAAGCAGATGTCGCTAGGCTGGGTCAAGAGTTGCCAGGCAGGGCGGTCGTCGTTCTCACAGGGGACGTACGGGTTCTTGGCGCTCGTTTCGCGGTCAAAGTTCGATGGGTGCGTCGCCCACATCGCCGGAATCGCCAGGTTGGGATCGTCCGGCTGACAGGCGCGGACTTGGGGGCCGCGCTCGGCGGGCGGCTGGCCCAGGTCGGGCTTCTTCAATCTGCGCCGGAGCTGTTCGGCCGCAGGCAAAAAATGATGAAACATGTCCTTCGTGTAGAGCCCGTGATCGGCGGCTGCCCACAAATCCGCCGAGAGCTGCCGAAACGCCTGATCAGCGAACGCCGTCCGCACGAGGCCGTGCACGATCGCGTCGCTGCCCGCCACGCTGACGGCGACGCGGTCGGCATGAAACTCCATCTCGCGCATGAGCGAGAGGTGAAAAATGTTGATGACTTTGAACACGCCCTCTAAGATTTTCCGCAGCACCCACAGGACGCCGAGAAAGACCCAGACGAAGATGGAGATGCGCAAGTCTATGTTTTTCGCCCAGTGCACGGCGTCGTCGAGCCAATCGCGGCCGTAGATGATGTCGGCGAAAACCTTGCTTGCCACGTAGACGTAGCTGCCGAGCTTCATGCTCTTTTGGGAGAAGTGGCCGAATTCGTGGGCGAGCACCGCCTTGACCTCGCTCAGGTTGAGGCTGCGCACCAGGCCCAAGCCGACGAGCAAGTTTTTCGATGTAGGCAAAATCAAGCTGAAAAACGACGAGTGGTAGAAGACGGCGGCATTAACCTCGGGCGTCAGGAAGACCTTGCGCGGCAACGGCGCGCCGGTGTCGGCGCACACGCGGCGGATGAAATCGAAGAGAGCCGGCTGATCTTGTTCCGTGATTTCGACCATCATGCTGAAGTCATTGCGCGAGCTTTTGAACAATCCCTTGAGCAAATAGAGGAACAAGAGCGCGGACGAGACGATGCCGGCGATGCGAAAGAGGGCGTACCAACCGTCGGCGCGGTACGGCCAGGGCCAGGTGATGAGCTTCCAGAACAGCCAGCCGGACCCGACGACAAGCGCGAGATAAAAGAGCAGCGACAGGATGAGGCTGATCAGGACGAGGATAACCTGGGTGCGATAAGCGCTGTGGACGGCGGTGAAGTTGGCCGGCGTCTGGGTCGGACCGGGGGGATAGAGGGACGGCGACGTAGTCATGGCGGTTGCCGAAGAATCACGCTCAATTCCGCAAACGGCCTAACGCTTCTTCAACAGTGGGAAAGTACGGCTCAGTAGACTCTAATTGCTGTTTGATCCGTTCCCAGATTTCTTTTTCTTTTTCGGTCATCTCCCGCGGTGCGTCCGGAACAAATATCGCGACGCGAGTTCCAACCGGCACTTGCACAGGTTGCTCGGGCACAAAGACCTTGCCATCGAAATGTGCTTGTATCGTCGCCATCGTACTTCTCCGAATCAGCAGCCGATGCATTGTAGCAAGCTCGGCGAGCCAATTCGAGGCTACCTTTCGCCGTGCCGCAGACGTCGATCCGGATCGAAAAAACGCATGTAGACCGACTCCTGCTCGCCCGCATAGTGTACTTGGATCACCAGCACATTGACGCCTTCCGCTAATTCCACATCGACCGCGGCCTGATCCGGCGTCACGGGCGCGGCGCCGGGTTGCCCTTGATATTTTGTCGTGCCGTTGAGAATTGCCGTGACCGGATGCGCTGCGCCCATAAGCAGCTTGGTCTTCAAGACAACCGGCGAAATCACTTCGGCGCGCAAATAGGCGTATGTCTTCTCCTTGGATGCCGGCAGCGGGACGCGTCCCGGCGTGCCCACCACGAGCTTTTTCCAGGAAACTGCGCCTTCAGTCAGAACTTTCGGCGACAGCGGCGTCGGCGAACTTAGAACAGAGACGTCGGTCACAAACGGATGCGCCATCACATAGCGCACCAGATCGCGAAAATCCTGCACGGTCATGTTGTTGGCCAGGCCCTCCGGCATGACGGATTTTTCCTGCACCAGCACTTTACCCTCAATCTCCTTGCGCGGGATCACTTTGAGCACATCGTTTTCCACTTTGAGCGTCAACGTTTGCTCGTCCTCGGCGTGCAAGAGGCCCGTCTCGATGCGGCCGCTTTTGAGCTCAACGATGCGCGTGTAGTAGGGTTGGCCGACGACGCGATTGGGATCGAGGATGTTGGCGAGGAGGTATTCGATGTCGCGGCCGGCGCCGTCGAGGTTGGGGCCGACTTCGTGGCCTTTGCCGTCGAACTTGTGGCACTTGGCGCACTGATTTTCGAAGACGAGCTTGCCGCGCGTGAAGGAGCTCGCGCCTTGGTGCAATTCGCCGCGCATCTTGTTGATTAGCTCGGCGAGTTCTTTGGGCGAATCGCGGAACTTGCCCCAGACTTTTTCGATCTGTTGGTTGATCTTGTCGTCCTTGAAAGCGCGGATGCGCAGGATGGTGTTGTCGGTAAGGTCGGTGCGCGCGACCGCGCCTTTGCCCACGGCAGCCAACAGGTCCTGGGCGCTGTTCTTGCGGCCGGCGAGGAGGCTGACTGCTTCCGCGCGAACCGGCGGCGGCAGCGTTTTCCAGGCCGCTACGAGCGCCTTACTTATTTCGGGATTGTCGTATGCCGCCAGCGCACGGCAGGCTTCGACGCGGATTGGTATTTTCTCGTCGGACAATACGAGCTGCCGCAGCGGCTTCTGGGCTTCGGCAGGCTGGGCGACGGCCAGGTCGCGGATCGCTTCGACGCGCTCGGTGAGGCCGGCGCTCGAGTTCAGGGCCACCGTCAGCGCGCGGGCGATGGCTTCGTTATCCTGAAAACTGACCGCCAGCCGGTGCGCCAATTCGACAATGCGGACATCGTTGGACTTTATGAGCGTTGCGTATAGGTTTTTCCAAGTCGGCGGCAAATCAATCTTGCGGCCCTTGAAAGCGACGGCCAGGCCTTCGAGCGCTTGCCGGCGCACTTCGCCATCGGACGCGCCGGCCACGAATGCCAAACACGCTTCGAGATCGGCGGCTTTGCCCGTCGCGCTGAGCCGCCGCATGGCGCGTGGCACGATGATTTCGGTCAGTAGCGCGTTGCCCGCCGCGTTGGCCTGGAGCCAATCCAGTTCTGCCTTAGCGCTTAGGAGGTTCTTTTCGAACGCCAGCCAGAGGAGCTGTGGGATGACCGCATCGTTGGCGTCTTCCTTGTGGCGCAAGAGTGCTTGGACCAAATCGCGCGCTGGATGACGAACGGCGAGACTGGCCAACTCGCGACGGACGGGTGCGGACGATTCGCTTAGTGCGGCTTTCGCCAGCTTGGCCAGATCCTCGTCGGACAGTTTGGCTTGTTCCGCAAGCAACCGTATCGCACCGACGCGGTTCTGCCATGAGGCGTTGCCAGCCGCTTGCGTTGCCAAGTTCGGCCCATTTTCATTAGCCCGATTTAGCCACATGACGTTGAGCGGCGAGTCGCCTGTCACGAGAGGCATAGCGCCGACTTGTCGGCGTTCCTGAAGCAGTCGCAGGGCCGTCCGCGCCTGCCAGGGATTGACGCCGTAGGTCAACTCGACCAGCTCCTTCCCCGACTTTGCGCCGAGGTCAGGCGCTTGCTTCGTCGCCAGGCCCTTAGGCTGAATGCGATACACTCGGCCGTACTTGTAATCCCAATCGTCCGGCTTTGTCTGGTGGCAGGAATGCTGATCGTGCCAGTCGATGCAGTAGATTTCGCCGTTGTGGCCCCAGCGCAGGTTGATCGGGCGAAAGTTCTTGTCAGCGGAAACGAGAAAATCCTCGGCCTCGCTGGCGACAAAGGTCGAGCCTTTGGGCTTCAGCACGTTGCGCTTTATCGAGCAGCCGTGGATGCTGCCGAAGATCACGCTGTCGTGGTATTCCTTCGGCATGATCCCGGTGTCGAGGGCGATGAGACCGGCGTGGGCCCAGCCGCTTTTCTTGTGAAAGGTGTGGTCGCAAATCTCGTTGAGATAGCTGTAGGCGTACGGGTTGAAGCTCGTGCCCGCTTGCCGGCGATAGATGCCGCCCGGCACCATGTGATAAAGGTGCGGAATGACGCAGCAGCACAGGATGAACTCGCCGTCGCTGTTGCGCCAATCCATTCCCCACGGGTTGCTCGTCCCTTCCGAGAATATGTCAAACTTCTTCGAGCGGACGTCGTAGCGCCACACAGCGGCGTTCATTTTGACGCCGTCTATTTCGGAATGAGTGAAGACGCCGTGCAAACCATAAAGTCTGCCGTCGGGGCCCCATTGCAACGTGTTGAGCGTTTCGTGCGTATCGTGGCTGCCGAAGCCCTTCAAGAGGACCTCGAACTTGCCGGCTTTGTCGTTCTTGTTTTCGATGAACCAGAGGTAAGGCGGCGCGCCGAGAAAGACGCCGCCGTGGCCGACTTCGATGCCGCTCGCCAGGTCAAAGCGACACGGAAAGTCTTTGCCCTCGGCAAATACGCTGACCTTGTCGCAGACACCGTCGCCGTTGGTGTCTTCGAGGATCTTGATGCGGTCGCGCGGCATCGACCCTTTCGGCGTCCGCTTGGGATATTCGAAACACTCGACGACCCAAACGCGGCCTTTTTCATCCACCGTCATGGCGATCGGGTTCACCACATCCGGCTCGGCGGCGAACAGCTTCACCTCGAAGCCGTCCGCGACCTTCATGCGCCTCACGGTCTCGTCCGGAGCGAGATAGGGCTGCCCCGAGGATTTGGTGTTGTCGAAGCCAAATTCACGCTGGGCGTGGACGGGTCCGACAGAAACAAGGAAAAGTAAAACTATCCAGTGAATACGAATCATGAGTAATCCCGTTTACGTTTCGCGCTCGAAGCTAGCTCCGAGCGCGAAGCGATGAATCAGATCGAGGAATCAGGTCAATTGTATTTGAAACGATTCGGCGTCTTCAAAGACATTCTTGTCGAAGTTGTAGTGCCGGCGCAGCGCGGTGAGTGCGGCATCCTTGAACGTGTACTCGTAATAGCTCCAGGCGCCGATTTGCGTGGCGCTGCCGGCGCACACGACGGGAAACGGGGCGTGCGGCGGTTGCGGCAGGTAATACGCGCGATGCCGGTGCCCGTGCAGCCAAAGCGTCACGTTGCCGCGCTGGGCGACGTCGACGAGTTCGGCCAGGTCGCGCAGGCCGCGGTAGCCGCGTTCTTTCTTGCCGCTCGCCAGGCTCACCGGAAAATGCGTGACCAGGATGCGCGGCCCCGGCGGCAACGTCTCCAACAACCGGGCCAAGCGCTGGCGTTGCTCCAATCCGGCTGCGCCGCTCGCGTCCCAGGCCCAGCGGTTGCCGGTGCAGCTATTCACCGCGACCAGCCAGGCGTCGCCCACGCGCTGTGCGAAAGGGTAGATTGCGCCGTCCACGCGCCGGCCCTGTTGCCAGGGCGCGAAGACGCGCTCGAAATCGCCGGTGCGCGCCGCCGGTATCGTGCAATAGTCATGATTGCCCGGCACCGCCAGGCCGGGCAGCTCCGCGATCTGTAAGAACTCGGCGGCCCGTCGCATTTCGCTGGCGAACCCCAGGGCGGTGGCGTCGCCCGAAAAGACAATGTGCTCTACCGAGCGCTGCCTCAGCTCTCCCATGAGCCGATCGATGACCCGCTCGGAATGGCGAAAGCGTTTGGCCCGCCCCAACAGGCGTAGGTTGGCCCACGCCGCCAGCCGTTTGTTGAACCAGTCGGCGCGCGTCCATTCTAAATTGGGGGCGGTCAAGTGAATGTCGCTCAGGTGGGCCAGACGGGTCATATTTATCCACGAATAAACACGAAACGACACGAAAAAGATATCAAATCGAGACGTGCATTTCATTACTGGCAGAGTCGCATCCTTCTTTTCGTGTGCATTCGTGTTTTTTCGTGGATATCGCTCGCTCGCCAAACCAACCGCCTTCCGTACAATTCCCGGAATTCCAAGGACTGCACAGGAACACCGCGATGCCGAAGATCACGCTCGTCAATGAAAAGCGCGAAATCGAAATCCCCGCTGGCTCCAATCTCCGCATGGAACTCCTCAAGGCCGGCGCACAAGTCTATCCGGGTTTGGCCAAGTACCTCAACTGTTTCGGCAACGGTCAGTGCGGCACCTGTAAGGTCCTGGTCAAGAAGGGCATGGAAAACCTGAGTCCCAAAGGCATGCTCGAAAAAATGCGCCTGGGCATCATGCTGTCCGCGATCGGCTACGAAAATGAGCTGCGCCTTTCCTGCCAATGCACAGTTAACGGCGACTGCTCCATCGAGACGCGCCCGCAACCCAACCTCAGCGGGGAAAACTTCTGGCAGAAGCCGTATCCGAACAAGTGATCCGCTTCCTGTTTTGAAGCGTTAAGACATTATGGCACAAGGGGTTGTGTCCAGGCCATTTCCTTGTCTCCCTTTTCATATGGATTAGGATGGGACTTGGAGGACAGCACCCTGGCCCGGACATACAGTTCTTGCCCGCTCAGACGATAGCTCGGCTGCAATTCCTCCGACACCGCGACCACTTTGCCGATTTCGTCACTGTAAATCTCGGTCACCGGCACGATTTCGCCTTTATCGTCGCGGCGCGGCTTGGACTCGAGCGGGACGTTTTTCATGGTCGCGATAAACTCGGTGCGGTAAGTCACGCCTTTTTCCGGCTCGATTGTCAACGAGTAGGTGTCGCCGCTACGGCGCACGTCTTTGAGCGTGACACCTGAGGAGCCGTAAAAATCGCCTGCCTCGAACCCTTTCAGGAGCGCTTCGGCGGTGAGATACGGCGCCCGCACCATCGTCCAGCCGCGGCCGGGATTTACCTTGCCCAGGCCGTACGCGTGATAGCCGTGCGCGTCGTCCGTGGCCATGCCGTAGACGATGGGCAATTTGTGCTTACCAAGGCGCAGGGCCAGCACGATGTCCCACATCTTCTCGCAGCTTGGGTGCGATTTGTCGCCGTAGTTGCGGACGCTGGGATGGCCATTGAAGATTTCGAAGTAGCGCATTTCCTCGGCGAAGATCATGTCCTCGGCGCGGATGCCCCAGCCGAAATTGGGATGGTTGAGAAACGCCAGGATGCGCCAGCCGGTGCGTTTTTGCTGCTCGGCGACGAGGCGATGGTTCACTTGAATGGTTTCACGCACGTTGCCGCCGTCCGCCGGTGTGACCAGGTCGCGCAGGTTGATCGCGTTCATGTGCACGGGGGCCTTGGCGTAGCGGTGCGTGATTTCCTCGCCGGACAACAGCAAGAACTTGCCGGGCTCTTCGAGCAGGCTGCGATACTCTGCCAGCGGCTTTAAGCGTACCTGCTTTTTGTCTTTGCCGTCCTTGTCTTTCACGATGCGCTCTTCGACCCAGCCGTCGCCGAAGCGCGTGACGTATTTCTTGAGGGCGAGCGGCCGGGTGGCGTGGGCCGGAGACACGTCGATCCACTTTTGCCCTTCGGCGAGGATGTTGTGGTCGGTGAGCGCAAGGAAGTCGTAGCCGTGCCGCTTGTACCAGTCGGCGATCATTTCGGGGAAGTCGTCGCCGTCGCTCCAAAAGGAATGCGTGTGCAGGTTGCCCTTCCAGTAGCGCGGCGGGCCGTTGCGGGTCAGGGGCGGCGGCTCGCCCGGCGGCTGCGTCGCCTGCCAGAACGCGGTGGTGGCGAAGAGGGTGAACGCCGTGATCAACAAGATGAAGGAACGCGAACGGCAGTGCATGCTTGGTTCTCCATCGGAGCCGCGCCCGTAAGGAAGCGGGTGCCGACAGTATCCGCTTCCTCACGGGCGCGGCTCTGACAACTCGGGCGGCTCTGATGGTTCGAGGATGCATTATCCCATGTCTTTCCTTAAGATAGCAACAAGCGCTCGCTTAGATGATCCGTCCCGGAGTAGCCGCCGCATGACGCCAGCCGAAATCGCCGAGCTGCGCCAAAAGCAGTACAACGCCACGCTGGCGCTGCTGAAGCACGTGCACGAGGATCTCATGATCGTGCGCGTGCGTCCGGATTTCCCGGTGCCCAAGCACAAACCGGGACAATACGGCACGCTCGGCCTGGGCCACTGGGAGCCGCGCCATCCCGAATGCCAGCCGGAAATCGACAAGCCGGGCGAGGAGAAAAAGCTCATCCGCCGCGCCTATTCGCTCGGCTGTTCGGTGCTCGACGAGCAGGGCCAACTCTTCGACCTGGAGCGGCAGGATTGGGTCGAGTTCTACATCGTTCTGGTGCGCGAATCCGCCAAAGGGCCGCCCGCGTTGACGCCGCGCCTCTTCATGCTCAATGAAGGCGACCGCATTTTCTTGGGCGAAAAGATCACCGGCCATTTCACGCTCGACCCCGTGCAGCCGGGCGACACGGTGCTGTTTCTCTCGACCGGCACCGGTGAAGCGCCGCACAATTACATGCTCTGGGAACTCTTAAGGCGCGGGCACACCGGCCGCATCCTGGCCGCTTGCTGCGTGCGCTATCGCCGCGACCTCGCATACATGGCGCTGCACGAAGAGCTGATGCGCCGGCATGCCAACTACACGTATCTCGCGCTCACGACGCGCGAAGCCCAAAACGTCGGCCAAAAAGTCTACATCCAGGACCTCTTGACCAGCGGCCAGCTTGAAGAACGGCTTGGCCAAGCGCTCGACCCCGCGAAGACGCACGTGTATCTGTGCGGCAACCCCAACATGATCGGCGTGCCCACCACCGACCGCACCACCGGCCAGACGTTGTATCCCAAGCCGCTGGGCGTCATTGAGATTCTGGAGAAACGCCAGTTTCGCATGGATCAGCCAAGCGTTAAGATGAAGGGGAATATTCACTTTGAGGAGTACTGGTAGACGTGGCAGACGAAGTCATCGACGGCTACAAACTGCAGAACTGCATGGCGACCGGGCAGTCGAGCCAGGTGTGGGAAGTGGTTGAAGTCTCAAGCCACCGCCACTTCGCCATGAAGCTATTGTTGCCCGAAAAAGTGAACGACCCGGCGCTAAGGCGCTCGATCATTCACGAGGCGAACGTGGGCAAGCAAATGGCCCACCAGAACGTGATTCGCATCGTTCACGTCGGCAAGAATCTGAAAAACCCGTACTACGTGATGGAGTATTTCCCGGCCGGCTCGCTCAAGCTGCGCATCATGCGCAAACAATACGACTTCATCAAGGAGCGGGCCCACAGCATCTTCAAGCAATCCGCGACCGCGCTCGCGTACATCACGGCCAGCGGCTGGGTCCATCGCGACGTGAAACCGGACAACATGCTCGTCAACAGCGCGGGCGATTTGCGCATCATCGACTTCGCGCTCGCCCGGCGCATCGAGAAGCCAGGCTTCTTCGGCAAACTGTTTCGCAAGAAAGCCCAGGTCGCCGGCACGCGCAGCTACATGTCGCCGGAGCAGATTATGGGCGAACCGATCGACGGCCGGTCCGACATCTATAGCTTTGGCGCCGCCGCGTATGAGATCGTCACCTACCGGCCGCCCTTCCGCGGCCAGACCAGCCAGGAGCTTTTGCAAAAGCACATCATTGAGAAAGCGGTGAGCCCGCAGTACCACAACCCGGACATCACGGACGAGTTCGGCAAGCTCGTGCTCCATTGCCTGGCCAAGAAGCGCGAGGACCGGCCGCAAAACTTCCACGAAGTGCTCAAGACGCTCAATGCGATTCGGGTTTACAAGACGGATGTGGTGAAGAAGCCGGAAGGATAACCCGTCCCTCGCTCGCGCGTCGGGCTAGTGTCCCTCGCTTGCGCGTCGGGTTAGTGT
>JAKEIB010000051.1 GCA_022614705.1 Planctomycetota bacterium | reverse complement strand
CAAAACACGCGAAAAACGCGAAATCCGAGACGAACTCCATCCTTTGAGCAACTCGGCCAGCGGATCATGCCGGCTGTTAACGCATTCTTCGCGGCCGGGCAGTTGACCATTCTCGGCGACGCGCAGGACAACACCATCGTCGTCAGCCGCGACTCGGCGGGCGCGCTTCTGGTCAACGGCGGCGACGTCTACGTGCGCGGCGGAACGCCGACCGTCGCCAATGTTTCCAACGTGCAGGTCTTCGGCCTCGGCGGCAACGACACCCTCTCGCTCGACGAAACTAACGGCGCTCTGCCATCGGCCAACCTCTTCGGCGGCAGAGGCAACGACACGCTGATCGGCGGTTCCGCCGCTGATATTCTGTTCGGCCAGGCTGGCGATGATACTCTATTCGGCAAAGGCGGCGTCGACCACCTGTTCGGCGGCGGCGGCAACGACATGTTGACCGGCGGCACCGGCGACGACCAATCCTTCGGCCAGGCCGGCAACGACCGCATGATCTGGAACAATGGCGACAACACCGACCTCAACGAGGGCGGGGCTGGCACCGACACGGTCGAGGTCAACGGTGCCAACGCAGGCGATAATTTCACCGTCACTCCTAACGGATCGCGGGTCCGGTTCGACCGGTCGAACCTGGTCCCGTTCTCGATTGACATCGGCAACACGGAGAACTTGGTTGTCAACGCTAACGGCGGCGACGACACAATCACCGCGTCGAACGGCTTGGCTGGCTTGATCCAGCTCACCATCGATGGCGGCGCCGGTAACGATACAATTCTCGGCGGGGATGGTAATGATCGTCTCTCCGGCGGCGATGGCAACGACTTTGTCGACGGCAATGGAGGCGCCGACGTCGCCTTCCTTGGTGCGGGAGATGACACCTTCCAATGGGACCCGGGCGACGGCAGCGACACCGTGGAAGGCCAGGCTGGCACCGACACCATGCTCTTCAACGGCTCGGACCAGAACGAGGTCTTCGACCTGTCGGCCAACGGCGGTCGGCTGCAGTTCTTCCGCGACCTCGGCAACATCGTCATGGACACCGACGATGTCGAGGTCGTCGACCTCAACGCCCTGGGCGGGACCGACACCATCACCGTCAACGACCTGAGCGGAACTGACGTGGTTGAATTTAACATTGACCTCGCCAGCGTGCTCGGCGGAACGGCCAGCGACACCCAGCCGGACACGATCATCGTCAATGGCACCAACGGCGATGACGTGGTCGTGGTCGCCGGCGATGCCAGCGGCGTGGCCGTCATCGGACTGGCAGCACGAGTAAATATCAGAAACGCTGACGCTGGATTTGATCGCCTGGTGGTCAACGCTTTGGCCGGTGACGACGCGGTCGACGCTTCCGGCCTAGCCGCTAACGGGATCCAGCTCACGGCCGATGGTGGCGAAGACAACGACGAGCTCATCGGCGGCGCCGGAAACGACACGCTCGTGGGCGGCGACGGTGACGATGTACTGCTCGGCGGTCCCGGTACTGATGTTCTCGACGGCGGCGCCGGCGACAACATTGTCATTCAGGATTAATCCGCATACGAGCCGATGCGCGATTCGATAAATTCAGTCGGACGGAAGATACACCATAGCTATTGACCGCGGTCAGCTTGCTCAACTCAAATTTTTAGTCGCGAGGACAACTATGCCCTTAATAAACGTAAGACTTATCGAAGGCGTTTTCACACAAACGCAAAAGCAGGACATGATCCGAAAGCTCACGGACACGATCGTATCGATCGAAGGTGAGAACATGCGTCCAGTGACGTGGGTTGTTATCGAAGAGGTCAAGAGCGGCGACTGGGGAGTGGCGGGCAATCCTCTAACGACTAACGATGTATTGGAACTTAAGCTGGAAAGTCCAAAGGTTGACGCCATACGTCGATATGCCTCTCCGCCTCAAGTAGCGCGCACTCCCAGTATTGATTGGCTGGGGTGAAGGTTGTTCTTTGTCCGTCCGACTATCGGTTGAGATTCCCATCGCCCGCTCTTGCCGACGTTGCGTACTGAGTGAGGTTGTCCACGAACGGCTCGCGCTGTGGATATGTGTCAACAGACCTGCGGCTGGCAACAATTTCGTCTACGATGATTTGCCGCAACATGCGATCAGTGTGGCTTTCCCCGGTGTCTCTAAACTCGTCGGTTGATGGGACACACCATCAACCGATCATTAATGCGACTGTCGGATTCCAAACAAGACGCGCAGCCAGGGTAACTTGCGGACGTGCACCCTTGGTTAAAGTATGGAATCTCGCTGGTATTCGTCAGCGGTCGGCCGATGATGCGGTGGCGGTTGGGTCGTTGTCGACCAATGTCCCGGCGATAAAGCCGCAGGACTTACCAAATTTGCCTGACCGTTGCGGTCGGCGTTTCCGTTCAGTCTGGCGGGCGGGCCATCCGAAAAAAGATGCTGGGCTTGGTCTCAAAAATCGCTGTAGGTCCCTTCTGCCGGAAGGGACCTTAAAGAATCTCCTATGCTCGTGCCGTTGCTGAGGTCCCGCTCGGCACGCGGGACCTACTTTTGAGACAGGGCCTGGGACAGCACCGCGCCGCACGAGGACGATCGCATGTCGGGCACGAACCATCGGACTTGGCAACATTATCATGTCGGGCACTTTCTGATCACGGTTCAACTCGATCCGGTCGCGGATGGCCGAACGTTGGAGCGCCACAAGGAATTGGCGAACGTCTCGTCGCAGCTCATTGATTTGATGGACGCGCATCGGCTGCCCGCGACGTGGGCAGTGAGCGATCCGGCCCATTCCGCGGCGACATCGCGAATTCTGCGGTCGGGCGTCGGACACGAATTCGCGATTCTGGGCGATTCGAACTGGCTTGGTCCGGCGGCTGGCCGCACGCGTTTTGCCCGCGAGCTTACGCGTCGGGTGGCCCAAGCGCGTAGCGCCGGCTTGAGTGTACAGACCTTGGTGCCGCGCCAGAGTGCGGTTGAGCACATCGATTTGATCGTGAAGCAACAGATCACGGCGATCGCGGGCGTCGATTGTCAAGCACATGCATCCCGGCCAGTCGCAATGCCGGGCGCGTTGCACTACGGGGTTTGGGAACTGCCCATCGTTGGAAGAATGCCGGTGCAGTCGCGATGGTTCTCTCATGGTGGATGGTCGATGTGGCGGCGAATCCGTCGCGCGGCGCGGGACGCGGCTACGTTCCATTTGCTCGTCGATGCGCCGGCCGTTTGCGATGACGGGCACGGCACCCAAAAAACGATCGCCTGGCTAATGCGCCGCGTTGCGAACTGGCGCGACCGTGGGCTGGTGCAAGTGGAAACCTTGCGTGCGGCCGCCACGCGATTGGCAGACGTGCCGGCGGTTAAGCCGCAGCAATCGATTCTGCGGCATGCGGCGTAGTTGGAACTTGCTTTGCAATCTTGAGCGTCGCGGACTCCGCACCAGGAACCCGAGCATAGCATTCAGTTATTTGGTTTCGCGGAAGGCGTTCCAGCCCAGGTAGGCGAGCATTGCGCCGCTGATGGCGAAGCCGATGCCAACGAGCATGCCGCCCTTTCCCCCAAAGGGCGCGCCGAGAAAAGCATCGAGCAGGAATGCCACGGCCACTAAAACGCCGGTTACCATTCCGGCGATCGACATCGCTTTACCCATAGGGCCCGAATCCCGTACTGCTGTCGCGTGACCTGGCATATCAAACTGTTAGTATAATTGCCACTTTTGCCTTGTCACGGCAAGCTTCGTAAAGCCCGCAATCTGGGCATAGTGACCGCCCTTGCCAGCCGTGGGAAAGGTTTCCGTGATATTCGCCGGCCAGATTAGCTTGCCCCAACCGGATGATCCAGTGCCCGTTCGCGACGAATGCTGGCCACTTCGGCCACCAATTGATTGATGATTCGCTGGTTGGTCAGGACATTGTTCCACGCGGCGAAATACGTCCAGGCGATGAACGCGGTCCCTCCGAGCGCGCCGCCCAAGTGCCAGTCGGCCCAGGCTTTGGTGTTCGGTCCGGTGGCCGGATCCGAAGCACCTCCCAGCGCGATGATTCCGATCACGGCCAACATGCCTGCCAGGGCCCATGGGAACGTGCGCCGTTTGAGCCGGTTGCTGGCCTGTACCGCTGCCGAATCGAGTCGGTAGGTCTCGATCACTTCCTTGCACCAACGGCTGGTGCCAATGAAATAAGTAACGATGACGCTCTCGACCAGCACGACCGCCAGCGCGGCCACCAGGCCGGTGAGAAAATGCCACCGCATTAGCGTTTGTGTCTGCGACGTGCGCGGCTGCGCGTAGAGGTCGCCCATCGCAAACCCGATTGTCGCTGCGGCCAGAAGCAAAATTAGTGACAGCGACGCGAGAGTAAGAAGGATGCGGGGCATGCGTTGGGCGTGAGACGCCGGTGCTTTGTGAAGGGTTTCCTGACTGGTAGAATTTACTAGCGTAACCGTCTTTCCGCCCGGCTGCACCCCCCTGCCCTTTCTTGCCTTGCCCGAAACGACCAAACCACTTTTGGCGGTAACGATGGGCGACCCGGCCGGCATCGGGCCGGAGGTGATCGTCGGGGCGTGGCCGGATGAGCGGATTCATCGCGCTAGCCGGCCCTTCGTGGTGGGGCATCCGGAAATCTTGCGGCGTGCTGCCAGATTGATGAAGCAGGACTTGCGAATCGTTGAGGTTCAGGCGATTTCGGATCTGGGCGAGCAAGTCGGCGCGCGGGCTATTCCGGTTCTCAAAGGGTGCGGCGACGACGTGCTCGATGTTCCTGCTGGTCGCGTCGATGCGCGTGCTGGCGAGGCGGCGTGTCAGGCGGTGCGGCTGGCCGCGGAGTTGGCGCTTAAAGGCGAGGTCGATGGCATCGTGACGGCGCCGTTGAGTAAGGCCGCGCTGCACGCGGCTGGGCACTATTACCCGGGGCATACCGAGCTGCTCGCAGAAATGTGCGGCGTGAGTGAGTTTGCGATGATGTTGTATTTGGGCAGGGAGCAGGGAGCAGGGAGCAGGGAGATTGATACGTCTGCATCCCTCGGCCCCCTGCCCCCTGCCCCCGGCCTCGGCGTCGTGCATGTGACTTTGCATCAATCGTTGCGAAGTGTGTTTGATGATTTGACGCTGGAGGCGATCGTTGCCAAGTGCCGATTAGCGGATTCCGTGATGCGACGGCTGGGGGTGGAGCGGCCGCGGTTGGCCGTGTGTGCGCTCAATCCGCACGCTGGCGAGGATGGTTTGTTTGGTGATGAGGAGCGGACGATGATTGGTCCGGCGGTGGAAGCGGCGCGACGTGGCGGATTGGATGTGTCGGGCCCCTACCCGACCGACACACTGATGCTGCGGGCCCGCGATGGCGAATTCGATGCGGTGGTGGCCATGTATCACGATCAGGGGCATATTGCGCTGAAGCTGCTGGGAATGCACGCGGCGGTGAACATTACGCTGGGGTTGCCGATTGTGCGGACGAGCGTTGCGCACGGGACGGCGTTCGACCGCGCGTGGCATGGCACGGCGCGCGCGGAGGGGATGGTCGCGGCGGTTGAGACGGCGGCGCGGTTGTGTGGCAAGCGAACGGTTGTTTAAGTGATGGGCGTTCGCAAAGCCGCAAGCGAGAGGAAACGAGTGTTACTTGCGTGGAGCGCCGGGACGGGTGGCCACTTGTTCGCGTTGTTCGCGAAGGCGCTGGAGGATGGAGGCGGTTTGGTCGGTCCATTCGACGTCGCCGGGGGCGTAGTCGAACTGACCGGTTTCGATGGGTACGTCGAAGGAGACGTCTGAGAGCTCGAGCACGACAATCGGATTAGCGCTGAGCTGATAGGGAATCGACGTCCCGGCGCGGATGGCGGCAATCGGCGTTTCGAGTTTGCGATACTCGACGCGGTACGGGAACAAGTCGGCCTGCCCCACCAGGATTAAGACTTCCTCGGGCAGGCGCGACGGGATTGATGACGGGTCCGCTTCTGCGCCGTCAGACGCTTCCGCATGGTTCGAGAGGAGCGCGGCCAGTTTTTCCTGTCGCCAGTGGCCGACGATTGCCCAGACGGGGAGGCTCGTGGCTTGCGAATTGGCATCGGCTGGGGCGGCGAGGCGCATGGCTTGCGGCGGCAGGAACGAAAAGCCCTCGCCGAGGGCGGCAAGTAAACTCGGTAAGCCGCCGGAGTGGGCGATCAATTCGGGCGGCGCACTGGCCCAGCTTGCATTGCCGGGTTGGATCGCGTCGAGGTGCGACGCGCCGAGCATGGCATCGGCCCGCAGTTGCCGCAGGTCGAGGCGCGAAACGGTGCGGCCGGTGGGAAGGCGGCGTTCGACCCACAAGTGGCGGCTATTCGACACTTGCAAGAGCGCGGCTTCCTGGCCGGCGATTTGGAGTTCGAGGCGCACCCGCAGTTCGTCGCCCATGCCTTGCTGCCAGTAGCTGCCGAGTCCGTAGAGCTGCTTGCCGCGGAGGAACACCTGATGCCGCAGTCGGGCGGAAACGCTGGCGCGGCGTTCTAGTTGGGCGGCGGCTTGGGAGAGAAGCTCGTCGCCTGGGTTTGCATCCTGGCGCTGTTCAGTTTTGGTCGACGAGGCAGCTTGATTAGCGGCGTCGCTCGCTTGATTGCGCGTCGGCTGAGCAGTGGCGTCGGCGGCACCCGTGCGGTGGTAAGCTGCTGCCAACGCTACCGCCGCGATGATGATCACCAGCGACGTTAAACGAGGCAATTTGCTGTTCATGTGCCGGTTTTGACGGTTTTGCCAAAGAAACGGCTTGTGTGGGACCGACCAATAGTTCGCGGGGATTAAGTGCGCGTCGCGAGATGCGTGGAATGTGATCTTCTCGCTAAGCCGCAAGCGGCGGGTGCGAGCGGTTGGGGCGCGGATTGTAGTTGGAGCTTGCGCGGGGAGTCCATCGCAGTTGCGATGCACTTGCTAGCGTTGATGAGTGAGTCGAAGGGGGAAGTCATGCGAGTTGAGCGTGTGCTCGTGGGAATTTTGTGCGTAGCAGCGACGACGGCCACCGGGTGTGGTGGCAAGTTGGCCTACAACATACCGCCGGCTGCGCGATTGATGGAGCCAGGTCCCGGCGTGGGCGGGCCCGGTCCAGGTGTGATTCCGCCGGCCGGGAATCCTTATGGAATGTTGTCCGGCGGGGCGGTGAATCGGTATGGCAACGCGATGCCCGGCGGATATGAAATGTACGGCACGAACGGACCGCATCCGGGCGGGCCGCGTCCGGGCGGACGTCCGATGATGGCGGATAGCGGCGTGATGCAAGTCAGCTACAACTGCGGCTGCGAGAACGGCGCGTGCTCGTGCGGCGAGTCGTGCCCATGTGGCGAAGCCTACTCGTGCGGCCCGGAGTGTGGCGGCGCGGGCGAGTGCGAACCAGCGGAAATCGGCGCGATGACCGGCGCCGGGATGAATGCGGAAGCCGGCGTCGAACAGACCGGGTTCCATCACTGCCACGGCGGACGGCTGCACGGAATTTTAGGCGGCGGCCGCGGATTCATTCGACCGGGCTCGGTGGAATCGTATGCCGATGACGCGGCGATGGCGGGTGTTCCGACGTCGCAGGTCGCGTTTCTCGGCGACGACGGTGTGCAGGTGTCGTGGGACGTAAGCGATTACGGCATGTTCGATTCGGCACCGCTGGTGATTCCCGGCCGACAGGATTTTTACCAAGGCTCCATCTACCGGTTGCGCCTGACGAACATCCCGGGCCGACCGGGCATCGAGCTGTACCCGACGCTGGAGATTGCTCCAGTGACGCCGCGGACCGATGCGTACCTTGCTCACTCGCCGATTCCGGTTCAATTCACGGAAGAGGATTTCGATCAGGTGACAAGCGGCAACTTCGTGACGAAGGTGATTTACCTACCCGATCCGGAGTTCCAGGAGCTCGCGCTAGCCGGTGTGGAAACGCTGGTGAGCACGCGGCTTGGTCCGGGCGTGGACCCGATCGCGGAAGCCGATCGTCGCGGTTCAATCCTGGCGATTTTGCGGATGGGCAATAAGGATTTGCGTCGGGGCGGCGCAACGGTGGAATACGAGCCTGAAGTAGTGCCGGCGTCGCACGAGGCGAAGAGTGGCGCAAAGTCGAAGGATGCGGCGTCGTACGAGAGCCAGGCGTTGTACAAGACGGAAGTTAACGCGGCCGGTGAGCCGGCGGCGAGTGGCGTGGTGCCGGCGCAGTATTGCGGGCCGTACGGCGATGGAATGATGGCGGACGGCTCGATGGCTATGCCGATGGGCACGCCGACGAGCGGATTCGCGCCGCCGAATGTGCCGCCCAACATGTTGGCCGGCGGGCCGCAGTGGGGCATGCCGATCACCGGCACGCCGATCGGTTTGCCGGGGCCGCCGCACGTGCCGCTGGGCGTTCCTGCCGGTCTGCAAAAGCACGTGATGAAGAACCGCACGCGGGTGATGCTGCCGCCGCCGGTGGCGAAGGTGAAGCTGTCCGTCAAGCAGCGGCCCGGTTTGAACTACCCGCGGCCGGTGAATCACGTACACGTGGATGAAACACAACGCGAGCCAGTGCGGCTGATGCCGGGTTGGCTGAGCGGCTTGTTCGCCGGCCGCGGTGGCGGTGCGCATGGGCCGGCGGATTGTCAGTAGAAAACCGATTGTAGCTGGCCTCTGTGAGGCCGGCTCGAAGAGGCCGGGGTCATAGACCCCGGCTACAGTGACCGGGGTCACAGACCCCAGCTACAGTTATTTGGACGATCACCCTCATGACAACGGTGCTGGTGCTCGTGCGTTCGCCGCGGCGAATGCGAGTCGAGGGCATACTGCGATGGGCAGTGCTGGTTTGTCTGGCGTTCGGCCGACCGGCCGTAGCGCAAGACAAACCGGTGCACTGGCTAAATGCCGGTGCCATGCCTCCGGGAGCGATTGGCAGCCTGCGACTTCACCGGGGCAGACCGTTGTCTGGGTACTTCCAGCCGGTGCGAATCCGGGCTCCGCAAGGGACCCGGATCGCACTGGCCACGGAAGATAGTTTGGCCGCTGCCCAGCCGCGCGACGCGCTGGTGGGCATGCTGATCGGCTCCGTGTACCGGCTCAAGGTCACGGAGATTCCCAACAATCCCGGGCTGGAAGTCTTTCCGACGGTCGAAGTGATTGACCGGCTCTATCCGCCGCCGGGCTTGGCGTTGCGGTTTCCGATTCCAATCGAGCTCGCGCAGGAGGAACTCGAGCTGGCTGCGCGCGGGTCGTTTGTTACGCGCGTGATTTACGTCGAGGATCCGCAGACGGCGCTGCCGATTGCGCAGCGCGCCGATGGGGAGCAACCGTGGATTGAGGCGCCGTCCGGAGAGGATCCGCTGGTGACGGCGGATGAGCGCGGGAGGCCGGTGGCGATTTTGCGTATTGGCGCGCGGGTGCCGGATGCGAAGACACATGCGGAGTATGGCGCGGGAGCGCTGCCGGTGGTGATGTTCGATGCGGATGAGGTTTGTCCTATTCAGCAGCCGGCTTTGCAGATGCCAGAGTGATGACGTTATGTCAGTCGTCGCACATGTTGAACCACAGGAACGCGAGGCACTTCGGCTGCCCACGTGGTGGCGATACATGCTGATTGCAATGGCGACGGTGATTTTTTGTTCGTGCAGTGCGCCGGCGATTCGCCCGGATGCGGCCGTTCAGGCGGACGCGGCGGTTCCCACTAATGAAGCGGTTGCAGCCGGCCGAGGTCAGCCGGTAAGTGGTCGCGTCTCTCCGAGACGCGAATTGGCCGTCTCGGAGAGACGGTCCCACTCGGCGGTGGCGCCGCGGAGCGTTGAATCAAGAGCTTTGCAGGCGACGCCGCTGGCGATGGGGTCCGACCTCATCGCCAATTGTCCGACTTGCCATGCGGGCCCATGCGCATCTGGCAGTGTAGGCGACCCGTACGGCCCGGTTGTTGGACCGAGCGACGAGTATCTATGTGATGGCAGCGATTTTGGGCCGCCGGTGGGCGTGAAGGCCGATTGGACGATTGAAGGACTTGGCGAGGAGGACGCGGCCGCCCACTACGACACGGTGGATGGCCGAGTGGTGATGACACCGAGCAATCGCGTGTGCATTTACGCGCCGCGGTTTGCGGCGGTGCGGCGGGTGGTGAGCCCGATCGTGCACGAGCAGCCAGTATTCGTGAATGCAATTCTCGAAGAAGAATCGCTAGCGAAGGCGGTTGAGGCGCAGCCGGTGGCCGCTTCGCTGCAGCGGCACGCGGTGGCGGTCAACCTTGGCCAGCGGCCGGCGAGCTTGTTCCGGCAGCGTCAGCAGGCGGGCGGGCTGGAGAACTTGCAAGCGACGATGGACGCGTACGCGTCGCTCGGCGCGTATGCAAATCTCGAAATCATTCGCACGGGCGAAGTTTCGGACGCCGAGAAAGCGCTCGTGGAAAAGGTCATGCAGTCGGCGATCACGCTTACCGGCGACCAGGCGCCGCAGGTTGTATTCGGTGTGAAGATTGCTCAGGGAATGGATACCGTTCGCCAGGCGGGCATCGTGTATCAAACCGACGAGCCAAACAGCCCGCGGCTGCGACTCTTGAAGCTGGCCTCGTGCGGCAATGCGCTGCCGGGCGAAGAGATTGAATTCACGCTGCGGTTCGACAACATCGGCGATCAAGTTATTGGCAACGTGACGATCGTCGATAATCTATCGACGCGCTTCGAATACGTCCCCGAGTCGGCTAAGTGCAGCGTCGACGCGGACTTTCGCGCCGAGCCGAACGACACAGGCTCGCTCATTCTGCGCTGGGAGATCAGGGACCCGGTCGAGCCAGGCGAAGGCGGCATTTTGCGGTTTCGCGTGAAAGTGCGGTAGGCGCGCCAACACGCGCGCCGATGTTCTTATGGATCCGATGACCGTCCAAGCAGTTGTCGCACCCGCATTCCTGCTGATTGGCTTGTCGCACCTGTTGCAGCCGCAACTTTGGGTGCGGTTCTTTGAGGTCGTGAAGCAAACGGGCGTTGCGGCGGCGATCATTCCGATGTACACGCTGCCGCTCGGCCTGGTACTTATCGTCGGCCACAATGTGTGGGCGATTGGCTGGCCGCTCTTTCTGACATTGGCCGGCTGGTTGATGATGATCAAATGCGCGCTGTATCTGCTGGTGCCAAGTGCCGCCGATCAGGTGCTAGAGAAACAACCGGCGAAGTCCGCGCGCAGTTTTCGGCTTGCCGGCGCCATCATGACATTCTTGGGCGGCGTGCTCACCTGGCAGGCGTGGACGTAGGTATGCATCGTTTTCCGATGGATGTCGGCGCGCGTTGGCATGACGCAACCGGACGATAACAAGCCGCGTTTCTGTCCATCGGAGAATCCGGCGGATGCGCCGGTCGGCGATCCGGAAGGAAACGACTTGTATTAGTCGAGTTTGATCTCTCCGGACCGAAAGTCGATCCGTAATTCGTGATCGAGCAGCATTCCAACACCGAGCAAAGGATGTTCTCCTTCGTTAGCGACGACTTCCAATCGCCGCTGTTCGCCAAACCAGTGAACGAAACATCGGTACGTCCTCATCGCAGTTTTTGAACCGTCCGCAAGAATCGCGCTGACGGTGCCGGTGAGCGTGAGGGCAAGTTCTTCGATCACGGATTGTGGCAAGACCAGGTCGCCGGTAAATCCAGTGTCGATCCATACCGTATCGATTGCGGAGGCGCATCGCCTGTTCCGCGTAACGCGATCTCGATCAGGGAGCGTCCTGCGCTATCAACAATTCCATTCATTGTAGGTGGACGCCAAAGTGAAGGGCCGCTTGGTGGCCAACTCGCATGGCATGCGATCGGCGATCTGGATGGGCGTCCCGGGCCGCGCCGACCGCCTCGCTCAGCGTCTTGCACAAAAAGTAATCGCCGGAAACGGGCTCAATGGCGACGAACTCATCGCGATGCGAGTCTTCGAGCATCGCTTTCAGCTTTCGTGCATAAAGCTGCTCAGCGTCGCGCACCAATTCGTCCAAGCTTTCCGCGTTCATTTTCCAGCCTTCGAAATCACATCAAGCTTCGACTAGCCGCCCCAGACACATTCTAGGTTAGAACCGACGTGCGAGGCAACGATGGATCGGTTCCGTGCACGGCCAATTTGCACGAAACTTTTGGCCTAGGTGGTTTGATGGCGGAGTAAATAACGAGGGCACGTTAAGTCTCGATAATTCTGCCCTGCCCTTGTCGTGGGTCGGTTGCTAGAATTCTCACCGCGAACCAGAATCGGGTTTGGCCGTCTATACGGTTTGAGCGCATAGGCCGGCGAGCCGTTGGCTCGCGGCTATAATTGCGAATACTGCGAATTGATGATTTTTTCAAAGTTCGCATCCTTCCATTGAAACTCCCACCTTTGACCCCCCTGCCCTGCCGTGGCTCACCTTGCGTTTGTTTTTTGTTGCGTTGTTTGGGGCTCCATGTTCATCTTGCTGGACCGCGTGACGCACGTCATGGGTCCGGTGGAAATTGCGCTGTGGCGATTTGGCGGCGGGGCCGCGGTGCTGGGGTTCATTTGGTGGTTGACGCAGCGCGACTATCGGCTCAGTCGCGGCGAATGGGCAAAGATAGTCTTCATCGCGCTGGTGTTCAACGCGCCGCCGCAGATTGTGCTGGCGTACCTCATCCATCAAGGATTCGGCCACAGCTTCTTTGGGCCGATGGTGGCGCCAATACCGCTGATCACGATCCTCGTATCGATACCGTTGTTGGGCGTGTGGCCGACGGGCCGGCAACTCGTCGGCGTGCTGGGCGGGTTAGCCTGCATGTGGCTGATCGTGGACGATGGGTTTGATCGCGGCATGTCGCTGACGTTCGTGGCGCTCGCTCTTGCGATTCCTGTCGCGTCCGCGGTGTGCAACACGATCATCAAGTGGAAGCTGGGTCGCGTGCCGGCCGTGCCGTTGACGACGGCGATACTTATCGTTGCCGGGCTTTCGCTCGCGCCGCTGCAGTTTTCGCCATCGGCGATGGACGCGCTGCATCTCGCCAACCCCACGACGGATCCGACGGCGATTACTTGGGTGTACTTATTTATCCTGGGCGTCGTGGGGACGGGCCTGTCGACGGCGGTTTTCGTGTGGTTGATTCTCGTGCGAGGACCGCTGTTTGCTGGAATGACGACGTACGTGGTGCCGATCGTTTCGCTCGTGTGGGGTTCGTTCGATCACGAACGGATCAGCGTGCAACAAATGGCCGCAATTGCGGGGGTGCTGGCGATGGTCGCGCTGGTACAATTGGGGTCGCGCCGCGAGTCGGTCGTCGTCGAGCCGGCCGCGCCGGAAGGGGCGCTTGTGACGTTGCCGCTGAATGCTGAGTCGCTCGCGGTGCAGCCCGAATCGCAGGTCGCGTAGGTTAGGCTTTCCAGCCTGACTGTTTTTGAGGCGAACACAGGTCAGCTCGCCACGTCGAGTCGCCGAGGCGACCTGGAAAGGCTAACGTACGTCGATGCCGAATCATCCCTGGTTAGCCGATCGCACTGCGAAGTTTGATTCGTCGGGGATCCGCAAGGTGTTCGACCTGGCGGCGAAGATGGCGGACCCGATCAATCTGTCGATCGGCCAGCCGGATTTCGCGGTGCCGGATGCGATCAAGGAAGCGGCGATCGCGGCGATTCGCGCCGACAAGAACGGCTACAGCGTGACGCAAGGCATCGCCGAGCTGCGAGCGCGGCTGCAAGCGCGGATCGATGAGCAGTATCACCAGGCCGATCGTCGCGTTCTGGTGACGTCCGGCACGAGCGGCGGGCTGGTGCTCGCCGTGCTGGCAATGATCAATCCGGGCGACGAAGTGATCGTGTTCGATCCGTTCTTCGTGATGTACCCGGCGCTCGTGGGGATGGCCGGCGGCAAGTGTGTGACGATCGACACGTATCCAGATTTTCGCATCGATCCGGCGCGCGTGGCGGCGGCGATCACGCCGCGGACGAAAATGATCCTGCTCAACAGCCCGGCCAACCCGACGGGCACGGTGGCGAGCGAAGCCGACGTGCGGGCGCTGGCCGAGCTGGCGGCGATGCATAATATCGCGCTCGTGAGCGACGAGATTTATCGCGAGTTCTGTTACGACGCACCAATGGTCAGCCCGGCGAGCTGGAACGATCAGACGATTGTCGTGGACGGTTTGAGTAAGACTTACGGCGTGACCGGGTGGCGACTTGGCTTCGTGCACGGGCCGTCGGCGATCATCGACAAGCTCACGATGCTGCAGCAGTACACGTTTGTGTGTGCGCCGCACCCGTTTCAATGGGCCGCGCTGACGGCGCTAGACGTGGATATGTCGTCGCACATCGCGGCGTATCGACGGAAGCGCGACATGGTGGTGGCCGGCCTCGCAGAGGCCGGCTACAGTGTGACGAAGCCGGGCGGCGCTTTTTACGTCTTTCCGCAAGTGCCGAAAGGCGCCGGCAGCGGAACCGAATTCGTTAGCCGCGCGATTGAGCAGGAGCTGCTCATCATTCCCGGCGGGATTTTCAGCGGGCGGGATACGCACTTTCGCATTTCTTACGCGGCCAGCGATGCGACGATTGAGCGCGGGTTGAAAGTGCTGGCGGGATTGCGCTCATAAACCCTTGACGGCCCAAATAGCCGGATTTCACAATGGAGTCCGGTACGTTTTGGGGCCGTTTGCGCGGGCGGGCCGACTTTTCTCTTCAGCGCCGCGATGATGGAGGCGATATGGATGCTAGTCGAAGTCTGACCATGCGCGGTTCGCTTTGCCGGATTGCGGTAGTCGTTTTGGCCATCGCTGTGTCGCGGCTCGTGTGGGCTGAGATTCCCGCTGGGCCGGACGTTCCGACGAACCGCAGTTACCTTGAAAAGCAAACGCAGTTTCTAACGCGTGTAATTCTCGAACCGTACCAGATGAAGCGCGCCGCGAGCGACGCGGCGACGGCGGACAACGATCCGGCGGAACAATTCTTGCGGCTGTGGATTGAGGGATTTGCGCGGGGATACGAAGAGCCGAAGGTCGAGCCGATGCTTCCGCTCGCCAAGCAGGCGATCGACGCCGGCTGCGACGATCCCATGTTTGCCTATTGCTACGGGCGCGTGTTGCAATACCAGGGCAAGGCCGAGGAAAGCGCGAAATATCTCAAGGTCGCCCTCGATAACCTGGAAAGCGAAGGGTACGAGGTTCCATATTGCGCGGCCGCGGCTCGGCATTTGGGCGCGATGCTGACCGAGTTGAATCGCCGTGAAGAGGCAGTTGAACTTGTCGATCGCGAACTCGAATATTTGGCGAGGACGGTTGCCGACGGTCCGTATCTGCCCGACGAACAGCGGCAGATGTACAACCAGTTGTCGCCGGCGCTGGAGAAGTACTCGATCGAAAAACTACAACCGCTTGTCGAGCGGATCAATACGCATCTCTACCCGTGGCTGTGGCAAATGGCGTCGGCCCGGCTGGAAACTCGGCTGGCGTGGAAGGCGCGTGGCGGCGGCTGGGCCAACGAAGTCACCGAGGAAGGTTGGAAGGGTTTCGAGAGGCACATGGCGGCGGCGCGCGATCACCTCAGCGAGGCCTGGAACTTGAATCCCGAATGGCCCGAGTCGGCGGCAAGTATGATCGGCGTGGCGATGGCCGGGCATGCGGCGCCGGAGGAGACGCCGCGCTTCTGGTTCGACCGGGCGGTGACGGCGGAGCTCGATCACATCCCGGCGTACAACGCGTTGCTATGGTCGCTCATGCCGCGCTGGGGCGGCAGTCACCAGCAGTTGTACGCGCTGGGGCGCGAATGTCTCGATACGGGTCGGTTCGATACGCACGTGCCATTCGTCTATATCCAGGCGTTCGATCACATCGTCAAAGACATCGGCTCGACGTTCGATTACTACAAAACGCCGGGCGTGTACGAGGATCTGCAAACGCTGGCCGACGGGTATCTGGGCGAGCCTTCCATGGCGGGCCACGACGATTGGTATCGCGCGTTCAAGGTGGCGGCCGCCGTGCGATGCGAGCGTTGGGAAGACGCGCGGCAGTTTTTGGAATCGGTGAAAGGCGAGCCGGACGAGACGGCCTTCGCGCGATTCGGCTTAAAATCGGCGGACGTGTTGGGCGAAATCTATGCGCGCTCGGGCGAGCTGGCTGGCGGCACGGCGGAGGCGGAACAATTGGCGGCGGCCGGCAAATTCGACGAAGCCAAAGCGAAGTATGAGGACCTGACATTGAAAGCGGGCGATCGCAGGCAGGTGACCACGTACTTCCGCGGGCGATTGCGCGGCCTGGAGTTCGACGACCAATTCGGCAAGGGCGAATGGACCGCGCTGCCGCTGGACGAGCAACTCAGCGGGTGGCGAAACCTGGGCGGCAAATGGTCGGTGGACAATGACGGTCGACTTATTGCCGAGCCGCAGGAAAACGGACTGCGGCTCGTGCACGACAAGCAGCTCGGCCCGCGCTTTGAGCTGCGCGGCAAAGTGGCGTTCGTGAAACGCCCCTACGGCAAGGCCAACATCGGCGTTTACTTCGGCCAGCCGAATGGACGGATGTCGAATTCACTGCGACTGTTCTTTGACGGCGATTACGCGGCCCTCTTGCGCCGTGAAGAGACGGTGGCGCAGAATCCGGTCAATGTGGAAGACGCCAACACGTTTCACATCGAACGCTGGGACAACACGATCAGCGCGTACGTGAACGACAAACGCGTGGCGGACGCCATCGAAATTGAAGCGGACGGGCCACTGGAGACGGAAGTCGTCGCGCTGGGCGGCAACTACTGGTACGACGGGCCGATGTTGCGGTATGAAGGCCTTGAAGTTCGTAAGCTCGAAAAGCCGCCGGAAGGCATGGTCGCGAAGGTGGAGGCTGAGAAGGATTCCGAAGCGGGCGACGGTGAGAAGGTGGACGAGGCGGAGGGAGCGGACGAGGCTGAACCGTAGCTTTGAATGTAGCTGAAGTCGCAAGACTTCAGACAGAATCGCGCACAATCGGAGTTCTTGCGAATTCCGCTACAGAAATATGGAGATGCGCCGTGGCCATCAAACCGCCCGAATTGTTGAACCGGTTGCCGTCGGTGTCGGACCTCTTAGACAAACCGCCGATTCGGGCGTTGGCGGACCGGTGGAACCGGAGCGTGGTTGCCGGCGGGGTGCGGTCATTTCTCGACGAGCTGCGGAATGACTTGCGTCGTCGTGCGGCCGACGTGCAGTTGCCGTCAGTTCGAGAGCTGGCGGAGCGGGCGGCGCGCTACATCGTTTCGCGGCAACAGCAAACGCTGGGCACGGCCATCAATGCGACTGGCCGCATCTGGGGATCGCCGTGGACCAGCCGGCCACTGGCGGACGCCGCCTTGGAACGCGTCGTCGCAGTGGGTCGCGAGTTTTCGGCGGAGTCGGCGGTGGGCGGCACGGAATCACCAGCCAGCGTTGAATCGCAGCTTTGTCGGCTGACGGGCGCTCAAGCGGCCGCGGTGATTCACAGTTATTCGAGCGCAATCTGGCTGGCAATGACGGCGCTCGCGGCCGATCGCGAAGTGCTGGTCGCCCGCGCGGAAGTTGGCGATTTGGGCCTCGCGGAACCGCTGCCCAAACTGGCCGCGGTGGCGAGCGCGCAACTGCGAGAGGTTGGCACCACCAATCGTACGCTGACAACAGATTACGAGGCGGCCGTCTCGCTGCGCACGGCTGCAATTCTGAAGCTGTGCCCCGACGAGTATCGCGTCATTGGCGAAACGGCGGCCGTCGAGCGGGAAGAGCTGGTGGGACTCGCGCGCGATCGTGAGCTGTTGCTGATCGAAGCTTTGGGCATAGCGCCGCTGTACGATCCGCCCGTGGCGCTCGGCCTGCCGCGGTGCTCGGCTCGGGCCGCGATTGCAGCGGGTGTCGATCTGGTGGTAGTTCGCGGCGACGGCTTCGTCGGCGGGCCGGCGTGCGGCATTCTATTGGGAGGCCGCGCGGTGATGGGACGCGTTTCGCAACATCCGTTATCGTCCGCGTTGCGGCTCGACGCGTTGCGGTCGGCGGCGCTCGCGGCGACGCTCGAATGTCATGATGATTCGGAGCGAGGCACATACGCATTACCGGCGTGGCAATTGCTCACTGCGCCGTTGGAGAATCTGCGTAATCGTGCCGAACGAATTGCGCCGCAACTTTCGGGAGCGTTGGGAGTCGCGTCGGCCGTGGCAATTGAAACGCGGAGCCCGATATCGGCCGCCTTGGCTCACGACGGCGGATGTCCGTCGTATGGCGTGTCGCTCGTGGCCAGTGACGGCCAGATTGGCGCACTCGATCAGCGATTGCGTTCGCTGCCGCTACCAGTGTTCGGTCGCGTGGAAGGCGATCGGCTGGTGTTGGATCTGCGAACCGTATTGCCACGTCAGGATCTGGCCCTGGTCGAGGCGATCGTTGGCCATTTTGAATCTGAACAGGCTCAACCGCAGTGCGTCGAAAGCGAGTCGTGATGAGCGAGTCATTTACCGTCGGCGGGAACGTCGTCGACATCGCTGGCCGGCGGACGTACGCGGCGGATGTGCGCGTGGAAAACGGACGCATCGCAGCGATCACGGAGACCAGTGCGCGGCCCAGGAATTATCTGCTGCCCGGTTTCATCGACGCGCACGTGCACATTGAGAGCTCGATGCTCACTCCGAGCGAGTTCGCACGCGCGGCCGTGGTGCATGGCACGGTGTCGACCGTGAGCGACCCGCACGAGATTGGCAACGTGCTGGGCGTGGCCGGCGTGCGGTACATGCTGGAGAACGCGTCGCACGTGCCATTCAAATTCAACTTCGGGGCGCCATCGTGCGTGCCGGCGACGTCGTTCGAGACGGCCGGCGCGGAGATCTCAGTGGCCGAGGTGTCCGAGCTGCTCGACGACCCGCGGATTCGCTACCTGAGCGAGATGATGAACTTCCCGGGCATTCTGCACGGCGACCCGGTGTGTTTGGCGAAGGTGAAGGCGGCGCACGATCGAGGGAAGCGAGTCGATGGTCACGCGCCGGGACTGCGCGGCGACGAGGCGGCGCGGTACATCGCGGCCGGAATTACGACCGATCATGAGTGCTTCACGAAGGAGGAAGCGCTCGACAAATTAGCTGCCGGTTGCAAGATTTTGATTCGCGAGGGCTCGGCGGCGCGGAATTTCGATGCGCTGTATACGCTGCTGGGCGAATATCCCGGCATGACCATGCTGTGCAGCGACGACAAGCATCCGGACGAGCTGCTCGAAGGACACATCAACAAGCTGGTGCGGCGGGCTGTGGAGCGCGGGATCAACTTGTACGATGCGCTGCTCGCGGCCTGCATCGTGCCGATCGAGCACTACAAGCTGGATGTGGGGCGACTGCGGATCGGCGATCCGGCGGATTTTATCGAGGTCGATTCGCTGAAAGAGTTCAACGTGCTGCGAACGTGGATTGACGGCCGGCTGGTCGCGGAGAATGGTGCTACGACGATCGAGCGTGTTGAGCCGCGGGTCGTCAACAACTTCGTTCCGACCACGATTAGCGCGGCGGACATCGAAGTTTCGGCCCCGGCCGATTCGCGACTCAAGCTACAAGTGATTGAAGCCCTTGACGGGCAGCTGATTACGAACCGGCTGGAGTTTCCCGTGCAGGTCATCAACGACGCGGTCCACGCGCAGTTGGAGCTCGACATTCTTAAACTGGTGGTGGTGAATCGATACTACAAAGCCCCGCCGGCAATCGCATTCATCAAGGATTTCGGACTGCAGCGCGGGGCGATGGCCTCGAGCGTGGCGCATGACTCGCACAACGTGATCGCGGTCGGCGCGGATGATGCGGACATTGCGGCGGCCGTTAATTTAGTGATGGAGGCCGATGGCGGATTGTCCGCGGCGTGTGTGGCTGACGGAGTCGCCGAGGTTTTGCCCCTCCCGGTAGCGGGACTCATGGCCACTGGCACTTGTGCGGAAGTCGGCCGCGATTATTCGAAACTCGACAAGCTCGTCAAAGTCTGGGGCTCCCCGCTCCGCGCCCCTTACATGACGTTGTCGTTCATGGCCTTGTTAGTGATTCCGGCACTGAAGCTCAGCGACCGTGGGCTATTCGACGGGGCGAAGTTTCAGTTCACGGATTTGTTGCAGTAATTGACGCACGTGCTCGCGAACTTGATTGGGTCCTGGACGGTCTATCAGCTATAATTGAACGATGCCGCAAATTTGAGGAGGACCAGCGATGTCACTACAGACTTTAGAAGAACGCGTCGCCGCCTTGGAAAAGGAAGTTGCGCGTATTTCTGGCCGATTGCGTCCCTTTGGGGAGGCGGGGCGCGATGACTGGAAATCCGTTGTAGGGATGTTCGCTAACGATCCAATCATGAAAGAGATCCAAGAGGAGGGTCGCAAGATTCGTGAAGCCGATCGACGGCGCGCACGCAGAGGAATAAAAAGGAAGCGCCGCTCACATAGATGATAATCCTCGACACCGATCATGTGAACGTGCTGCAAAGGCCAGAGCACGCGCATTATGTAATCCTTTCAGCAAATATGAAGGAGTCGGGCGATCCAAACTTTGTCACGACTGTCATTTCGGTTGAGGAACAAATGCGTGGTTGGCTGGCGGCAATCCATCGAGCGCGTAAGGCTCATAACCAGATTCTGTACTACACACGGCTCGTGGGAATGATCCACTTCTTCGGCGAGCTACGAATCCTGCCGTTCAACGAACCGGCGGCCGATCGGTTTGAAACACTTCGGAAAGAACGTGTCAGAATCGGCACCATGGACTTGAAAATCGCGTCGATCGCACTGGAGGAGCGTGCATTGCTGCTCTCGGCGAACCTACGCGACTTCGAGCGCGTGCCGGACTTGCGAGTCGAGAACTGGCTGCGCTAATTTGAACCAGCTATTACTCTGGCCGTGTCGCGAGTTGTGGGCGATCTCTGACCGAGCCACTCGCACGATCGAAGGTCTCCATAGCGCCGAAGCCGGGAGGCCTATGGTGATTCGATGCGCTGCACTTCGGGAGACCCACGCACAACGGACGCGAGCTATTCGACGACGTATGGCCCATCGCAATAAATCTGCAACATTGGCCTGGACAAGTACATAATATCATGGGACAAGGCGCGCGCCATGAGCGTAGGCGCCTATTCGACGT
>JAKEIB010000050.1 GCA_022614705.1 Planctomycetota bacterium | reverse complement strand
TACGACCATGACGCGCGTTACATTTATCGTCGCCAACGAGACCCGACCCCATTTACGGCGGGCCTTCACGCTCGTCGAGCTGCTGGTCGTGGTCGCCATCATCGGCATGTTGGCCGGCCTGCTGCTGCCGGCCATTCAAGCCGGGCGCGAGGCGTCCCGCGCGAGCGCGTGCCGCAATAACCTGAAGCAGATCGGCATCGCCCTGTTGAATTATGAATCCACCCACCGGCACTTCCCCAAGGGGGCCGAGGGACGCTACGACCGCAAGCTCGCGCCGACGCTGATGTACGGCCTGTCGTGGTGGGCCGATGTGCTGCCGTACTTGGAGCAAAGCGACTTGGCCGACCGGCTCGATCGCACGGGCGCCTGGACCGGCTGGGTGCAGCTCAATCCGCACAACGGCGAGCTGGCCCACGGGTTCGCGCCGGAGTTCTGGTTCTGCCCCTCCAGTTCGATTGACCACTTCGCGACGGCGGGCGGTTTTCAACTGGCCGCGCCATCCTACGTCGGCATCTCAGGCGCCAGCAGCCACGACGGCTTCCCAGAAACGCGTGTCAGCCCCTGCTGCCGCAGCGACGGCGAGATCTCCGCCGGCGGCGTGCTGGTTCCCAATACGGTGATCGGCCCGCGGCGAATCAGCGATGGGCTTACCAATACGCTGCTGGTCGGCGAGCAGTCGGATTTTGCGTATTGGCAACGATTCGGCACGCAGATGCGTATCGACGGCGGCTACCCGAACGGCTGGATCTGCGGCACCAATGCCTTAGGCGTGCCGCCCAATTACGGCTCTTCATTTTCGCCATCGTACAATCTGGCCACCGTGCGTTACGGCCTGAACGAGCGCCGCTACGAGTTGTCTGGTATCTACGAAGACCGCGGGGCGAACAACCCGCTCGTATCGCCCCACGCCGGTATCGTCCATCTGCTATACTGCGATAGCTCGGTCCACGCAGTGGACGATTCGATGGACGTGGTTGTGCTGAAATCGCTCGCCACGCGCGACGAGTGTACGATGTTTGCCCCTTGAACTGGGATAGTGAATCGCGAATTCGCTGATAGGCTCTTGAGATCCATCACGTTTAACGAAAGGAGCGTTGCATGCGCCGTTTGAATTTTCTCTCCCTGCTATTATTGGTGGTGCTCGTCGGCAGGACATCGGGCGATGAGCCGACGGCCAACGCGTCCCAGAAGGATGCAAGGTCGGCGGAACAGCGAAGAGCTTCCGCTTCTCCTAGAAACTACCGCCCCGAACAAGGGCCGCCATGCCACTGTGTCCAAGAGTTGTGGCTCGATTATCCCGGTCCTAACGACCTATATGTGTGCCTGACCTTTATTAGTGCCCCTTGTCAGCAAGGCGAGGAGGAACTGTGGTACGGATTGCCGTACGGTCAATTGCCGCAGAGTTGCGTTCTTCAAGCATGCGAAAGCTACCAGGGTGGCTTCGTGAGCGAAGAGTCATTGCCTGGGCACGGTATGCATCTCTCGGCCTCCGGGGCCCGGGATACTGTATTGCGGGGACTAAAAAACGCCAAGCTTACGAATCCGAGTCTCCACTGGGTCGAGCCGCCGCAATATCATAGGATCCCTGAGGAAATGATTCCATCGGAACTCGAAATCGATCACGAGATACTGGTAATAGCTCTGCCAATTACAATTAATGATCCAGACAGCAAGTTGCATGGAAAGACGTTCCACCTGTGCCTCCAAATCAATTCAGCAGAGGACATAACAGCCGCTGAATTCAGCAAAGGGGAGCGACGCCGCGGACGGCAGTTCGCGATCGACTATCGCGTCGAGACGGAAGATCGTAGAGGAATTGTGTGGCTTAAGTAGCCACTTCGATTCAAAACTCCGCGAAAGCACCCCGGGCCCAATCCCGAAGGGATTGTATCATTCAGCCCAGGGTTGTCCGCCGCCGGCGGACTACCCTGGGTTCGCGGCCCGAAACATTATTAAACTAACCTGAAAGGGTTGCATCCACGCGCGATGCAACCCTTTCAGGGTAGATGATCCGCGGGGAAGATTACCCAGGGTAGGTCGCCGAGTCGACCAACCCTGGGCTGAATGATTGAATCCCTTCGGGATACTGGTTGGCGTCGGCCAAAATCACTCTGTCACGAAGCGCGGCGCGCCGCTGCGCACGCAGCGAAAGCCGATCATTGGCGATGGCTCTTGAGGTGAGCCGAGCAATTGCCCATCCGCACTTCGGAGAAGTTCCGGAAAACGATCGATATCGCCGTAACCCTTAAGAACAAGGTGATCGCTTAACTCGTTTAATGCGTGTTTGCGGCTATCGACGTATTTGGACGTGGTCCATTCGGGTGCGCCTCCAAACAAATCCTGCACGGCGGCCTGCTCCTCCGAGCCAACCATCGTCAATTGATGTCGCTTCGCGTATTCCAAAATCGCATCGTATTCAGCAGCGCTTGGTAATCGCTTGGAAAGGCTTCTCGCCCGATTGGCTGCGCCGAAGAAAACGCTCGCAGCCGGATAATCGTCGGGCGTGGTCTCTTTTGCATCCACGTACAGCACCTTCGGCAGCAACGGATTATCGTGTCTGGTCGCCTCGTCGATTGGCACGCGGACCATGTTGGCCACGATCTCCGCAGTTGTCAGAATCTCAATCTTTCGCAGCGGAACCGTTTGCTCGCGATCGTATCGCCAATCTAACTGGGCCATTGCGTGGGGCGTTGCGCGCGGCTTGGGCACGCTCCTGTACACTTCGGCAAAATCTGGCAACCCTGCGCTGGTGGGCAAAACAGCTTCTACAAAATAGTTACCGGTTTTCAATTCGAGTGTCAGCGGCGTCGTTCCGCGCGGGCGGACGATACCGGCGGGGTCGGGGTTCGGCTCGCCGGTCCGCTCGTCGATCGGCACGAAGGCCACACGTGCGCCTGCCGGTTCGCTGGTCACGTACACAGTCCGGTACCCCTCCAGCTCATAATTTTTCTCCGTCAGCGCGGCGATCCTCACGCCCGCCCCGGCCACGAGCAGCGCCAGCACCAGCGCTGACGCGGCGACCGCGCTAATCAGCAGCGCGACTTTGTTGCGACGAGCAAACTTGCGGAATCGATACGTCGCAGACGGCGGACAGGCTTGCACCGGCTCGTTGCGCAAATAGCGGTCGATGTCCCGAGCCAGGGCGCCGGCTGAGTCGTAGCGGCGGTTGCGGTCCTTTTCGAGGCATTTCATCACGATCCAATCCAGCTCGCCGCGCACGAGCCGTCGCAGCTTGTCAGGTTCACACTTTCGTTGCGTCGAGACCATGCTAGCCGTTGCGCCCAGTGTGCTGATCCGCGTGCTCGGCTTGGGCGGCTCTTCTTCGCGGATGATGCGGCGGATTTCGTCGTAGCCGGCTCTCTGCAGGAGCAATTTGTCAAATGGCGTGGTCCCGGTTAAGAATTCGTACAGCAGCACGCCCAGCGAATAAATGTCGCTGCGCGTGTCCACGTCGAGCCCGCTCATTTCGGCCTGCTCGGGCGACATGTAGAGCGGTGTGCCGATCATCTCAGCAAAGGCCGTGAAGAGCGTCTTCTCGGTGAGCCGCTGGCCGGTGGCCTTGGCCACGCCGAAGTCGATCACCTTGGCGACCGGCTGGCCGTCGTGCAGCGTCACGAGCACGTTGCTGGGCTTGATGTCGCGGTGGATGATTGCTTTTTGATGGGCGTGCTGCACGGCATGGCAGACCGTCATGAAGAGTTTCAGCCGCTCATCGACGGTGAGCCGGTTCTGATCGCAGAACTGCGTGATCGGAATACCGCGGACCAGTTCCATCACGAAGTAGGGCCGGCCGCTGTCGGTCGCCCCCGCTTCCAGCACATGCGCGATGTTCGGGTGGTCCATCAGCGCCAGCGCTTGCCGCTCGGCCTCGAAGCGGGCGATCACCTGCCGTGTGTCCATGCCGGGCTTGATTACTTTCAAGGCCACTCGGCGGCGCACCGGCCGCTCTTGCTCGGCCATGAACACCACGCCAAACCCGCCTTCGCCGATCTGCTCCAACAGCTTGTAAGGGCCGATCGTAATGCCCGGCTGCTCGGCAATTGGATCGAAGGGGCGGGTCTCGTTGACGGAGATTGCGGGCTCGCCGAGGAAACTGCCCGCTGCGACGTGGGCCTGAAGAAGGGCCTCGACCTTGCCACGCAGCTCCGGTTGAGCATCACAGGCACCGTCGAGATACGCCTGCCGCTCGGCATCGGACGCGATTTCCAACGCCCGCTCGAAAATCGGTCGGACGTTCGGCGACTGTGCAGGCATAGCATCCATCTCCGACCCAACAAGGGCGCCGCTAAAAGACAGTGCGACGTTGGCTAGCGAATCGTGCCACAAAAAATGATGATTCTTGATCGCGACTCAGTTAAGTTGCTCGTAAAGCCACGCACGGGCGTAGGTCCAATGTCGATTGACCGTTCGAACGGAAATATTCATGGCGGCGGCGGTTTCCTCGATCGTCAGGCCAGCGAAGTAGCGAAGCTTGACGACTTCGGCAGCTTGGGGCTCATCGGTGGCAAGTTGGTCGAGTGCATCATTGACCGACAGCATGACATCGTCGGTGTCGTCGGAGATAAGAAGCTCGGTGTCGAGATCGACGCGATTGCGTCCGCCACCATGGCGCCGTCGCTTTTTTCGTCGCGCCCGCTCGACGAGCATCCGACGCATCGCCTCGGCCGCCGCCGCAAAGAAGTGCCCGCGGCTGTTCCAGTGCTGCGCCTGTTCGACATCGACCAGCCGCAGATACGCATCATGCACAAGCGCCGTAGCCTGAAGCGTCTGCCCGGGCTTCTCGTGGGCTAATTTCTGCGCCGCCAGTCGGCGCAATTCATCGTATACTAACGGCAAGAGTTGGTCGGCGGCGCTCGGGTCGCCGGACTCTATCCGTGACAGGATCTGTGTAACATCGCTCATAGAGGTGGCCGTCAATACTGGTAGGCCGGACCGTGTGATTATAGCAGAGCTACATACCGCGAGCGCAGCAGGCACTTCGGGCCGTGGCATCGACTCTGAGTCGCCTGGAACCCAACGTTGAAAAGGGTTCCATTGTCGGCACTTGTCGTACGAATCTGGCAGCTGTGAGGGCTACAGGCCAACGGTGTCTCTAAACTCATGTCAAAAGACTCTGTTGTGCGCCGGTCTTACGACCCCGTACACATCGCTGACCGAAGGTCTCCCCGTCTCCGCCTCTTCCCCTCTCCCCTTCTCCCCCCTCTCCTCATCTTCCGGGGGTGGCCAAATCTGTGTATTGACTATTTGTTCACTATCTGCTATAAATACCCTCGCATGATCGCCAGGTGTCGACGATCAGAGGCGCGCGGAACCGCCCGTTCTCGATAGGCCCGCGCTTACAGTTGCTGCCCCTTACCCGGTGGCCGCTGAGAAGCGCACCCTAGGGGTCGGGAACGATTTGCAGCGGACCTCCCGCGTCTCTGCGTGCTATGTAGATAATTCGTCCCGCCGGGACGCCCTACGTGGCCTGAGGTCATGTGCGCGGAGCTCCGGAAGTTTGCACCCGGAGGGGATCCCCTTCATTTTTTTGATGAACCTTGCCGACACCCGGCAAGCGCAGCTCTTTGACAACCCGAACCAAACCGCAACCGGCGAAAGACGCCTGCTCCGCGCTTACTGTGCGCGCGGACAGCAGGAGCGCGTCATACTAGGACACGGCAAAATGGTAGTAGGATTCGCTCCAACGCAACTGATTGCTGAAATCTCGCAGTGTTGCGTCGCTGTCGATCACTAGCAATTCGACGCCGGCCATGTCGGCGAACATCTCCAATTGTTCGGTAGCAACAGCCTGGCTGAAACGCGTGTGATGCGGCCTGCGCGGGTGCCACTGCTGGCTTGTCCAGCAGTGTTCTTTAAGCCTTCAGCTTGCAGCCCAACATTGGGACAACTTGCAAGCAATTCGCTGCGGCCGCACTGCTAACAAGTTCGCAGCGGCACCGAACCATCAACCCTTTCGCACGCGGTTGCGAATGGAAATGAGCTCTTTCATCACCCGGTTGAGCGAGTCGCGCTGACCGGGTAGACCGAACGCGTCGTGCAGCTCCCGGTACAGCTTGTACAATTCGGCATACACGGCGGCCCGGCCGGCGTGGGGATGGAACGCTTGCTTTTTGACGCCGGTCATTCTTTCCTGGGCGGCCTGCACGCTCGAATACGCGCCGCCAACCACGGCGCCAAAAATCGCGGCCCCGAGCGCGCACGTTTGCGCGGAGCGGCTGATTTTCATTGGCCGATTGCACACATCGGCGTAGATTTGCATCACGAATGGGTTTTTCTCCGCGATGCCGCCGCAATTGACGACCTCCTCGACTTTCACGCCGTACTCTTCGAACCGGTTGATGATCGTGAGCGCGCCGAACGCCGTGGCTTCGACGAGCGCGCGATAGATTTCCGGCGCTTGCGTGTGCAACGTCTGGCCAATCAATAAACCCGTGAGCAGCGGGTCGACGAGGATCGTGCGGTTGCCGTTATTCCAGTCGAGCGCGAGGAGGCCGCTTTCGCCGGGTTCGAGCTTTTCCGCGTCGCGCGTGAGGTTGGCATGTGCGTCGCCTTTAGAGCCGTATTTGGCGGGCGTTAGGTAGCGCGTGAACCAATTGAAGATGTCGCCCACGGCCGACTGGCCCGCTTCGAGGCCGTACATGCCGGGGATGATCGAGCCGGGTACGACGCCGCACAGGCCAGGAATTTCCGGCAGTTCGCGGTCCATCGGCGCGACCATCATGTCGCACGTGCTCGTGCCGATGATTTTCACGAGTGTGCCCGGCCGAATGCCAGCGCCGACGGCGCCCATGTGGGCGTCGAACGCGCCAACAGCAACGGTCACACCCGCCGGCAAACCAACCTTTTTCGCGATAGTCGCGGTCAAGTGCCCGGCCACCTGGTTGGCCGGCACGACTTCGCTCGAGTAGTGTTCGCGCACCGCCGCCAATTCGGGGTCAATCGCTGCGAGAAAATCGGGCTTGGGCAGGCCGCCCCATGCGGCGCCGTACATCGCTTTGTGGCCGGCGGCGCAGATGCCGCGCTTCATCGTGTGCGGATTCGTATTGCCGGTGATGTACGCCGGAATGAAATCGGCGAGCTCGACCCAACTATATGCGGTCGCGAAGGTCTTTGGATCTTCGCGTTTGCAATGCAGAATCTTCGACCAGTACCATTCGCTGGAGTACGTGCCACCACAATTAGCGAGGTATCGGTCGGCGTCCGACTTGGCCTTCGCCGTGATCTCGGCCGCTTCGGCATGGCCGGTGTGATCCTTCCACAGCCAGGCCTGGGCCGCGAGCCGCTTTTTGAACTTGGGCAACAGCGCGAGCGGCGTGCCGTCGCGATCGACCGGGATGGGCGTCGAGCCGGTCGTATCGACGCCGATGCCGATGACGTTGTCCGGCTGGAAACCGCGTTTGCGTTTGGCCGCCGCGACCGTTCGCCGCACCGATTTGTAGAATCCCTCGATGTAGTCGGCCGGGTTTTGGCGCGCGAGATTCGGATCCTTCGAGTCGAGCAGAACGCCCGCCTCGCCGCCTGGATAGTCATAAACGTGCGTCGCGATCTCCGCGCCGTCGGCAACATCGACGACCAGCGCGCGCACACTGTTGGTTCCGTAGTCAACGCCAATCGCGAATTTTCGACCGTCCGATTTTGCCATGCGGAGCACCTTAATTTATATCTCTGCGACGAAAACCAAAACGTCACGACTCGCGCAGACATTCGCGCGGATGCCGAAGAGTGTTATCCTACTCGCAGGCTATTCACTTGCAATACAGTCAGATACATCAGGGACTTACCATATGGATTGAACAGGAGGCAACGGAGGAAACGGAGTGCGGGTTGTCATTGGAATAGGTTTCGATGTATGAGTAGCTGGATTCGCAAGAATTCAGTTGATGTTCTGAAGTCTTGCAACTTCAGCTACGTTTCGAAACTAGTTCTACCTCTGTTATCTCCGTTCCCTCCTGTTCATTTCCTTGCGATACCGTGTCATCACAAACTATTGCTGCGATTGTTAAGGATCCGAGAAAATGCGTGTTCTAGTTACCGGCGGCGCGGGCTACGTGGGGTCGCATTCGGCAAAACTGTTGACTGAATGCGGGCACGATGTGTTGATCGTCGACAACCTGGCGGAGGGACATCGCCCGGCAATTGGAAGGGCGCGGTTTGTCGAGGCCGACTTGATCGATCGCAAGCGCATTGCGGGCCTGCTCACGGAGCACCGAATCGACGCCGTGATGCACTTCGCGGCGTTCGCCTACGTCGGCGTTTCAGTGCGCGAGCCGGCAATTTACTATCAGAACAACATTGTGGGATCGCTCTCTCTTCTGGATGCGATGCGAGACGCCGGTGTAAACCGGATCGTTTTTTCGAGTTCCTGCGCGACGTACGGAATTCCCGAGCGCGTGCCGATTACCGAGGACCATCCGCAGCATCCGATCAGCCCGTACGGATTCACCAAGCTCGTCATCGAGCATGCGCTGGCCGACTATTCTCATGCGTATGGTCTTGGCTACGCGGCGCTGCGGTACTTCAATGCGTCCGGCGCGGCGGCGGATGGGACAATTGGCGAAGATCACGATCCCGAAACACATCTCATTCCACTCATCTTGCAGGTGGCGCTTGGCCAACGCGAATACGTCGAAGTTTTTGGCACCGACTATCCCACGCCGGACGGCACGTGCATTCGCGATTACATCCACGTTGACGATCTGGCCACCGCACATGTGGCCGCGATTGAAAAATTGCAACCCGGCATGGCGCTCAAGCTGAATCTGGGCACAGGGCATGGCGCGAGCGTGCAGGAAGTCGTGGACCTGTGTCGCGAGATTACGCGGCATCCAATTCCAACTCGCGCCGTAGCCCGCCGCGAAGGCGACCCGCCCAAACTGGTCGCCGACGCCTCGGCCGCCAAGCGCGAGCTCAATTGGCAAGCGCGTTACTCGATGCGCGAGATCATCGAGAGCGCCTGGGCGTGGCATAAGAAGCATCCGCGGGGATACCAGGACTGAACGTGACGTTGAACAGGCCGCGGTTGTCGTGGTGCCGCCCGCCGACAGGATGTATAATGAGATTGCAACACGTTGGCGCCATTTGGAGTCACGATCATGGAGATCCCCGTACTAATTGAACCCATTCCCGGCAGCGGCTATCGGGCCAGCGGCGGCGAGCCGTTCGCGATCGTGGTAGAGGGCACCACCCCCGAGGACGCGTTGGCGCGATTCAAAGACCGCATTGCCACAAAACTTCGTAACGGCGCGAGCGTGGCTTCCGTCGAGGTTCAAAACGAACATCCTTGGGCTAAGTCTATCGGTATCTTCGACGAATCTGATCCGCTCGTTCGGAGATGGTTGGAACTTATTGAAGAGAATCGAAGTCGGCCCGAGGAATTGGAATGAGCCTTTTTGTCTTGGATACGGACATCCTTTCGCTCCTTCAATTGAGCAATCGCGTCGTAGCAAATCGTGTACTACGGCATCCCCCTCAAGATTTGGCAGTAGCGATTATTTCGGTTGAGGAACAACTACGTTCTTGGTTCACGCTTTGCCGCAGCGCAAAAACGCGAAGCGAACTTGCTTACGCATACGAGCGATTTACCCGAAACGTTAGTTCGCTCAAGGACATGCAGGTTCTTTCGTTCACGGAGCAGGCCATTGGCCGGTTTGAGGCTCTCCGTCGAATGAAGTTGGGCGTCAAGGCAAACGATCTGCGAATTGCCGCGATTGCGATTGAGAATTCCGCGATCGTCGTGACGCGCAACCGCAAAGACTTCGGTCGCATTCCTGGATTGCTGATCGAGGATTGGTCGATTTGACTGAGGATCCCGCCGGGTGCAGCTACTCCCGCTCCCACTTCAATTCCCAGGGGTCGCCCGTCCGGCGCTGGAAGTCGCGTAACTTCTGCTGCAGTTGGGCGAGCACGGCGCGATATTGTAAATCGGTTGTGAGATTGTGCGTTTCATCTGGGTCTCGTTCGAGGTCGTAGAGCTCGAATTGCGGGCGATGGGCGAGCGTCTCAATCGTCCGTTTGCCGTATCGGAAATCGTCGTCGCCCATGCGCAGGCTGTCTTGCCATGTGGCCGAGTTCCATAAATCGGATGCGAATGGGAAGGGCAGGGGGTGGGCGATGTTCCAAACGAGTTTGTAGCGGCCGCTGCGGACTACGCGCATCGGGTAGTACATTGTCACCTCGTGGAATGTGTGCGACGCATACATTTCGTCCCAGTCGCTTGGCTTTTCTTGATCGAGTATTGGCAGGAACGACCGGCCATGGAGTTTTTCGCGGCGTGGCGGTTTGACACCGGCGAAATCGAGAACGGTTGGCGTGATGTCGACCCAGCTGACTAGCGCTTCGCTGACGACGCCGCGCTTTTTCGCGTCCGGGTTCCGCACGATGCACGGTAGGCGAATGCCGGGTTCATAGACATTGGTTTTCGCTCCGGGAAACGGGATGCCGTTGTCGGAAATGTAGATGATGAGCGTGTCGTCGTATTTGCCAGCCTGCTTCAAGATTTCGATCAACCGTCCCAGCCCGGCGTCGGCGCGCGAGATCGACTCGTAGTACTGCGCCAGTTCGGCGCGGCACGTCGGCGTATCGGGCAGGAATGGCGGCACGATGACGTCGGCCGGGTCGTAATGCACGGGCTCGACGCCGGGATACGTTTCGCCACGTGGCAGGTTGCCGAAGCGGTCGGGCTGAAGCGGAAGGTCGTTCGCGCGGCCGCCGCGATGCGGGTCGCCGGTGCAGAAGTACAAAAAGAACGGCCGGTCCGAAGCGTCTTCAATAACGCCGCGGCAGTTGTCGGCCAGTTCGACCGGGCTGCGCGGGTTGCCGGGTAGTTGTTCGTCGAAACGGTAGACGCTTTCCGGGCCGACGTGAAACTTGCCGATCCGCGCGGTGCGATAGCCGGCCTCGCTCAGCAGAACGGGCAAGCTCTTAAAGTTGTCGAAGCTGCGAAAGTGGTGATAGGCGTGCTCCAAGCCGTATTGAGCATTGGCGTGATTGAACAGGCCGGTGAGGATCACCGAGCGACTCGGGCTGCAGCTTGCCGTGGTGCAATAGGCGTACTTGAAGCGCGTGGCGTCGGCGGCCAGCGCGTCGAGGTTCGGCGTTTTAATGACCGGGTTGCCGTAGCAGCCGGCGTCTTGGCCTTGGTCGTCGGTGACGAACAGGACCACGTTGCGCGGCGCGGCCGGGACGACCGCAGGGACGTTTACGCAAATGGCAAGGGCGAATAGTGTTGTTAGGCGCATACGAATAGCTAAGCCGAAAGTGGAGGGGGTATTGGGGCGCGCAATTGGACTGGCGTTGGATTAGATTGCGGCGCGGCGGCCGTCACAGTCGCTGAATTGATCGATGCCGGCGATGTCCATGTGGTCAAGCATGTCGAGAAACATGTTGGACATTGGCATCGATTGCAACTGGTGGAAGCGGCCGGTTTGCAGTCCTCCTCCGCCGCTGCCGGCCAGGATCATCGGCAAGTTCGTGTGCGAATGGGCGTTGCCGTCCGCGTTGCCGCCCGTGTAGGCGATCATCGAGTTGTGCAGGATCGAATGGCCGTCAGCGTCTTGCGACTTGGCCAGCTTGTCGAGAAACGCGGCGAAGTGCTGCATGTGATACTTGTCGATCTTGGCGATCATGTCGAGCTTCTCTTGGTCGCCGCCGTGGTGCGACAGGTCGTGATGACCGCGATCAACGCCAATCTCCGAATACGCGCGGTTGCTGCCGTCGTGCGACACGATCAGGGTCGCGATGCGCGTGGAATCGGTCTGAAATGCGAGCACGATCATGTCGTACATTACACGCATGTGCGCTTCAAACGGGTCGGGAACCCCCTCGGGCGTATCGTAGTTCGGGTTTGGCAATTCGCCTAATTGCTCCACCAGGGCAATGCGCTGCTCGACCTCGCGGATGCTCGTGAGATACTCGTCGAGCTTGCGGCCGTCCTGAGTGCTCGCTTTGCGAGCCAGCGACCGGGCGTCGTCGCGGATGAAGTCCAGGATCGAGCGCTGCTGTTCACGGCGATGTTCAAGATTCTGGCGACGTTCGTCGCGCGAACCCGAGCCAAACAGGCGTTCGAACACCAGCCGCGGGTTACGTTCCGGCGGCATCGGCGTGATGGCGGAGCGCCAGGAAACGTTGTATTGATACGCACAGGAGTAGCCGCTGTCGCAGTTGCCGGAGTTGCGGACGTTGTCGCAGGTCAGTTCGAGCGACGGAAAACGGGTGAGATGGCCAATTTGCTGAGCGGCAAGTTGATCGATCGAAGTGCCCAATCGAATGTCGGCGCCGGATGTTTTTTTCGCGCGGCAACCGGTGAGCAGCGAAGCGCTGGCACGAGCGTGATCGCCCGCTCCGTCGGGGCCGGCCGTGGCATTGATGTGGTCGAGTCCGGCGATGACTTGAATTTGATCTTTGAGCGGGGCCAGCGGCTCCATCGTCGCCGCCAATTGGAATTCCTTGCCGGTGCCCTTCGGCCACCAGTGCTCTTGATTCACGCCGTTTGGAATCGTGATAAATGCCATGCGCCGCGGCGCGCCAACCGTTGCCGCCGCTTCGGCGTGAGCAACCCTGGGCAGTAACGACGGTAACGCGGGCAGCGCCACGCAAGCGCCCAGCCCGCGCAGGAAGTGCCGTCGGCTGAGCGACCATTGCCGCTCGGCGGCCAGTTGTCGATCCGTGAACTTGTTTGTCGCCATGACGTTGACCTCATGCAATTGCACTATCCGCGACCGACCACCCTGCGGGCGGTGCCCGTCGCGGCTTTATGGGTCGCGGCGTTGTCGCTGGAATGGCGCCGATTCAACGATGCCGGTGAGCAGGGCAGAAAACTTTCCTTGCTCGCAGTCGAGGCGTTCCACGATTTGGTCCACGGTGTGTTCATCATGGTAGTCCAAACCCCGCCCCAGCGCATAGGTTAGCAGTTTCTCGGTGAGGCAGCGATAAACATCGAGCCGGCGCTCGGTTTTCAGAATCGACTTCAATTGCCGAACATCGTCGAAATGCTCGCCCGTGAGCAGCGCTCCCGACGGATCGATCGGTTGATCGTGTTCCTTCTCGCGCCACTTGCCGAGCATGTCGAAATTCTCGAGGGCCAGACCGAGCGGATCCATCCGCGCGTGGCAGGAATGGCAGAGTGGATCTTTGCGATGCAATTCCTGCAGTTCGCGCACGGTCGGTTTGTGATCGTCGATCGACTTCGCGGCATCTTCCAACAGCGGCACGTTTTTCGGCGGAGGCGGCGGGGGTGTTCCAAGGATGTCGTCGAGTATGAAGAGGCCGCGCTTGACCGGAGACGTGCGCGTTGGGTTCGAGGTGACCACAAGCAGCGTGCCTTGCGTCAGCACACCGCCGCGCGGATTGCCTTCCGGAAGCTCGACACGTCGCATCCGCCGGCCCTTGACGCCTTCGATCCCGTAGTGTTCCGCAAGCCGCGCATCGAGGAACGTGTAATTGCTGTCGATCAGCTCGAGAACGCTGCGATCCTCGCGCACGATGTGCTCAAAATAGGCTTCCGTTTCGCGGCTCATCGACTCCGCCAGGTCGTGGCCGAACCTCAAGTCGACTTCAAAGCGCTCCACGTCGCGCGAGCGCAGCCATTGGCCGGCAAAGTTCCCAGCAAGTTCGCCGGAGCGGCGATGTTTGAGCATGCGCTCGATTTGCGCCTGGAGATTCGCACGGAGTTCGCCGCGGTCGGCCAGCTCGAACAACTCGTCATCGGGCATTGACGACCACAAGAAATACGAAAGCCGCGAGGCCAACGCATGCTCATCGATGAGCGGGAACTTCTCCTCCGGCGACGCGGCCGCCAATTCTTCCACGCGGAACAAGAACCGCGGTGAAGCGAGCACGGCGGTCATCGCATCCGCAATCCCAGCTTCAAACGATTCGCCGGGTGCCGCATAGGTTGCCTTGGCGATTTCGACAAGCCGTTCGACCATTTGTTCATCGACCGGGCGGCGGTAGGTGCGGCGAGCGAAAGCGGCAAGGATTTCGCGCGCGTACGCTTCGCGCTCAGCCGCATTGTCGGGCGCCGGCCCCTTGGGAAAGACGCGGCGGTATTTTTTGTTCCTGAAGGAATCTTTTGGGTGCGGCGGCTTTTGCGGCACGGCGTCGTCGACAATTCGTTCGGCCGCCTCGAGATACTTTTCCATGAGCAGCGGCGAAACGGTGAGCACGTCGCCGATGTTGTCGAACCCGTAGCCGGAATCGTCGGCCGGAAACTCGTCCGACGTGTTGAAGTCGACACCCATCAGATCGCGAATGGTGTTGCGATACTCGCTGCGATTGAGGCGGCGCAAGGTGACGCGGCCCGGATCGGGATTCGCGGGGTCGATGCCGAGCGCATCGAACTTGATCCAATCGAAAAGCTGCCGCCGCTGGTCGTCGTTCGGCCGCTCTTCACCCGCGGGCGGCATCACACCGGCGCGGACGTTTTTCAGCACGGCCCACCACAGCGCTCGGTCGGCGAGCATTGCTTCGTCGGAGGCAAACGCGTCGAGCGTGCGGCCGCCTTCGCTGGTTCCGTACCCGTGGCAACCGTAGCAGTACGTGTCAAGAATCGGCTGGACCTTCTCGCGAAATCGCGCGGCGGCCGGGAGCTCGTCGGCGGAGCGCGCGGTTGCAAGGATCGGCGCCAACCATCCCCAGGCAATCAGCAGTCGCGCTATTCCGCGCAACGTGACGTGTCCGGGCCGTGAGTTTCTACCGCTCGAAGTCATCGACGCGTGCGCTCGCAGGTGGGTCTTCCGAAGCGCCTTCAATAGGTGTCGGTCGAGCGAGGCGATTTGGGCAGGGCTGCCATGAAGGCGGTGGGGAAGGCGGGACTCCTACCGCGCATTTTAGCATTATTGTATGTTGATGTCACGGATCAACGGCGGCGGAAAACGAGGCTTGGACCATTGCTTTTCGCCACGCAATCGCAACAATTGGCCACATTGGAGCCGGCTGCGGGCGTAGGGAATGTACCCTGTCGTGACCTATAATTTAGCGTCGATTTTCACCACGCCGCGTGTGAGGCAAACCCACTCGGCAGTGGCTGCGTAATGATTCACTGAGCGCGAAGGGGTTTTCGCGGCAGGCAGCCCAGGCATAATTTCTTCGGTCCGTTCCATGCCTTCATCACCGTCATCGGAAGGCGATTCGACGCTTCAGTCATCGCGATTGTACGGCCTCAGCCGTTGGCGCGGCGCATTGCTTGGTCTGCTGCTGGTGCTCCCTGCGATTGCTTCGCCGCTGCGCGCGGAGACGGGGCGCGACGCCTGGCTGCGCTACGAGCGGCTCGACGCGAAGACGGTGGCCGCCAACTACGCCGAGTTCCCGGCGATCGTCGTCGCTCTCGGCGATTCGGAAGTCGTGGCCTCGGCGCGCGACGAGCTCATCCGCGGCGTGCGCGGAATGCTGCAGCACACGATGCGGAGCGAGACCAGCCTGCCGAAGGAACGCGCGATCATCCTGGCCACGTATGACGAAGCGAAGAAGGCAGTGCCCTCGCTGGACAAGTTGCCGAAGCTGGCTGACGACGGATTTTGGCTTAAGTCGATCCAAGCTGAGGGACAGAACTATCTGCTGATCACCGCGCCGAATGAACGCGGTGTACTTTATGGCACGTTCGCGTTGCTGCGGAAAGTCGCGCTCGCTCAACCATTGAAGTCGCTCAACGAGCGGCAAGCGCCCGCCGCGCCGCTGCGAATGATTACCCATTGGGACCGCATGGACGGTTCCGTGGGTCGAAACGGCGCTGAACGATCGATCTTTTGGAACGCGGGACGCGCGACGAAAGACATCGACCGCGTACGTGACTACGCCCGGCTTTTGGCGTCGGTTGGAATCAACGCGATATCCATGAACGATCCGGACGCGGGCCCGCGGTTTACCGCGTCCGACAATCGCAAAGAGTTGGCGACTCTTAACGCCGCGCTGCGCCCGTGGGGCATTCGACTTTTCCTTGCGCTCAATTCGACGAGTCCGCCCGCGACGACCGGTAATCAATCGCCAGACGGCAGCGAACAATCCGCGACTTGGAACGCGCAAGTTGCCGCCATTTACGGCGACATCCCTAACTTGGGCGGCTTTGTGATCGACGCCGATTGGGCGGCCAGCGAGCCGGCGGACGACCCGGTTGCGGCCCGCGCGGCGGCCATCAACGCGATCGCTGCCGCTCTTAAGTCGCACGGCGGCATCCTCATATGTCGCACGTGCGTGTGTGGTCATCCCGTCGATCAAGACGACGACGCGCTGTCACCCCGAGGTCCTCCGAGGGGTCCGGCCGGATTCCTCGGAGGACCTCGGAATGACAAGCGAGGAGCGTCTCGGCCTGCGATCCACGACCCGGCCAAGGCGGCGTACGAGTTGTTCCAGCCGCTCGACGGCCGGCTGGACGACAACGTCGTGCTCCAGATCAAGCAGGGTCCGACGGATTTTCAAGTGCGCGAGCCGACGTCGCCGCTGCTGGGCGCAATGGAGAAAACCAATCTCACGGTTGAGTTTCAGTTCACACAAAACCATCTGGGCCAGCAGCGGCATCTTTGTTTCCTCGTGCCGATGTGGAAGCAGATTCTCGAATTCAACATGCAGGCCCAGGAAAAGGCGACGCCCGTTAAAGAGATTGTCGCGGGCAAAACATTTGGGCGGCCGATGGGCGGCTTCATCGCCGTTTCGAACGCGCGGCGAACGGACAACTGGCTCGGCCACGACCTGGCCATGGCGAACCTGTACGGCTTCGGCCGGCTCGCCTGGGATCCGAATCTCGCCAGCAAAGCGATCGCTGAAGAGTGGACGCGGCTTACGTTCGGTCACGACCCACTCGTTGTTGGCACGCTAGTGGACATGTTGCTCAAATCGTGGCGCATTTATGAGAGCTACACCGGCCCGCTCGGCGCCGGCACGCTTACCGACGTTGCCAACACGCGGTTTGGGCCGGGCGTCGGATCCACGATCAACGGCGGCTGGACGCCGTGGCACAGTGCCAACGAGACCGGCATTGGCAAGGACCGCACGACCACCAGCGGCACGGGTTTCGTCGCGCAATATCGGCCAACTGTGGCGCAGCGCTTTGAGTCGCTGGAAACGTGCCCCGACGAGCTGCTGCTGTTCATGCACCACGTGCCGTACACGCATCCGCTCAAGTCGGGCAAGACCGTCATTCAGCACATCTACGATTCGCATTACGACGGCGCCCGCGACGCCGCCGGCCTGGCGCAGCGGTGGGAATTGCTCAAAGGCAAAGTGGACGATCAACGATACGAGGCCGTGCTGAAGCGGCTCGTCTACCAGTCCGGCCACGCCCAACTTTGGCGCGATGCCGTCTGCAACTGGTTCCTCGACAAATCCGGCATTGCCGACACCGAAGGCCGCGTGGGAAATTACCCGAATCGGTTCGAGGCGGAAGCGATGCAGGTCGAAGGTTATGAGCCGCAAAACGTGAAGCCGTGGGAAACCGCCTCGGGCGGCCAGTGTGTCGAGTGCGTCGCGCCGGACGGAAAAGGCGCAGTCGTTCTGAAATTCGACGGCAAAGCCGGCTGGCGCGACTTGAAAGTGCGCTACTTCGATGAAAACGATGGCGCGTCGCAATTCCAACTGCTTGTCGCCGGGCAAGTTGTCGACCAATGGAAAGCCGACGACACGCTGCCCGACAATCGGCCGAACGGGCACACGTCTACGTGCCACGAAACGCGTCGCGTCGCGCTGCGGCCCGGCGACGAGATTCGCATCGAAGCCACCGCCGACGGGGCGGAGCGGGCGGCGATTGATTATTTGGAAATTGAGGCGATCGCTAAATAGCGGCGCAGCTTTTTAGTATTCGCGCCCGAGTCTTTCGAACCGAGTCCAATTGCTTCAGTTGCCGGTAACGTCAAAGCCAAGCTGATTATCGCTCAGCGCGTCGGCCGGTTCGCCCATGACTTCGACGACTGCTTGGCGGAAGCGGTTGGTGTTTACCTTTTGTTGGGCGGTCGTCAGGTTTCTCACGACGTCGTCGAGGCTTTTTTCGCCCTTGGTTTTTCTATAAACTTCGCGGTCCAGCTTCCGCATGATTCCCACGGCACGGGCGGTGACGGGGCCGCGCGACAGTTCGACGTCCAACCGATCGGCCTCTTCGCCCCACTTGGCGAGCTTGTCAAACGTTTGTTGGTAGCGATTCTCGGTGATCGTGCCGGAGCGCCATAGGATTTTCAGCGAGTAATATTCGGCCATGCCTTCGACGATCCAGTCCGCGCCCTTCTCGCCCTCGATTCGGGTCGCGACATGGATGAGCTCGTGCACCAACGTGCTGGATCCGTTTTCACTGAGCAGCGGCCGGTCGGCGTGCAGGAAGAGGGAGTTCGGACCGGAAAGTCCGCCGCGCCACATGGGATCACCGGCGCTGACCACGACGAGCCGCTCCGGCATGTGGTCGGGAACGAGACGACGTACTTTTGGCAGATTCCAGTTGAGCAGCGCGAGGATGTCGAGCCGCCGTACGCCTTGGTTCAACGGCCCGGCGACGACGACTTGCACACCGGCGATCCGGTCGCGGCGGACGCCGAGGCGCCCGGCGGCCATCCAGCCGGTGGGCCGGTCGAAGCGCCGATGCGCGTGCTCGATCTCATAAACGTGATCTTCAATGCGGCGATAGGGCGCGACGAAAGACCATCCCTCGGGCAGATGGACGTGCAGCGTCGCGTCGGCTTGGGAATCATCGCGATCTTGGATGTGCGCTGGGGGAAAAAGATCGTCGCCGCGGAACACGGCCCAGTCGTCCCCCATTAACGCATCGAACCGGCCATTGGCTCGGCGGTTGCTCACGGGAACATGGAACGACAACCGGCCACCCGTCTCTGGCGGCGTCCAGGTGACGTATTCGCCTTGCGCCTCGATCGTGCCATCTCCTTCGAACCCGGCGTGCCGCGCGGGATCAATGTGAAATCGCATCTCCCAGATAGTGCCTTTCACCCGATCGTCGACAGTAAGCGAGACATCCGCGCGATCCTCGGCGGGTTTCAGCGTGAGGTCGTACCGCAGCCCATAGTGATGATTCTCGGACTGGGCGAACGAGGGGCCGCTGCCGAGTGCGCACACAACGACAGCCAAACTCACAAGTAAATTGAAGTTCATTGCAATCCCGGCCACCTTATAATCAGCTTCAGGGAGTATGTCTCTTCCCGTGCGGGAATCACGGTAATCGTCCACGACTCAAGTCTAGCTTGCCGGGCAGCCGCCGGGCAGAGAAGCGTGTTGGCAAGGCGCAGCGGCCAAGAATAGAACGACGGCGGAAACAGCCTGAAACACCGGACGGACATGCATACGCTATTTGTGGCGTGGTATAATTTCGCCGGGAAGCACGAGGCGCTGAAGGGTCAAACTCCGCCAATGGCCAGCGGATTGAGCGACCATGTTTGGACGATCAAAGAACGGATTGAGCGAGCGGCTGAAGTGTAATTCGTTTTGATTAGGCGCGGGCGAAACAATTATGGTTCACCGATACAGCTTGCTCGTATTTGTCGCTGGGTTGGCGCTAATACTGACCATTCCGTTGCTGACCGATGAATTTGATAATATCCTCATCCTGGCCATGTTTATTGCCGGGTGGCTGCTGATAGTTGTGACAGCTCCCGTGCTTGCTTTGGCTCGCCCTCTGTCTGAATGGAAAAGGAACCGTTGGCGATTCAGCCTTGGCGCTTTACTGATCGGAATGACGGTGTTAGCTATTATGCTCGGACTGGCCGCATCTATGAGTAGGATGGCAGATTAGGACGGTACAAAGACTCTTGATCCGAATGCCATCAACTTAGCGCGTAACCTCCGGTAATTGCGTGAGTTAATTACGCTAGCGTGAGGTCTGAGATGGGTGGCTCGGAAAGAGCCGGGTCTGCC
>JAKEIB010000342.1 GCA_022614705.1 Planctomycetota bacterium | reverse complement strand
GTGTTTTGGTTTGATCAGGCCCACTTGGCGTTCGAGTGGTTTTTGGGACGCAACGACCTCGGTTTGCCGTTGTATGACGCAACCTCCGGCGGCTGTCGCGATGGTTTACACGAGGATCGCGTGAATCAGAACCAGGGCGCCGAATCGACGCTTTCCTTCTTACTTTCGCTCGCCGAAATGCAGTATCTTGAAAACTCGCTGGCGGCGTTTCGGCAGGCGACGGAAACCGATCAACGCCCCTACAGCTTTGTCAACGGCCCCATCAAATCGTCTTCTTGACGCGAGTGTCGAGTGGAATTGAAGCGTACGGACATCATTCTCAAGCCGAACAACGCTCGCGTGTTGTTCCGACCCTTCGAGCCGGCCGACCGCAGCCGGGCCACGCGGATCGTCGCCCGCGTGATGGCGCTGTCCGATGCGGAAGTGGAACATGTTCTGGAAGTCGTGATGAGCGAGTTCCACGGGCGCCATCAGCGGCTGCGCCAGTTCTTCATCGCGCGATTCGAACATCTGCGCGAGTTCCTGCTCACCGACGCGCCGGTCAGCGAAACGCGGCAGCTATTGCTCGGCGCCTACTTTACGCAGGAATACGCGCTCGAATCGGCGGCCCTATTCAATCCGTCGATCGTGTGGCACTTCGATCAATCGGGGCTGCCCGAGGGCTCCAAACGATTCGTATTGAGCTTGCGCTCGGTGGGCGAAGGACACATTTCGTCGATTACGTTCCGCACGGGCGTAATCGACGCCAGCCAGGCCATTCATCTTGACCGACCAACGCGATTTGTCACCGCGCCCGAACCGGTGCCGAATGCCCAGTACGACAAAGCTCTGTTCACCCGCAAACTTGTGGAGCTCGGGGTGGGCAATGGATTCGTGGAGCTGATCCTGGCGACGCTGGAAGAGCATTTCACGCTCCATGAGTTGTATCAGGCAGTGGCCACCGTGCGCCGGCAGCATCGGCAGCGGTCGACGGAGTTCGAAACCGCGGCCAGTGGCATCATCGCCCTGGCGAAGTCGAACTACGAAATTACGTTCGCACCGGACCAGTCGCTTTCGGAACGGGCCATCTTTCCCTACTCGCCGACGGAATTGAACGGCATCGAAGACGCGCGCTTCGTTCAATTTCACGACGACGATGGAAACTGTTGTTACTACGCCACGTACACGGCGTTCGACGGCAAAGTCGTCCTGCCGCAGCTGCTGGAGACGGAGGACTTTTCGCGGTTCCGCATCAGCACGCTCAACGGTCCCGAGGTGAAGAACAAAGGACTCGCGCTGTTTCCACGAAAAATCGACGGTTTGTACGCCATGTTGTCGCGCCAGGACGGCGAAAACATGTACATCATGTTCTCCGACATGCTTCACTTCTGGTACACCAAGCAACTGCTGGTGAAGCCGACGTTCCCCTGGGAATACGTGCAAGTCGGCAACTGCGGCTCGCCGATCGAGACCGAGGCCGGCTGGCTGGTGCTCAGCCACGGCGTCGGCCCGATGCGCAAATATTCAATGGGCGCGATTCTGCTCGACCTGAAAGACCCGACTCGCGTCATTGGCCGCCTGTGCGAGCCGCTGCTCGCGCCGAATGAAACGGAGCGCGAGGGCTACGTGCCAAACGTCATCTACAGTTGCGGCGGCGTGGTACACAACGGCGAGCTGATCATTCCCTACGCCATGTCCGATTACGCCAGCACGTTCGCGACCGTCGCACTCAGCCAGGTGCTCGACCGGATGCAACCGTGCTGCGAACAGCATCGATCGACAACTGCTCGATGATGCGCGCTGAGGTGCCACTGACTTTGCCAGTGATTGTTATGGTGTGGCAGGAAGGGCACTGGCGAGCCAGTGGCATCCGCCGATTAGCATTGCTGGCACGTGGTGGCGGCCGTCGCGTCAAACGGCCGGCGCGCCGCAGTGGTCGCAGAATCGCGCGTCGGCGTCGTTCAAATCGCCACACTTTTCGCAGCGCTTCGTGGCACTCATGGGCGCGCCGCATTGTTGGCAGAAGTTCGCCGTGACTTCGTTTTCGCTGCCACACTTGCCGCATCGGACGGCTCGATCGGCGACGCCGCTGCCGGCGGCAGAAAAGCCTTCGCCAATCGCGGTGGCTACGTCGCGGATCGCGTCCTTTGTGCCGTCGACCATGTAGTTCGTCACATCCTTGCCGACCGGCGCCACTTCGCTGGCCGTGTAGCGCGTGACCGCGCCCAGAAACGCGAACTTCGATATGGTTACGCCAACGAACAACAGCGGCATTCCCACAAACGCGCACCAAAAGAAGCGCGTTGGGCCGAACGATCCGAAGGAGAGAAAAAAACTTCCGATCCCAATGACCATGAATACGAGGCCAACGGCCGCGACCGACGGACCGACAACGCGCAGTATCGAACGCAAATTTTCGTGGCGGGGATCGATCAATTTGTTCATGAATGGCCTCGATAGTGCCGGCTGGCGCTTCAACCTATACAGAATAAACGTTAGAACGCGAGTACGACAGCGGCTCGCCAGGTATTCGCCGTCGGGGCTCAAATATTGCCGTGGTATCTGCAAGCCGGGGCGTCCCCGCCCCCGTTCACGCGGCCTGCGCTCGATTCAAACCACGCCTTGCGTCCCGTCCGCGCATCGCCACAATGGGTCCACGTGGGCGAGTTTCTCCGAAACTCGCATCCGCGTCTTCGCCCCGGCGAATCTTCGACCGGAGAAACGCGGCTACTTGGCGCAAACGCGAGGGCAGCGGCGTGACCCATCTTTTGGCCATTGACCAGGGAACGACTTCTTCGCGGGCCATCCTATTTGGCTCGGACGGCGAGATCATCGCCATTGGCCAGCGCGAGTTCAAGCAACATTATCCGCATCCGGGCTGGGTCGAGCACGACCCGGAAGAGATCTGGGCCAGTCAGCGAGATGTCGCCGTCGAAGCGGTTACCAAAGCGAGACTGAAGCGGAGCGATGTCGCCGCGATCGGCATCACCAACCAGCGTGAAACGGTCGTCGTTTGGGACCGGTCCAGCGGCAAGCCGATCCATCGCGCGATCGTGTGGCAGGACCGTCGGACCGCGGCCGAATGCGACCGCCTGCGCGCCGATGGCCGCGAGTCGGCTGTTCACGCCAAGACGGGACTGCTGCTCGATCCCTATTTCAGCGGCACCAAGCTGGCGTGGCTGCTCAACAACGTGCACGGCGCGCGGAATGCCGCCGAGAAAGGCCAGCTCGCGTGCGGAACGATCGACAGCTGGCTAATCTACCGGTTGACCGGCGGCAAGGTTCACGTCACAGACGCGTCGAACGCATCGCGAACGTTGTTGATGAACATCCACACGGGCGACTGGGACGATGAGCTGCTCGCGATCCTTGGCGTGCCACGCGCGATGCTGCCGGAAATCCGATCGTCGAGCGAAGTCTACGGCGAAGTTGATGCGGTTGCCGCACTTCGAGGGATTCCGATCGCCGGGATCGCGGGCGACCAGCAAGCGGCCCTGTTCGGCCAGGCCTGTTTTCAGCTCGGTGGCGCCAAGAATACCTACGGCACTGGCTGCTTCATGTTGATGAACACGGCGACGCAGGCCATCGATTCGAAGAATAAGCTGCTGACCACCGTCGCGTGGAAACTTGGCGGACAACTCGTTTACGCGTTGGAGGGCAGCGTGTTTGTCGGCGGCGCCGTGGTCCATTGGCTGCGCGACGGCCTCGGCATCATCAAGTCGTCGGCGGAAGTCGAAACGCTGGCGCGATCGGTTTCCGACAGCGGTGACGTCTACATCGTGCCGGCGTTCACAGGTCTGGGGGCGCCGCATTGGGATCCGTACGCCCGCGGCGCGATCGTCGGCATCACGCGCGGCACCACGGCCGCTCACATCGCCCGCGCCGCGGTCGACAGTATCGCGCTGCAAGTCGCCGATCTCTCAGACGCCATGCGAAGCGACGCCTCGAGCGCGCTGACCGAGCTACG
>JAKEIB010000341.1 GCA_022614705.1 Planctomycetota bacterium | reverse complement strand
TGCGCACGGTGCGCAAATTCCGTGGAACGGACTTCAGTCCGTCAGTCCGTTACGAACGGACTAAAGTCCGTGCTACTTGGTTGCGGCTACGCCGCGCCAGGACATCGCTGCCTTTAAGGATTCGGAACGTGATTATTTCTCGGAAGAGGACACAAGGGGACTGTTTTCCTACACCACCTTTGCGCAAAGCAAGTCCGCGCTTTCGCGCAACACTCGCGGAACGGCGAAGCCAATTGGCGCAAGCGCAGGGTGAGCGCTCGCCCGACATTCGCCGGGTCGCAGCGCCCAATCGGTGTATGCACAAATGTTCAGTATCAGCATAGCAAAGTTGGTGGCCAAAAGCTAGGAGCGATTTCAAAAACCGTAAATGCTGTCATCCTGAGCGGAGCGAAGGAGCGATTTAGAGCACATACCAGATTCTTCGCTTCGCTCAGAATGACAGGGAATTCTTGCTCGCGTCGTACGTCAGCACGCCGCAGACGAGCGCGCACAGCTTAGGTGCGGCGGCGTTGGCGGTGGCGATGATTTGGTCGACGTTCACCGGCTCGGCATGATCGGGGTAACACATATCGGTGACGACCGAAAGGCCGAACGTGCGTAGGCCGCAGTGGACGGCGACGATCGCTTCGGTGATCGTCGACATGCCGACGACATCGGCGCCAATTCTCCTCAGGAAGCGATACTCGGCGCGCGTTTCCAGATTCGGCCCGGTGACGGCGACCGTCACGCCGCGATGGGCCACGAAGTTTTCTTTGCGGGCAATTTCGAGGCCCGCGTCGATCAGCTCCGGATCGTACGGGGCCGACATATCGGGAAACCGCGGGCCGAGCCGTTCGTCGTTCACGCCCACGAGCGGGTTGTCGCCCATGAGATTGATCTGGTCGTCGATGATCATTACGTCGCCGGCGCGATACGTCGTGTTCAATCCGCCGACCGCCTGCGACACGATGAGCAGCTTCGCGCCGAGCCGCTTCATCACGCGCACGGGCAACGTGATCTTCTTCAGCGGGTAGCCTTCGTACTGATGGAAGCGGCCCTCCATAACCAGGACGGGTACGCCTTCGAGCCTGCCCATCACAAGCCGGCCGCGGTGACTCGTGGCCGTTGATTTCGGAAAGTGGGGAATCGCCTCATAATCAAGCGTGGCCGCGATCTCGATCTGTTCAACCAGGCCGCCCAGTCCCGTGCCGAGGATGATTCCCGCGTGCGGCGTTTCCGGCCAGACGTTGCGAATCGCGGCCGCGGCGGCTTCGATTTGGTCGTAAAGCTCGAGCATCGAATCATTTACCTGGAGAGTTTTTCACCACAGAGGACACAGAGAGCACAGAGACAATTCATTTTTGAACAGGAGGAAACAGAGGTAGCAGAGAAAGACAAGGCAGATGATCTCTGCGTTCTCTGTTTCCTCCTGTTCAAAGTATTCTTCGTTTTTCTCCGTGACCTCCGTGTCCTCTGTGGTTAATAATCCGACATACTCTTTGCCGCAGTGCCGCGCTCGCCCGCGGCGATTTCCTTGGTGCCGCTAGTACCGAGTCTTGTCGCGCCCAAATCGACGAAGCGCCGCGCGTCTTCATAGTTCCGAATGCCGCCCGAGGCCTTCACTTGTACGGCTGCGCTGCAATGTTCGCGCATCAGTCGAACGTCGTGCTCTGTTGCGCCGGTGGCGGCTAGCGTGCCGTCGGGGCGCTTTGCATATCCGAAGCCGGTTGATGTTTTTACGAAGGCCGCGCCGGCCGCTTCGCTGATTTCACACAAGCGGATCTTGAATTTGTCGTCGGGCAACAGCCCAGTCTCGAAAATGACCTTGGTGATTCTTCCAGCCGTTCGGGCGGCTTCAACCACGGCTCGAATGTCCTGCTCCACAAACGCCCAGTCGCCCGAGAGCACTTTGCCGATATTCACGACCATATCGACTTCTTGAGCGCCTTGGCGACAGACTAATACCGTTTCCGCCGCCTTCGCTTCGGTCGTCGTGCCGCCGTGGGGAAAGCCGATTACCGTGCTGACAAATGTCCGCGACCCGCGCAAGCAATCGACGGCTAATGTCACGTGCGATGGCTTCACGCAGACGCTTGCGACTCCGATCTCGGCGCCCAGCGAACACGCGGCGCGCACGTCCTCATCGGTCTGCGTCGGCTGCAGCACGGCGTGATCGATCAGCTTGACGATGGATTCGACCAAGAGCGCTCACTCCTGTTTAACCTCAGTATTTAACCATAGCGCGGCCTATCGGCCGCAACTAAATGAATAGGCGCTCCACGCCGTAGACCTCATGATGGTGTTGTCAGAATGCCATCGGGAGGCCACGTCATGGAGCGCTTTGAGAAAGTCCACCAGGATCGAGTAATTGGCGTGTTGTCGGGCTTTGACCGGATCTTGTTTCGCGGGACGTTGCGGTCGCTGGCGTATGCCAACGGGCTGTGTCTGTGGCTGAGTGCCCACGGCGTGCTGTTGAAGAACTTCAAGGCGTTTGCCCAAATGATTTCGACGCGGATGAAACAACACGCCGAACAGCTCGCGGCCGAAGCGGGTCGGCCATTTCAGTATATCGCCTCCGCGGCGATCTCCAAGGAAGAGCTTGCCGCAGCGATCAATGGGTAAACCACGGCCTCGGTGCTGTGCGTTCCGCAGTCCACGCGAGTGGATGTGTTCGGCAAGCTACTGCTTGAGCTCGAAACCGCCGTGGTCAGCGCCAATTGCCAGGGTGTGCATCGAGTTCGGAGGACGAGCCGGGCCATGAGGAAATCGCCGTAACTCTATTCCTTTTATGCTAATAGGGCGAAAATGGCTCTCAAACCAGGATGCGGCATATCGTGAGGCAGGGCAAAGGTTTAGCCCCGCAGTTTGGCCGATTTTTGGGCGCGGCGAGGGGGTACGCGGGCAAAAGAAGAGGACTTGATAAATCAGAGACGCGCAAAAACGATCGTGACAGACGTCCAGCAATCACAGAATCCAGCACACCCACTACCTCTTCACATCGAGATCGATAGTCGGCTCACCCGCCTTGACCTCGATTCGCAATGGAGTTGTAGCGGGGCTTGCATAGGCAAAGGAAACAGACGGGGGCGCTTGTGCTTTTCCTGGTGCTGGCAGCGCCACTGTCGTGTCCAGGACAAGCACCCGGTGCCATCCGAGCGCCGCACCCTGCCCATGCACGCCTTGGTAATCATATTCGAGAACGTACTTTCCTTGCTGGTCCGTTGTACCACTGGCGTAGAACGACGTGTTGTTGCCCTGTTCCGGGTCGGGCAAGAAGCGAACCAGCAGTCCGTGCTGCGGCCTGCCATTGACGCGCACGACACCTTCCACCGGCGTCGTTTCGGGCATCGTCCTGCCCCCACACCCGGCTACAGCTAGGGAAACCAGACAGACGCCGCTAAACAGAAAGCGTAACATATTGACCTATCGCGAATCAGCAAAGACATGGAGCTTGGGTGTGGGCCCAGCTACGACAATTATTATTCGTCCGGAGTGGTCTCGCCTTTGTTACGAGTGCTTAGGGCTTGGAGAGTGACCAGTGCGATCGAGTCGTTGATAAAGCGAGATGAGCCATCCGCCATGACGAAGTTTGCGCCGCCAGCATGACCGCTGCCCCAGGTTGTGAGGCGTTCATCCTGACATAAAAAACCAGTCGCATTGCGACAGCTCTCTGGGCACCGCCTGTTAGTCTCCAACCATCCACTGCGAGTCACATGACCCGTCCCCTTGACACCGCCCGACCATCCCCACATTGACCACTGGTGGATCAAAAATCCGCTGCGGTCGGCGCTACTTAGCGCATCGAATATCGGATCCTCGTTAAAATGCTCACCAAATAGGATTGTCTTGCTCATACCGTCGGTCACACTCTTCAGCGTTATGCCTTTTTCGTAAGTGCGACAGGGTGTGGCGCCAACTGGATAACACATGCCGGCAGGACCATACGTGACAAACATACCGTCGTCCGTTGCGGCCGGACCCGACGAAGTCGCAAGCGCGTAATAGCTTTTCGTTCCATGGTTGCCCGCGTAGCTAGTGATCGCATAGTACCCGCGAAACGCCATATTCTCTCCTCCGGACCCATTCGGAGTCTGAAAGAAGATTACCTTCTCCGCAGGATTATCCGACGGGCAAAGCAACGTGTTTATTACGGTACCGGCGGGAGAGGCTTCATGGCACGGGCTGCCGCCAGGCGCGCACGAATTATTAGTGCGGTTGGTGAAATCCCACCGGTCATATAACGACTGCTCCTCCATGAAGGGCAGCAGGTGAACAAAAAATGTATCACCTTGTTTACCCCCCGGCTTTGGAGGGGTAAGTGCCGAGCCAAACTCTTGTGAAAGCCCGCCGGGCAGCACGTCTTTTTTTGACGTCAGGTAGTTATGAGCCGCCAACCCCAACTGCTTGATGTTGTTCACGCATTGCGTTCGCCGCGCCGCTTCCCGCGCGGCTTGGATCGCGGGCAAAAGTAGCGCGACCAAGATGCCGATAATGGCGATCACCACCAACAATTCGACGAGCGTAAAACCGCGCAACCGAGATTTTCCGTTCCTCATAAAACACTCCGATGAACAGAACTATGATGCCTGGCGTCGTCGTTGCGCAACGACATTTTGTCCTGCGGCAACCGACAGGCGCGGGTTTGCCGCCATGATAGCGTCATTTGCCGGTAGAAGTCTATTTCCTAGGTGAATTTTTTGCGAGGATTTCCCGCGGGAAGGCCGCCCCTTGTCCCTTTTAACTTGTCGCCGCCGTCGATAAGAATTGCTCGACGCAAACATGAAAAACGCCGCGCTCACCGAGGCGAGTGCGGCGTTTAATTTTTGGGGAACGCTGGTATTATCGAGGCTTAAGCAACTCTTCGGCGGATTATGCCGATCAAGCCTACCCCGGCGAGCAGCAGCCCAACGACCGACGTCGGCTCGGGAATCTCCACCCGAACGTTGTCGACCGCCAAACCGGCATCGTTGCCTTGATCGTTGAAATCTTGCCAGCGAAGGTACAAACTTTGCCCGACCTGCCAATTCAGATTCGTCAGTGTGCCGCTATTCGCCACCTGGTTGGCGGGCAAATCGCCATCCAGCGGTCCGTTGACGGCAACTGGCGCCGGTCCGACTAAATTGAGCGAGGCCAAGCCGGAAGCCGCTCCACTCAGATAAGTCGTCGAGCCCGGTGCACCCACCGAGTATCCAAACGTCAATGTGTTCGGGGTGCCGGAAGTGCTGGTGGAGCTGCGCCAGAATTCGCCAATATAGCTGATGTCTGCCGTCTGGCGTGTTGCGCCGGTGTTGTTGACGATCTCGACGCCGAATGCGCCGGTATGGCCCATCGCAATAAATCTGCAACATTGGCCTGGACAAGTACATAATATCATGGGACAAGGCGCGCGCCATGAGCGTAGGCGCCTATTCGACGTG
>JAKEIB010000340.1 GCA_022614705.1 Planctomycetota bacterium | reverse complement strand
CGTCCGAATAAATCTGCCACATCAAGAAGCTCGCAAACACCTGGATTTAAGGGATTCTCAACGAGTCAATGTGTCAGATTTTTTGCGACGAGCCATATTTTCTATGGCGCGCGGGTTATTCATCACCGGGACGGGCACAGGCGTGGGGAAGACGTATGTCGCCGCGCTTGTCGCGCGGGAGATGCGTGAAGCCGGTGTGAGGGTTGGCGTATACAAGCCGGTTGCGAGTGCGTGTGAGACTCGCAACGGCGAGTTGGTTTCGCCGGATGCGGTTGCGCTTTGGGAAGGGGCTGGGCGTCCAGGGACACTGGAGCGCGTTTGTCCGCAAATGTTTAAGGCGCCGCTCGCGCCGCATCTTGCCGCCCGCGCTGAGGGGAAACGTGTTAATGCGATGTTGTTGCGCGAAGGGATCGACTTTTGGCGTGAGACGAGCGATGTCGTACTCGTGGAGGGCGCCGGCGGGCTGATGTCGCCGATCGGTGATGATGACTACAACGCCGATTTGGCGGCCGAGTTGGGCTATCCGCTCGTTGTCGTGGCGACGAATGAGCTGGGAGCGATCAATGCAACGCTGCAGACGCTGATCGCGGCGACGACTTATTGCGACGGGCTCGATGTGGCGGGCATCGTGCTGAATTCGCCAATTCGCCGCGGCGGCGACCCCAGTGTCGAAAGTAATGCGGACGAATTAGCGCGGCGGTGCGTACCGCCGTTACTGGCCGTCGTTGAGCACGGCGGCGGGTTTGAGCCGGAGGTCGACTGGGCGGGTTTGTGTGACGCTGCTTGCGGTGAGTGAGTTACTCGAAGCGAGCCGGGGCTTCAAGCGCCCCCGACGGGGCGGGGGACCGCCCTGCTCGCTAAATCGACGATGAAACGCGACCGCGTTTTCGCTCGGAGGCGCGGCGCTTCTCGGCGGCGGATGTGTCCAGGTTGAGCGTCATCGTGGTGGACCATCGGCCATCACGGCCGGCCGTAATGTACCAGTGCGGGTGAACGACGACCGACTGATGCACTAGCTCGAAGCCGGCCTCGGATTGACTGACTGTCTCGATGGGGAACGTCCACACGTGCATCGGCTGGTCGGACTGCAGTTCGACGTCGATGCCGAGCCATTCGTCGGTAAGGCCGAGGTAATCGGTGTTCGCCAGGTCAAGCCGCGTGCCGAGTTGGCCGAGCGATTGGCCGCGGGCGTCGTGGAAGTAGCGGTCGTCGATTCCGGCGGGAAGACCAGCGAAGTTGAACTCGACGCCGAAATGAACGCACTCTCCCGGCGGCAGGCCTTCCAGGCGATAGGCAATCTCGAACGACTCTCCGCCCGCTTCGAGCGTGAGCCCCTTAGTGATGCGCACGGGCCGATCGCCGAGGCGGCCGTCGCGCGTGAGCTGCAGCTGCATGCGGTCGGGGTTTCGTCGAAGCTTGGCCTCAAAGGGCCCAGTGACGAAGTCGCCAAACTCTTGATAGTTGCCCGCGGCCACCGAGTCGAGCGACACGTCGTTCGAATAGAAATGATCGACGAGGCTCTTGCGGCGGTAGCGGTCGTACTGCAACCGCTGATCCAGGTTGGCCTGCTTGAACACCACGCGATCGTGAATGCTGGCGACGTCGTCGACAGGGGCCTTTTCGCCGCCGCGGACCGCTTCGTGGTAGGCCTCTTCGCGCCGCGATAGTGTGGCCAGCAGATTGTGGCAGATCGGACGGACATCGAGCTCGTACAGATGTCCGCCGTAGGGCGGCGACACGAGCGCCATCAGGCGATTGCTGGCGAGGCGCACTTCGGGCCGGCCGTCCAAGTTGTAGTCGTCCGACGTCAGCTCGACCCAGGCGCGGTCCGTTTCACCGAGGCCGCGCCCTTCGGCCGCGTCGAGCAGATTGTCGGCATTGATCAAATTTTGGTAGACGGCGTTGCGGAGGTGCGGTAGGTAGGCGCCGCCGAACGCGCCGTGCCAGTAGCCGCAGTTGCATTGGCCTCGGTAGAGTTCGGCGCGGGCCTGATCGAGGAGCGACTGGTCGCTGAAGCGACCAGTCCAACGCTTGCCATTTGACCCGGCTCCGTCGAGGTCATTCAAACGGCGGCTGACCATTTGCATGCGGGCGTACATTTCGTTGGTTTCGGGATACTTCACTTTGAAGTTTCGCCAGTAGCCGCCGCGGATGAACGGGGCGACTTCCTGCCAGCGGCCCTCGTGCTCCAGCCGATGCTTGAGTTGCACAAACTCATTCAAATGCGCGGTGGGCAGCGCCCACTCGGTCATCTCACGGTAGCTGCCTTCGGGGATGTAGATTTTCCCCAGCGGCGGGACCTGATCGAGCGCTTCGGTGGGCGTGACGACGCTGAGCCAACTGCGGTTGGCCACGAGTGTGTCGAAGAATCGCCGCAGCCAGCCGTTTTCGTAGACGTGCTCCTTCGTGCCGGGCCAAACACCGAATTTTTCGCCGTCGTCGCCGAACGCGACGACCGCGCCCGGCTGACGCTCGGCAATGGGGCGCAGGTAGTTGATCGTTTCTTCCGGTTCGCGGAAAGGAATCGCGTAGCGCAGCTTTTCGCTGCCAGGGAACACGGCCAGTAACTTGGTGTCGTCCTCGGTAATGTAGTAGCCGTGTAGCTGGTCTTCATCAAGGCCCGCGTTTTTGAAATGGAAGTCGTCGAGCAACGTGTAGCGCACGCCGGCGTCGACGAGGTCGTTCGTGAGCGATTGCTCCCACACGCGTTCGGGCATCCACATGCCGTTGATCGGTGTGCCGAAGCGGTCGGCAAGCCACTCGGCATAGCGCGTAATTTGGCCGATGCGGTCGCGCCGTGGGATCATCGTGAGGATCGGTTCGTAGTACGCACCGCCGACGATTTCCAAGCGGCCGGCCGCCACGAGCGCGGCCAGGCGGTCAACATATTCTGGGCGTCGCGCCGCCAGCCATTCCATGAGCGAACCGCTGGTGTGCAGCGCAATGGGCAGGTCCTCGTACTCTTCAAACACATCGAGAAACGGACAGTAGCTATCCCGATACGCTTGCTCGAAGACGCCGTCGAAATTGCCGACGGGTTGATGATTATGAAAGACGAGGACCAATCGAAGCGTCGGACTCATGTCGGTGGGTGAATGGGTGAGCGGCATGTCGGGAAATTTCATTTCCCTGTCATTCCGAGGTCCGCCGCGGAATCTAACCAGACCCCTCGGAGGACCTCGGGGTGACAGTGACAGCGTTGGCCGTACGCAAAGACCTGATCCTACCGCACGGCCGCGTAATGCGTCTATCCAAACCTATCCGTGCTATCGACAAAACTGCGCGCGTCGGAACACTTTGGCATTACAAGGGCACCGGGACGAAGCCGGCAGACGGTCGAGTTTGCCGGACCGTCAAAATTTATGCCCGCGAAGCGGAAAAAGCTAGAGCGAACGCAGTTGCAGGGCCGCGCGTTCGGGGGCGACTGGATTGATGTAAATGCCGGTAGCCATTTCCAAGCCGGCGATGGAGTTCACCCGGGGCAACAGTTCGATCCGCCAATGGAACCAGGTGTCACAGTCGATTTTCCAGGGGGCGGTTCGGAGCAGCAGGTTGAAGGAACCGGCCGGGACAATCGATTCCAAACGCGCAATCACATCATGGAGCACGTCGGCCAGCCGACTCAATGTGTCGACGGATGCCGCACGCTCGAATGACGGTTCGTGGTTCGCAGGTAGCAGCCACACTTCATGTGGTTGCAAGCTGGCGAAGGGACAGAAGGCGACGTAGCCATCGCGGTCCAACACGATTCGCGCGCGCTCCGTTCGCTCTTGTTCCAACATACGGCAATAGGCACACGAATGTTTCTCATCGAATGCGTGCTTTGCGCGATGCAGTTCGGCTTCGACCGCGGACGGAACCGCGGGCAGCGCAACGAGCTGACTGTGCAAATGGGCGATGGACGCGCCGGCGCGCGGCCCTTGGTTCTTGAACACCAGACCGTAGGCGAGGCGACCGTCGTTGCGCCAATGCCGCAGCCGCTCGGCGTAGGTTTCCAGCACGTGACGCAATTCGAGTGCGGTGAGCGCGGAGGTGCGGTCGATGTGTCGCGCCGATTCGATGATTACTTCGTGGGCGCCGATGGCGAGATTGCACGTAGCAGCGGCCGGCTCGGCTGCTGCCGCGACAGGCGGGCCGCCTGTCGCCACGGGGTTGTTCAACGCCGGGAACTTGTTGGGAACTACGCGCACTCGCCAGCGGCCGCGATCGTCGAACTGTTCGTATTCGGGGGGAGGAGTTAGAGACTCATTGCCGGGGCAGAAGGGGCAGGCGGAGGCGGCGCGCGAGATATTGCGATCGGCTTCAAATTCGTTGGGACGGAGGGCCCGGTTTTCCGCGACGATCACCGTTCGTCCGGTGAGCCAATCTGTGCGCTGTTCTGGCATAGCTGGATGCTCGATGCTCGATGGCATCCAACATAAAGCAGCCGGCGCCTAGCATCCAGCATCTAGCAAGCGGCGTGCGTCGCGCGGGCCAGTGTGCGCTTATAGAGCCGGTCGTATTCGCGGGCGCTGTGGTTCCACGACCAATCTTGTCCCATGCCAGTGCGAATCAATTGGTCCCAGATGGGCCGGTTCGCAAACGCTTTGCACGCACGATCGAGTGCGTCGGTCAGCGCGGTCGTGTTGTACGTGCTGAAGCTGAAGCCGTTGGCGGTTCCGGCGGCAAGCGTTTCCTCGGTGAGATTGGTGATCGTGTCCGCCAGGCCGCCCGTGGCGTGAACGACGGGGACCGTGCCGTACTTCAGGCTGTACAGCTGGTTTAGCCCGCACGGTTCGTAGCGACTGGGCATCAAGAAGATGTCCGCACCGGCTTCGATGCGGTGGGCCAAGTCGTTCGAGAAACCGAGTCGCACGGCTACTTTATCGGGATACTTTTGGGCTATGTCTGAGAACAGTTGGTGATAGATGGGCTCACCCGTTCCGAGGATGATCCATTGCACGATTGAGGTTGGGGCCCACTGCTGAATCAGTTGGGCCACCAAATCGAATCCCTTCTGGTCGGCCAGGCGACCGATCATCGCCACAAGGGGCACATCCGCGACTTGCGGCAAGCCGATTTCTTTCTGCAATGCGGCTTTGCACGCCCGCTTGCCGTCAGCGAAATTCTTGACGCTGTATTTACTTCCGCCCAGATGCGGGTCGATCTCCGGATTCCATTGGTTGTAATCGACGCCGTTGATGATTCCGAACAGATCGTCGCGGCGGTATTGCAGGATGCCATCCAGGCCGCAGCTCAGCGGCGGCTGCTGAATCTCTTGCGCATAGCGCGGGCTAACCGTGCTGATCGTGTCGGCGAACGCCAGCCCCGTCTTCAAGAAGCTGAGGTTGCCGTAGAACTCCATCTGTCGCCAGTTGAAATACTTCCAATCGAGGCCGGTGAGCTCCATGTCCCAGTGCCAGAAATTTCCCTGGTAGGCAATGTTGTGCACCGTCAGCAGACTGGCGAGCGAGTCGTACGGCGGGATGCCGCACAGTTCTGTCTTCAAATACGCGGGGATGAGCCCGGACGTCCAATCGTGGCAATGGACGAGTTCGCTGCCCAGGTTGAGCAATTTCACGGCCTCGAGCGCGGCCCGACAGAAGAAAACGAATCGCTCGCAGTTGTCCTTGTAGTCGTTTCCATTCTCGCGATACAGCTCGGCGCGGTCGTAGTATTGCGGCTGATGCACCAAATAAACGGGCACCTTGTCGCCGGGCAAGGTGCTGCGCAGCAAGGTGCCGGCCACCGTCTTGCGGCCGATCGGAATCTCGAACCGCACGCCGGTCGGCTCGATGGGCCGGCCGCTGTTGAGCGCTTGCCGAAACGCGGGCAGGACGATCGCCGGTTGATGCCCAATCTTGGCCAGTTCAATCGGCAGGCTGCCGCACACATCGCCAAGTCCGCCCGTCTTGCAGAATGGCACCGCCTCAGTCGTGGCGAAGAGAATTTTCACATTCAGTTCCAGCGGGTGGCGGAGCGACGACCGGATAAAAATAGCATATTTTCGCGGCGTAAGCAGTCGCCGAGCGCCGCTGCACCGAAAAACGCATTTCGCTTCGCTTACCGCGGATATTCGCGACGCGGCTCCACGGAATTGGCTGGGGTGAACCAGTGTCTATCCATCGAAGCCGCAAAAAATCGAAATAACTTGCTTGAAAATATTGACATTTCGCGAGAAATGAGCCACTATAATCGCTGCCGTCCGACATTTTGTCATCGTGTCTTCGCGAACGTGCCCCGCTCGTAAAGTTTTCATTGTCGCGTCGTTCCGCTCGACCTTTTGAGTTCCTTACCGAGCCACTTAGGAGAAGATCCAGTGAAAGTGCATCAACGAAATCTGTGGAATTTGATTCCTACCAAAACTGTGGTGAGAACCGCCTTCTATTGCGGACTTGCGGCGGGATTGCTCGCCCCGAAACTCGCGGAAGCGAATCCTTGGGTGCCAATCGCAAACCCTGTCAACCCCGCGCCCAATAGACACATCCCGGGACCTGCGGTTGTGCCCGGCAAAGACTTTTCGGACGTGCGAGATCGCGATGCGGCCGGTGCGGCGGATCCGGAGCAGGTGGTTGCCTGGGACGGATCGGGCGGCGTCCGCGATTCATTCGACTACAGCGGCACCCAACCCGCTCCGTTGGACCAGCTAGACATTGAAGTGGACGGGCTGGCTGCGGGAGGCGATGCACTGTTTCACGCCGTCCGCGACAACCAGGCGGCGCTTCTGTTCTCTGTCGAGACCGATCCCAACATCATGTTTGAGCGGGAAACGGGGCTGCCGGCCTCGCCGCCAGGCTTCGGCGTGTGGGCCACGGCGCTCGACATCGATGCCATGAATCCGCCGTTGGACACCGACGGCCTGGAGGTATGG
>JAKEIB010000339.1 GCA_022614705.1 Planctomycetota bacterium | reverse complement strand
GCGAAGGTGGGTCTCGCAGACTCGACCCACCCTACAGCTAAGCCGCAAGCGGCCCCATTACACCGGCTCGTCCGGGAGTTCGATCTGGCCCGCCTTCATGTCTGTTGGGTCGTAGCGTTTGCCAGACTCTGGGCCGCGCTTCACCGGCTCGCGACCGATCGAACGATGGTCGAGCCCGGCGCGAGTGAGCAGCGATTCGCGCATGATTTCTTGCGAAATGTTGTCGGCCGGCGGGGGACCCACGGCGCCGAGGTCGGCCGGGTCGTATTCGACGCGATACTTGTGCTTGGCGACCGCCAGCACGTCGCCCGGATCGAGCCGGCGCTGCTGATCCTTTTCGATGCGCACGTCGTTGATCTTGATGCCGTTGCGGCTTTGCAGATCGCGGACGTACCAGTATCCATTATCCACCATCAACTGGCCGTGGTGAGCCGAAACGTTGGCGAACCGCAGCACAATGTCGCAGCTTTCGCGTCGACCCACCAATAGCTGCTGCTTCAATAGCGGAATCGGATCGCCGCCCCCTAGAGGAATGAGTTCTCCGTACATGACGCTGCTCACTTGCACTGGGCAGAATAAGGAAATTATGATGCCTGAATCGTGCGATCAAAACAGATATCGTAACTCTACGTTCCCACCCAATTGGCGTCAACCAAACCACTTACGCCGGGCGATCCGCTGAGCGCCGACCACAAAAATAGCTGCGACACGACCACGGCAGCCGTGGTGCCCAGTCGCCGCGAATGGACGTGGCAGGATGTCGGACTGCCGTATTACTCCTGCGGCTTCTTTCTACGCCGGCGCTTCGGCCGGTGTGTGCAGAAGGTGAGCATCGACGCCGGCTTCACGTGCCCCAACGTCGACGGCACGGTGACCACGGGCGGCTGCACGTTTTGCGACAACCGCAGCTTCAGCCCCAGTCGAAGACTGCCGCGGGCCGGTATCATAGGACAGATCGATCAGAGCATTTCCCGCATGCGGCTACGCTATCGAAACTGCCACGACTTCTTGGCCTACTTCCAGCCGGCCACAAACACGTACGCGCCGGTTGAGCGCTTGCGGACAGTTTACGAGGAAGCGCTCGCCCATCCACAAGTCGTCGGCCTCGTGATCGGCACGCGGCCGGACTGTGTGCCCAATGATGTGCTCGATCTATTGGAAGAATTCGCAAGGCGGATGCCGCCGCCCCACGTAGCCGAGTCTCTCCGAGACTCGGAAGCGGCGGTTTCGGAGAAACCGCTCTACGTGGCCGTCGAATACGGTATGCAAACCATCCACAATCGCTCGCTCGACTGGATGAACCGCGGCCATCACCACGACGCGATGCTCGACGCCGTCGAGCGCAGCCGCGGGCGCGGTTTTGAAATCGGCGCACACGTCATCCTCGGCCTGCCCGGCGAGTCGCACGACGATATGATGGCGACCGCCCGCGAGCTGGGCCGGCTTAGCATCGACGCCGTGAAGATCCACAACTTGTACTGCGTCAAGAACACCCTGCTCGCCGACCAGGTCGCGCGCGGCGAAGTGCGGCTCATGGAGCGAGCCGAATATGTCCGCACAGTGGTCGATTTCATCGAACACTTGCCACCCACCATGATCGTCGACCGCATCAGCGGCGACGCGCCGCCGGACTACTTCATCGGCCCCACCTGGTGCCTCGACAAACCGGCGGTCAAGACGGCCGTGCTCGATGAGTTTGCACGGCGCGGCACGAGCCAGGGTAATCGCTATTTGAGCAAGACATTTTAACGCGTCTATAGGTGCGACCCGCCAGACGGGTGCCGCACGCGCAAAAAATGAGTGCGCTTGTTCATCGGCAGGGCGAGCAGCCGGCGAATTTGCTCGACCAGCGCGCGTTCAGTTTCCTTCTTTAGAGCGGCCTCCTGGGCCCTTCTGGTTTTCCTGGCTTTGTTGTTCATTGAGAGTCTTCTCTAAAATGGGCAGGACTGCCAGGTCGCGGTCGCGGCCAGTAGCGCGTTTGCTTTTGATGATATCTGCAAGAGCGGCAATTTGTAGCTGACGTTCACCGAATTTTACCGCCGTCGCCCGGGAGCGTAGCCCCTCGAAGGAACGAATCCCATGAAGCCTGGACATGAAATCGAGCTGCAATCCCTGTTCGTCATTGATCAAACGGAACAGATCAGATACCGGATAGTAAGGTTTAAGAATCACGGCCTGTAAGCTTTCAGCAATCGCCTTTAACTTTTTCAAGTTCACCGGTGTTTTGCGAAACATGAAATCGATGTCCAGCGTTGTGACGGGCGCGCCGTGTAGCGCCGCCGCCGCATTGCCAACCATGATCGCTTCAAAGCGATGGTCGGCAAATGTTTTGGCGATGCGGTTAAGCAGTGGTTCCGCATTCATGTCATTGACAATAGTGACTGGATGTCGTCGAACGGTCTCGGCGGATGCAACATCAGAGTATCGCTGGCGCGAGATTTCGGCCACTACGTTTACCAAATTAGAACGACTATAATTGAATCTATCCCCGAAGAGGGCCGGATGGCCGCCGGTCCGCCGCAGGCGGATCGGAGGAAAGTCCGGGCACCGTAGGGCAGGGTGGTGGATAACGTCCACCGGTCGCAAGATCAGGGAAAGTGCAACAGAAAGTAAACCGCCAGGGGAAGTCGTCAGTTTTCAGTCATCAGTTTTCAGTCCGAGCAGTTCTTACTGACGACTGAGAACTGAAAACTGACGACTTCCCCCGGTAAGGGTGAAACGGTGCGGTAAGAGCGCACCAGCGGGCGAGGTGACTCGCTCGGCTTGGCAAACCCCACCTGGTGCAAGGCCAAACAGGGAGCATGAGCCGGCCCGGCTCGTTACGACTCCCGGGTAGGCCGCTGGAGACGGCGGGCAACCGACGTCCTAGAGGAATGGCCATCAACCGACCCCCTCCCCGAAACTGGGAAGGGGGGTCGGCACAGAACCCGGCTTACAGGCCCTCTTCGGGGAGTTTTTTAAGCGTAGGTCCGCCGAGCCGAGGCGGACCTTTTTATGTGCCGCTCGGCTCACGGCACCTACTTCAACAAAAACGCCCCGGCACAAACGCCGGGGCGATTCTGTTTTCAAATCATTTTACGAAACGAGTGACCGCGAGCGGCCATCGACTAAAAGCCGGAGGCCGAGCGGAAGGTCGACGGGCTGCCGCTGCTGAAATGGCTGCTGCCACTGCTGTGGCTGCTGCCAATCGTCGCCGGGCTGCTGGAGCCGATCGGCTGCGGCGCCGGCTTACTGCGCGGCGGGCTGCTGGTCGCTCGTTCGGTCGGAATGAGGTCCTGCTCGATCACCTGCAGCAGCTTCGAGATGCACAGCTTGTTCATGCTGGTCCGGAGGTCATGAGCCTCGGTCCGCAAGTATTCGTGCATGCTCTTGGGCAGCCGGACCGTAATCACACGGGTCGGCTCGCTTTCGGTGTCGGTGGCGTTCTTCTGCTCACGCAGCTTGACGAGCCACTTTTGGATTTGCTCGAACTCCTCGCTTTTCTCGAAAGCCGTGAGCTCTTCCAGGCGAGTGAACTGGCGGCGGACGATACCGTCCACCCCCAGAATCTCGCGGAAGAACGTTACCCAATCCGGCTCGGATTCATAGAGCTGGCGGGCGGCTTGTACGATTGGTTGGTATTTTTCCGTTGTTTGGGTAAGCACGGCGAATGTCTCCTTCCAGGTCGTGCGGATACGGGGGAGGCCACCTGGCCCACAATTGGGGTCGGTATTTAGTGGCATTCTAAAAACGTGGCAAGTGCAGTCATGCATGTCCTTGCAATGCTTGCACTTACGCTAGCAGCTAGCGGATGCCTATATCCGGGCAGCCGCTGCTTAGGAAGTGAGCGTGGTTCGTGTGCCTAATTCGTAGGCACGCGGATTTTCCCGCTGGCCAAAGTGTCTGGCGCGCGGTCTCGAGATTTAAGGCTTTCCTCAGCGAGCCGGGCCGTCCTCGGCCCCGATTAAGAGTGCCAGCGCGTGACCTTCACGCGGTTGTTCGGGGCCGAGGACGGCCCGGCTCGCGCTAGAGGAGAAAGCTCCGGCCTGAACGTTCAAGCTTTGGCGAGGCTGTCCCGCACCCGTTCCAGCAGCCGCTGGGTCAATCGGATGCCCTCGACCTCGCTTGGCTTCTCGCCCTCCCATTCAATGCCGATGTACCCGTGGTAGCCGGCGTCGAGGACGATCTTAACCATTTTGAAATAGTCGGTTCGGACCTCATTTCCTTGGTCGTCGAACTCGTGGCTCTTGGCGCTGACTCCCTTGGCAAAGGGCATAAGCTCTTTGACGCCCTGATAGCGGTCGTACCACTCACCCGGGCTGATCTGGAAGTTGCCGAAATCCGGCAGCGTACCGCAGCGCTTGTGGTCGACCATCTTCATCACGCCGGCCAGCCATGCGCCGTTCGATGACAGGCCACCGTGGTTTTCGACGATCACGTTGATGTCGTGCTTTTCGCCGAATTCGGTCAGGCGGCGAAGCCCGTCGGCCGCCAGCTTCATTTGCTCGTCGTACGAACCGTCGGAGTGGGCATTCACGCGGATCGAGTGACAGCCGAGGAACTTAGCCGCCTCGACCCATTTGTAATGGTTCTCCACCGCCTGCGTTCTCTTCGAATCGTCCGGGTCGCCGAGCGACCCCTCGCCATCGATCATGATGAGCACACTCGTGACGCCCTGGTCGGCCGCGCGCTCTTTTAGTTCCGCAAGATACTTTGTGTCCTTTGCCTTGTCCTTGAAGAATTGGTTGACGTATTCCACCGCCTCGATGCCGAACTCCTTCTTGGCGGTTGCAGCGAAATCCAGATGATCCAGCTTCCCGTCAAATAGCGTCCGATGCAGCGACCACTCGGCCAACGAAATCTTAAACAACGGCTTCGCCTTTTCCGCGGCCGAAATCGCAGTCGCGGCCGCGGTATCCAAACCAATCGCGGCCCCAGCCGCTGCCGTCGTTTTCAAAAACATACGCCGATCAAGTGAGCCGCTCATCGCAATAAAACCTCCGCCAGACAGACTGTACAGATTTGCTCGTCGCCGACCAAGGCCGGCTCCGGGCCGCCCCTGCGAGCGACCATTATGCGGCAACCCGCAGCAGCCAGCAACTATACCGAGTTCTTTACCGCAACGAGCTTACATACCTCAGCCCACGTCGAAGACTCGCTGTGGCGAGGTTGCCCGCGAGAGCGGCCTACCCCCTCAACCTTCACGTCTTTGCATAAAACTCATCACCCCTCTGTCGGCTACGCTGTCAAGATGGCCAATTTGGCCAGGTGAAATCCGTCGCCGTTTCGTATAAGGTAACATTTGTCCACTACAGCTCGAGCGTGTCTCACGCAAAGGCGCTAAGACGCAAAGAACAGCGCCTACAAATACCCTCAATACCATTCTGTTAATTGAACAGGAGATAACAGAGGAAACGGAGAATCATCCGATCTCTGTTCTCTCGGTTATCTCCTGTTCAAAAAATATGTGCCAAGGAACACGACCATGCAATGCTACCCCTTCATTCACTCACTCGACCAAACCGCCGAGCCGGTCGACAACCTCCAGCTCGTTTGTGCGAGTGACTGCGACGCGCAGAGCGTCGAGTGGCTCTGGCCCGACAAAATCCCCATCGGCAAAGTCACGCTGCTCATCGGCGACCCCGGCACCGGCAAGAGCCTGGTCGCCCTCGACATCGCCGCCCGCGCCTCCCGCGCCGCCCCCTGGCCGGATGAAGTAGGTCCGCCGAGCCGAGGCGGACATGACACGGTCGACATCGATGCCGCAGGTGCCGCTCGGCTCGCGGCACCTACTGCCTCCACGCTCATTCTCTCCGCCACCGACGACTTCGCCGACACCATCCGCCCGCGCCTCGATGCGGCCGGCGCCGACCCGCGCCGCATCTTCTTCATCCCCTCGATCGCCAACTTGCGCGAAGATTTCGCGCAACTGCGCGTTGCCGTCAATTGCGCACCGAATTGCCGGCTCATCATCATCGATCCCATCAACGCTTACGTCGGCCCCAGCGACTGCCACTTCCATTCCGTCGTGCGCAAAGTCCTCGCGCCGCTCGCTCAGCTCGCCGCTGAGAAGCGCATCGCCGTGCTGGCCGTCGCCCATCTCCGCAAAAACGACGGCGCGGCCATCTACCGCGCCGCCGGCTCGATGGGATTTGTGGCCGCCGCCCGCGCTGTCTGGACCGTCTGCCGCGACCATGAAAACCCTGGCCGCACGTTGTTCCTGCCGCTCAAAAATAATCTCGGCCCCACCGCTTGCGGTTTAGCTTACACGATCGAACCTCGCGGACAGTGCGGCGCGGTAGCTATCTCCTGGCACTCCGCGCCCATTACAACTTCGGCCGAAGAAGCCCTCCATAGTGCGGAAGCCACCGACCTCAATCGAGCCCGTCAGTGGCTGCGAAAAGCCCTCGCGCACGGCCCCCGCTCGGCCTCTGAAGTCACCCAGGAAGCCGAGCACTACGGCTTTCATCAGCGAACCTTGCGGCGCGCACTCCACGCCATCGGCGGCCACACCCAAAACCGTGGGTTGTTGGAAGGCTGGTGGTGGTCCATCCCCGACGCGCCCACCGACGAGAATGAGGAGAAGAAGGTATCATACGAGAAAAACGTTTCAGGAATTCCTGAAACTCCTTTCCGCCCAAATGACGAAACCCGAATGACGAATGACCCATCCTCCGACAATTCGTCATTCGACATTCGTCATTCGTCATTCCCACCCCCGCCCGACAACCCGGGCGGCACCCAAAAACCTGTCCCCTTATGTCCCCTTCCGGAGATTTTCAACGAACCGCCATCCATCCATCCGTCGCCCGAACCGCCGAGCATCCCCGAATCCATCGCTTTCTTAAACCGCCTCGACCGCTAACGCCGCAAGGATCGGCGACGCAAAACCACGAAATCCGCACGACGCCCCTCGAAGACCGGCAACCCCATTTTAGATCAATTGCTCGAAACTCTTCGCCAACCGCTGCCTGACCAGCGTCATCGCAATCCTCAGCCAACGGCCCATGACTCGTCGTAAGAGGCAATTAGCTCGCGCAATCCAACCACGGATTTGTTAGCGGCCGTTCGATCCGCTATATTTGCAGCACAAATGTCTCACGCACCAGGCGCAGAGGACGCCGAGTAATTATCCTCTCTGCACGGCAAACGTTGGATTTTTGCGCACGGTGCGCATATTCCGTGGAACGGACTTCAGTCCGTTACGAACGGACTAAAGTCCGTGCTACTTGGTTGCGGCTACGCCGCGCCAGGATCTCTGCGCCTCTGCGTGATATAATTTCCGACCGATTGAGGACTCTTTCGATGAGCAGCTTCGTCGCAGGGCAACCCATCCAAATGCAAAACGGCCGCCTTTCGGTGCCTGATCGCCCCATCATTCCGTTCATCGAGGGCGACGGCACGGGCCCCGATATCTGGCGAGCGAGTCAACGCGTGTTCGACGCTGCGGTCGCAAAGGCCTACGCCGGCAAACGACAGATTGCTTGGCAGGAAGTTTTCGCCGGTCAGAAGTCTTTCGACCAGAACGGCAACTGGCTGCCGGATGAAACACTTGCCGCATTCCGCGAGTTGCGCGTCGGCATCAAGGGCCCGCTCACCACGCCGGTCGGCGGCGGCATTCGTTCGCTCAACGTGGCCCTGCGCCAGCTGCTCGATTTGTATGTGTGCCTTCGCCCGGTTCGTTACTTCCAAGGCGTGCCCAGCCCCGTGCGCCAGCCGGAACTGGTCGACATGGTGATCTTTCGCGAGAACACCGAAGACATCTACGCCGGCATCGAGTACGCCGGGGGCACGCCCGAAAGTCAAAAAGTTCTCGACTTCCTGGCGCGCGAGTTTCCGAAAGAGGCGGCCAAGGTTCGCTTCGGAACCAAGGAGAAAAACGACACCTGGCAGAAGCAGCTCGCATCCATCGGCGCGCCGCACCGCGAATTGCCGGTCGAAGTCGGAATCGGCTTCAAGCCAATAAGTTACCTCGGCACCGAACGGCTTGTGCACAGCGCGATCGGCTACGCAATCCAGAACAAGCGGAAGAACGTCACGCTGGTGCACAAAGGCAACATCATGAAGTTCACCGAGGGTGGTTTCCGCGATTGGGGCTACCGCGTCGCCAAGGAGTTCTTCGGCGCACAAGAAATCGACGGCGGCCCTTGGTGCCGCATCCCCGATGGCAAGCCCGGCGCCGGCATCGTCATCAAGGACGTGATCGCCGACGCGTTTTTGCAGCAGATTCTCACGCGACCGGCCGAGTACGACGTCGTCGCCACGCCGAACCTCAACGGCGACTACATCAGCGACGCGCTGGCAGCCTGTGTCGGCGGCATCGGCATCGCGCCGGGCGCGAACATCAACTATGTCACCGGCCATGCCATCTTCGAAGCCACGCACGGCACCGCGCCCAAGTATGCCGGACAAGATAGAGTGAATCCCGGCTCCGTGATCCTCTCCGGCGAAATGATGCTGCGCCACCTCGGCTGGAACGAAGCGGCCGATCTCATCATCCGCGGCATGGAGGGCACGATCGCGGCCAAGATCGTCACCTACGACTTCGCGCGCATGATGCCCGGCGCCAAAGAAATCAAGTGCAGCGAATTCGGCGAAGCGGTGGTGAAGCATATGGGATAAAGCCGACTGGTTCAACGGTCGCGAACTGGACTCGCTTCGGAGTGAAGCCCATAATGGAATGTGCGGCTACGTCGTATGAATTATCTGCATCAAGAACTTGACGCCGGTCCAAGCGATGTGATTGAGGTCACGCTTGATCACGCCGCCAACGTGCTGTTGCTGGATGCATCCAATTACGGTCACTACCGGAGTAATCGTCCCTACCGATATTATGGTGGTCATGCGAGATCGTCCCCAGCGCGAATTACGCCTCCTCGCCAAGGTCGCTGGCACTTGGTCATAGATCTTGGGGGGTATCCTGGCACGGTTCGTGCATCGGTGCGGTTACTAGCTGCTGCCCCTCATGGATAACGAATCACACCAGAAACCCGCGCCGATCGTCATGCCAGCGATCCGTGTTGCGCCATTGGGAGAGCTTCGAGTTTATGTTATTTCCGAAGATGAGTTAAATGAGTTGGAGCAAGGTTCCCCTGCGTCACAACATCTCAATTTCGCATTGGCATTACTAGCGTCCGGATTTTCTTTTCTTGCAACACTGCTTACGACACATATTCAGTCGACCAGGACATTTGTCGTTTTCGTGGTCCTTACGGTCGTATTCCTCTTGGTCGGTACCATTCTATTTTGCAATTGGTTTCGACTTCGTCGCTCATCAAAAGGTCTCGCTCAGCGGATTCGCGAGCGAATGCCACCCGCGGCCGGCATTCGTGAAGCTTGACCCACAATATCTTTGGACAGTTTCCATGAATGACGACGACGCCATCAGCAGCGCGGATTCGCGTCCGGCGGCGCATTCAGAAGCGAGCGTGTCACACGTTTTGTCGGCCGAGTCGACGCCTTCAACCACTGAGCCGCACCAAAGCGACTTGACGGTCGTTTCCACCGCGCCACCGATGGCGATCGAATCGCCGGCGGCTAAGCTGAGTCCGCGCGAACTTGGCGTCGCACTCGAGGGTCAGCAGCTCGACCACGTGTTGCTGGAGCAATTCGTGGGCGGCGGCGGCATGGGAGCCGTGTTCCGCGCCTGGGACACGACGCTGCATCGCACAGTCGCCGTGAAGGTTCTGTCACTTCGCCAGTCGGCCGACGTCGATAGCCTGCGACGTTTTCACACAGAAGCCCGCTCGGCCGCAAGGTTGGACCATCCGAATATTGCCCGGGCACACTTTGTGGGCGAAGACCGCGGCGTGCGATACATCGTGTTCGAGTTCATTGAGGGCACGAATATCCGCGATCTCGTTCACGCCAACGGCCCGCTGCCGCTCGGCGACGCGCTGAGCTATACAATCCAGATCGCCGGCGCGCTAACGCACGCCTGGGAACGCGAAGTCGTCCACCGCGACATAAAGCCGTCCAACATACTCATCACGCCCGATGGCCAGGCGAAGCTCGTGGACATGGGCCTCGCGCGGATCGAATATATTGGCCAAACGGCACAGGACGAAACGGCCACGGGCGTCACGCTTGGCACGTTCGACTACATTTCGCCGGAGCAGGCGCGCAATCCGCGCGACGCCGACATCCGCAGCGACATCTATTCGCTTGGGTGTACGCTGTTTTTCATGCTTACGGGCCGGCCGCCGTTCATCGAAGGTACTGCCGTGCAAAAATTACTTGCCCATCAAAGCGACGCGGTACCTGACGTGCGCGAATTTCGACCTGACGTGCCGGACATACTGGCAACAGTGCTGGCGAGAATGTTGGCCAAGCGGCCGGAGGATCGCTTCGATACACCGCTGGATTTGACGGCCGCGTTGGCCGGCTGCCTCGATGGCATCGGTATGGCGCCGCCGCCTGCGATCTTGCCGGCCTTCGCTCCGTGGAAGACCTGGGCACCGCGCCGAACATGGTGGCGGCGACACATGCCGTGGCTCGTGCCGGCAGCGTTGCTGCTCGCCGCAGTAACAGGCTTGGCGATCAAGTGGCACTTCGACGCCGCCACGCCGCCTGCTTTTCCCGACGAATTGCAAATACCCGCTTCGAGCAGCTCCGGCACCGCGGCAGACGGACCGGGCGAAGACAATTCTTCGCGGGAAAATGGTCGAGCCGCGTCGGGCTGACCTTTTTGTCATCCTCTGCACGCAGTATCTTCATCTTCAGTTTGGCCGTCCGGCCCGTCAGCTCGCATATCGCAAGTGCCATGTCCAAGTATCGCACCACACCGCTGCAATCCTCGAAAATGCCGCCGGGCATTCCGTATATCATCGGCAACGAAGCGGCCGAGCGGTTCAGCTTCTACGGCATGAAGACGATTCTTTATATCTTCATGACCGATCACCTGCTTAACCTTGCCGGTACACTTGAACCGATGGACTCCGTGACGGCGACGATCTGGACCCACAACTTTGTCAAAGCCGCATATCTTTTTCCCATCGTCGGCGCAATTCTCAGCGATTTGATTTTCGGAAAATATCTCACGATTATGCTCCTCTCGACGGTTTACTGTGCCGGCCACGCGGTAATGGCATTGGTCGATTTGCCGCAGCTCACGCAGGTGCCGCCCCGAACGGCGCTGTGGTGGGCACTGGCCATGATTGCCGTGGGTACCGGCGGCATCAAACCGTGCGTTTCAGCCCACGTTGGCGATCAGTTCGGACGCATGAATGAAAACCTCATTTCGCGAGTGTTCGTCTGGTTCTATTTTTCGATCAACTTGGGATCGGCGTTTTCGACGGTCCTCACGCCACGATTGCTCGAGCATTTCGGGCCAAGCGTGGCATTTGGCGTTCCAGGAATCTTAATGGCGATTGCAACGCTCGTGTTCTGGATGGGACGACACAAGTTCGTTCACGTTCCGCCCGGCGGTTGGAAATTCTTACGCGAATCGTTCAGTGGCCCCGGTCTCCGAGCCATTCTGAATCTGATTCCGTTGTACCTCCTCATTGCGATGTTTTGGTGTCTGTTCGATCAAACGGCATCAAGATGGGTTGAACAAGCGAAGCACATGGACCGGAATGTTTTCGGCTTCGAGATTAATCCGGCCGAGAATCAGGTCACCAACCCGATTCTCGTGATGTTGTTGATCCCTGTATTCAGTCGGCTGGTTTATCCATGGCTTGGACGATTTATTGAGTTAACTCCACTTCGCAAGGTTGGAATCGGATTGTTCCTCACCGTGCCTTCGTTCTTGATTCCTGCTTGCATACAAATGCGGATCGACGGAGGCCACACGCCGAACATTGGTTGGCAAATCCTGGCCTATGTATTCATCACGGCCGCCGAAGTCATGGTGTCGATTACCGCACTCGAATTCTCATACACGCAGGCGCCGAAGAAAATGAAATCGCTGATCATGGGACTTTTCCTATTGTCGGTTTACCTGGGTAATGAGTTCACGGTGTTTGTCAATGAGCTCATCAAGGAAAAGCAGAGCGAAGGCATCGAATGGTTGGCCGGCTCTAATTACTACCTATTCTTCGCTGGTTCCATGTTCGTTACGGCCATTGTCTACGTTTTGTGGTCGCAATTTTACCGCGGCCAGACGTATATTCAGGGCGAAGACGGGCAAGCGTCGTAGTGGTACAGTTTGCCTAATTCTGAATCGTGTCATTCCGAGGTCCGCCGAGGAATCCAGCCAGCCCACTCGGCAGACCTCGGGGTGACAGAAGCATACAGTACCGCTACCGAGAGCGTCGGCCGGTTGACAGGGCCGGTCCCCGCCGCGTAACTTGGAACGGTGCGGACAACGGTGTTCACCGCCTTCGGGTTGTTGGCTTTCCATAGATTCAAGTGATACGCCGCTGCGGCAATGCCGTTGCGGTCCCGCCGAAGCGCCCACAACCATTCATCCCGCCAGATACTTCACAGCGAGGTTTACGATGCGCTACGTCTCGTCCATGCTCTTGGTCACGTTGTTGCTGCTGCTGTTCGCGGCCCGGCCGGCGGTTGCGGTTCCACAGTTTTACACGGTGTACAAAAAAGATTACTTGGACAATCACCCCGACAAGAAATACGCCGAAACCGTCAACAAAGGCACAGCGCGCTGTTTTGTTTGCCATCAAGGAAAGAAGAGCCGAAAAAACCACAACGCCTTCGGCATACACCTCGTCGACTTGCTCGATCGCAAGAAGGATTTGAAGGACGTCGAGAAGATCAGCGCCGTGCTGAAGAAAGTCGTGGCGATGCACGTCGACCCGAAAGATGACAAGAGCGAAACGTATCTCGACCGGATCAAGGCCAGCAAATGGCCCGGCGGCGAACTCGAAGAGCTCATGAAGGAGCCGAAAGAGGAAAAGGAAAAGAAGGAAACCGCCAAGTAAACCCGCAAGTGTACGAGGCAAATTGAACAGGAGGCAACAGAGGGAACAGAGGAGAGAACTGATTTCCAAGCTTTCTCTGCTTCCTCTGTTGCCTCCTGTTCGAAAACAATTTGCTTCCAACTCAAAGCTCTTTTCCAATCGCGATTCCGCGACCGCGCGCGCCATTGAAACTATTTCACGTCGATTCGAATCGTTGTTTCAAACGATTCGCCAGGCGCGAGAACCTGCAGTCCCGTTTCACGTCCTTCGGCCGACAGGCGGATTGCATCCGGCACGCACGTGTACGGCTCCAGGCAAATCGCCTGGCGGTGGCCCGGCGTGTAGATGACGCATTGTGTGAAGGCCGCGTCGAAAGTTTGCGTCAACACTCGGCCGCTCGCCGGATCGGTGAGGCGCGTGCGCAAACGTCCGTCCGCATCGCTGCGCACGTCGGTGAATACCGTATCAAACTGGTGGTCCACCAAGCGCAGCCCGTCCGCAAGCGGCTGGTCGGGACGCGTGGCTAACAGCTCGCCCGTGGGATTCATTCGTTCCAGTTCCCAGTATTTGTGCACCGGCGCCGTTACGACCGTGTCCGCGACGCTGCCTTCCTCGGCGATCGGAAGTCGAAAATAAGCGTGGGTGCCAAATCCGCACGGCAGTCGTCGATCGCCGGCGTTTTCGTATTGAATCTCACTTACTAGTTCGCGGCCGCGCACTTCGTACGACACGCGAAGGCGAAAATCGGCCGGCCAGTGTTCCAAGATCGACGGATCGTCGATCGACGCCTGAAACTCGCCAACCACCCGCGCGCCCGTCTGCTCCGCCACGCGCCACGGCCGGGTGTAAACGAAGCCGTGGATCGCGTTGCCGAACGGGTCGCTGGGCTGCAGACGGTATTCACGCCCCTCAAACGTAAATACCGCGCCGCCGATCCGACCTGGGAACGGAAACAAGATCGGGTTCCCACCGCTCGACGGCCGCTTGTCGCCCCGCTCGAAACCGTCCTCCGACCACAGCATCTCCCGCGGCCCGGCCTCCAGCACCGGCCGCCAACTGAAACAATTAAACCCCTGGCTCACCAGCACACGTGCGGTTGAACCGCTATTCCCGTCGGTGATTTCCACAACTTGCGACGCCATTTGCTCCCCGCGTGCCAAGGTAGTTGTTAGTAGTTAGTCGCATGTTGTAGAATATTCCTCCAATTCCTACAACTAACCACGTTCAACTATCAACAAACACTTTTCGGGCGATTAGCTCAGTTGGCTAGAGCGCGGCCCTTACAAGGCCGATGTCGCAGGTTCGAGTCCTGCATCGCCCATTCCGAACACTACTGGCATACGAGAACTAGCGCGTTTCCCGGAGTTTTCGCAAATCGCTTCCGACGCATTCCGATCCATTCCTACCAATTGCGTTGAATACTGCGCCGCTTTTTGCGCCCCTCTGGGTCGCCGATTGTTCGCTTGCTCTTTCCGCGTCGCCCAACGGCAATTCCCCGAACGATAGTTTCCTTCGTTGTCGATTCGTTCCAGCGTCAGCCCGGCCGGCCGTTCGCCCATGTCGGCTAGGAAATTCTCAAATGAGTCTCGCCAGCGCTCGCACACTGTAATCCCGCGCCCGCCATAGTATTCGTACCGGGGGTGGTTCGGATTCATGCATCGAGCGATCATGCTGCGCCACGACTCATACGTTGGCGATGCCCCGTCTTTGTCCGTCTTATGGCCGTGTTGGGTGTTGGCGTCCGAAATTGCCTCGCGTTGCAAACAGCCGCACGATTTTGTATGCCCGCTACGAAGATCGCGCCCAATCACGGTCACGCCCTGCCCGCAATCGCACAGACAGCCCCAAAGTGTATGCCGACTCGCCGACTTACCGGCCCGGCGCAAAACGGTAAGTCGGCCAAACCGCTGTCCAGTCAAGTCTGCGCGGGACTTGCCGGATTCGCCTGCCTGTACGGAATCGCCCGGATTCTGCGCCGCGCTGGCGGTCGCCTTGGCGAAGTGTTCGTCGGTCACTTGAAGATAATGCTTGGCCGCGACGCGCGGACTGTTGCCGAGCCATGCGCAGACGACGTGCGACGGGAAGGTTTCTTCCAACTCGGTCTGCCGCGTGCTGCGAAGATTCTGAAACAGCTTGGGCCAAGCTGTCAGTCCAGCTTTGCGGATGATCCGTAACAATTGGGTTCGCAGATTCGCGTTGTCGCCACGGTAGCGCGTTATGACGTACTCCGTCCCCGGCTTCGCTTGCTCCCACACCGCTTCCAGGAACGGCCGCAGTTCAGGGAATATCGGCACAACACGCTCGGCCTTCCCTTCGTGATGTGCCGTCTTTGGCGAGCGGACGATCATCCGATTGCGCTGCCAATCAATGTCACCCCACCGAAGGCCAAGATGCTCGGACGGGCATCGCAACCCACCAAAGCGACTCAGTGCGAACAGCAGTCGCCATTGCGCGTCCGGGCAGGCGTCCAGCACCTTGGCCGAATCCTTGCGGCTGACGAAGTAGTCGCGGTCCCGCTTCGCCACGACTCCGACGCCCTTCATGTCGGCAAAGGGATTCTCGGTAATCAGCCGCCGTCGCACGGCCGCTCGGAAGAACTGTTTGGCAATACCGCAGCGTCGCCTTGCCGTGTTGTCGGCCAAACCCTGCCCCCCTTCCGCCGGCTGTTCATCATCCACCGGGCGCGCGAGCCAGCGCCGCCAATCATCGGCGTCGGCCGGCGTGATTTCCTTAAGCCGCCTGTCGTTCCCGAAGTATTCAACTAGGCACCGTTGCGTATGACCGTAGACCGTCGCCGTTGACCCCTTCACGTCCGACCGGCCGGCGATGTAGCTTTCGAGAAACGGCCCCAGTGTCGTTTGCTCAACCTTGGCGCGTGGCGAAACCAACCCGTGTTCCGCCAGCTTGGCGTGCAATTCATCCCCGATTGACGCGACCCAACGGCTCGTATCATCGTCCGGGGCGGTGCCGTTGATCTTGGCGGCGACAAGCAATTCGATTCGCAGCCTGACGGCCCCGGCCTGCTGCATCGTTGCCTTGCCGATTCGCAGCGTCTTGCGTTGACCATCCGGGTTGAAGAACTGTATCCGCTTTCGTCCGTTCGCGTCTTTAGCAATGCTCGCCATTTGGTTGCACCTGCGTTTTGATTATTCTCTGACCACAAGGTTCCATTGTAATTCAGTTTCGCCGTTGTCGATCCATCTAAGCCGCCGCCGGACAGCCATCCGCAATCCATTGCTCAATCGTGCGGCGAGGCCAGCGGACCAATGTGCCCAACTTCACGGGCGGGGGCATACGCCCCTCATTCCGCAAATTGGTTACGTGGCGGTCGGAACATTGCATTAACTCGGCTACGTCTTTTGTGCTGAGCATTAACGCTCCACTCACGGCATCATTTTTGGTAGGTTTCATGGCTCCCACTCTGCAAGAACTCACGGATACTTGTCGTACTTGGCTCGCTTTGGTTGATTGGCCTCGCCGCGTTGTAGGCCGCGTCCAATCCGACCACACGCCCGCGACCGCAGCCGCAGCACTTCGCTACGATCCGATACCGCAGTTTCCCTTGCGCGAACGTCAGTGTGAATTTTCGGCACCGGCAGTGGCGACACGGCGGCAATGTAACTACTTCGCTCATCCGACTGACCCCCTGGAATCCGAATTGGCAGCAGCCACCTTCTGTCGGCCGCGAGACTTCGGTCGCTCATCGTAGCCTTCATCTTCCGGCCCGCCGAAGAACATCGCGTCGTCATCGGGCCGGGCCTTCCCCTCTTGCACCGCATTCTCGCCTGACACAACCGTTTTTCGTTGTGTTTCCCGACGATTATTTGATTTTTGTGTCAGGTCGCCATTAACCTGACACGAACCTTCAATGTCTGACACAAGCGGTAGCGCCGAGTTATGGCTCATCCGAAAAAATCTGCAACACAACAACGGAAGAAGATGCCGCGAATTAGCGAAGGGTTATTGGACATACGTGTGAGCTTGCTTTGGGT
>JAKEIB010000049.1 GCA_022614705.1 Planctomycetota bacterium | reverse complement strand
TCGAGCTGCTGCCATCGCCGTTGCTGCCTGCTCGACGGGCTCCGCGGCTTGTTCCATCGCCACAACCACTGCTGCTGCGAAGCCAGCTGCTGCTGCGAGCAAAGCTGCGCTTGCGAGCAAAGCTGCGCTTGCGAGCAAAGCTGCGCTTGCGAGCAAAGCTGCGCTTGCGAGCAAAGCTGCGCTTGCGAGCCCAGCTGTGGTTGCGAAGAGCCGAGCTGCTGCTGCGAAGAGCCCAGCTGTGGCTGCGACTCTTGCTGCCGCCCGCGCTGCTGCCTGCTCGGACGTCTGGGCGGCTTGTTCCACCGTCACAACGATTGCTGCTGCGAAGCCAGCTGCTGCTGCGAGCAGAGCTGCGCTTGCGAACCGAGCTGCGGCTGCGGTAACTAGCCAGCCGACGCGACGCGAAGTCGCAAGACATCGCGTACGACAAAAAAGAGCGACTCCTGCCCAAGTTGGCAGGAGTCGTTTTTTTGTGGCCGCGTCCGCCGCGGCGGACGCGAATCGAGTCTCGGAGAGACTCGTCCACTGGTTACGCAATCAGCTCGCGAACGACGCGGCCGTGGACGTCGGTGAGGCGGTAGTCGCGGCCGTCGTAACGGTAGGTGAAGCGTTCGTGGTCGAAGCCCAAGAGGTGCAGGAGCGTGGCGTGCAGGTCGTGGACGTGCACGCGGTTCTCGACGGCGCGGAAACCGAACTCGTCGGTTGCGCCGTGCACGTAGCCGCCGCGCACACCGCCGCCAGCGAGCCAGGTGGTGAAACCCCAGTGGTTGTGATCGCGCCCGTTGACCTTTCCCTGATTCGCACCTTCCTTGGGAAGTTCCACCGTGGGCGTGCGGCCGAACTCTCCGCCCCAAATCACCAGCGTTTCATCGAGTAGCCCGCGCTGCTTTAAATCCACGAGCAGTGCGCCAATTGCCTGGTCGCATTGCTGGGCCAGTTTGCGATGCCGGATCTCCAGGTCGTCGTGACTATCCCATGGTTGGCCGGCGCCGTGCCAAAGCTGCACGAAGCGCACGCCGCGCTCCACGAGTCGGCGGGCGATTAAGAGCTGCCTCGCTTGCACGCCGGGGCCGTACATGTCGCGGATGTGCTGCGGTTCGCGGCGCACGTCGAAGGCCTCGGCCGCCTCGGTCTGCATGCGAAAACCTAGCTCGAACGAGCGAATGCGAGAGTCCAACGCACTGTCGTCCTGGCGGGCTTGCAAATGGCGGGCGTTCATTCGGCTCAATAAATCGAGTTGCTCGCGCTGCTGCGGCATCTGCGTGCGATCGCTGCGAATGTGCTCGATCAGCCGATCGATTCGAGTATGCTGCGAATCGATGTAGGCGCCTTCATACACGCCGGGCAAAAAGCCGGATTGCCAGTTCTGCGTTTCTTGAATCGGGTATCCGGTTGGGCACATGGCCACGAACGCGGGCAGATTCTGGTTCTCGGTGCCGAGCCCGTAACAAAGCCAGGAGCCGAGGCTGGGCCGAATCTGACGTGCGTCGCCACAGTTCATGAGCAGCAGCGAGAGCTCATGGCTGGGCGCATCGGCGTGCATCGAGCGAATGACGGCAATATCGTCGATCGACCGGGCCACATTCGGAAAAATTTCGCTGACCTCGATCCCGCTCTGGCCGTATTTGCGGAACTTGAACGGCGAGGGCATCGCGCCGCCGGTCTTTCGCTCCGTGGCAAGATTACCGTCGGGCAGTGGTTGTCCGGCGTACTTTGCTAGCGCGGGCTTGGGATCGAACGTGTCGACGTGCGACGGCCCGCCGTTCATGAAAATGTGGATGACGTGCTTCGCCTTGGCCGGGAAATGGGCCGACTTCGGCAACAGCGGATTTCCACTGGCCGCGGAAGCCGTTTGCGTCTGGGCCATCAAATCGCCCAGCGCGAGCGCGCCGAAACCCATGCCGCAACGGCGGAGCAGGTCGCGACGCGTGAGGGGCGGATGATCGAATGAGAATGGATATCGCATGGTTGTCTAGCACTGTAGCCGGGGTCTATGACCCCGGCCGATTTGCCGGCAGCCGGCCTCATAGAGGCCAGCTACATTGATCAGTCCTTAAACATAAACTCGTTGCTCATTAGCAGTACTTGTGCCAACTGCTCCCAGCGCGAGAGCGGCGCCACAAGCGGGCCGTGGAATCCGCTAACGGAACCCCATACCTGTGCGTTGCCGCCGCTGGGCGGCGACAGTCGCATCGTGACGGTCCAGCCATATGAATCGTTATCGATACCCGCGCGGCAATCGGTGACGAAGTCAATCGTGTCGCCCTTCTTGACGTCAATTTGCGGGGGCGCAGTGACGGCTTCGCCATGGAATGCTTCCCACGCGCCTTTCAGCCCGCCGCGGCTGGCGACGATTCGTCCACGGACGCCGTCGCCCCGCTCATGGGCATGAGAGAGAACGCCTTCGATGTGCAGCGTTCCGTCCGCGGGCGCTGTCCAACGTCGAATCACCTGGTGCGCCGCGTCGCCCGGATGGCCGCCGTCTTCGTTGAGCATTGCGTAGCCAATCGCGGCATCTGGCCATTTCGGACCGCCTTGCCAGGCGCTGCCGGTGAAATGCGGCAGCAGCTGAAATTGTACCTTCCCGCTCGCTTCTTCACAGGTTCCCCAGCCAAATTGCCAGGCGAGTTGATTCTCGATCTCGGCGGCCGTCGCCGGCTCGCCCCGATCGACAAACTCCAGCGCATCGGCCAGCTCGTCGACGCCGGCGTCGCGGCCGAAAGCGAATTGATAGAGAAGATTGATTCGCCGGACGCGGCTGGCGGCGTCGGCTGAACTCGATGGCTGCTGGGGGCTCGCCTTCGGCTCGACCCCAGCCACCCCATGTGCGCTGCGTGTGGCCAGGTTGATTGCCTGCTCGAACACGTACGGGCTGTTCATGAGAAACAGCGCCTGTTGCGGCGAGGTCGTGAGCGGACGTTCGGGGGTGTGGGTATTTGGATTCGCGAAGTCGAACGTGCGGAAGAACGCCGGCAGATTTTGCCTTTCGATGTAGCCGTACACGGAACGGCGCGTCGAAAACGGCGCGTCGGTGAGCGACACGGAAGGGCCGCCCATCGTTTCATCGAGCCGGCCGGCGACGACGAGCAACGTATCTCGCATCTCCTCCAAGTCAAGCCGTCGGCGATCGGCGCGCCACAGCAAATGATTATCGGCATCTACGGCGACACAATCGGGCCGAGTGTCGCTCGCTTGACGATAGCTGCCGGACAGCACGATGCGGCGGATGAGGCGCTTCGTCGACCAGCCATCGTCCATCAGCTCGCACGCCAGCCAATCGAGTAGCTCCGGGTGGGTCGGCGGCGTGCCGCGAACGCCGAAATCGCTGGGCGTTGCCACGAGCGGCGCGCCGAACAGATGTCCCCATACGCGGTTGACCCAGACCCGCGCGGTGAGCGGGTTGTCGCGGCTGACGATGGCCTCGGCCATTTCGCGCCGGCCGCTGCCGTGCTGAAACGGCTGCGGATTTCCGTCCGCGGTGAGCGCCGTCAGAAATCGCCGATCGACCTTCGGCCCTGGACTGCCCGGATTGCCGCGGAGGAAGACGAATGGGTCATACGGTGTCGCGGCGTCCGCGAGCATCGGCGGCGCGTCGTCGCGAGGTTTTTCCTCAGAGCTGGCGAACACGCCGTACATCGCATAGTAGTCGGCCGCGCTGACTGGATTGTACTTGTGATCGTGACACCGGGCACAGGCGACGGTGAGGCCCATGAGCCCGCGCGTCACGACGTCGATACGGTCGTTGATGATCTCCTGCTGACTGTTGAGGAACCGCCGGCCGAGCGTGAGGAAACCGGACGCCGGGGCACAGCTTGGATCGTCGACCTGCTCGCCCGCGAGCTGGGCGACGACGAAGCGATCGAACGGCCGGTCGGTATTGAAGCTGGCGATGACCCAATCGCGGTACATATATGCGTGTTTGTAACTGCGATCTTCTTCAAAGACGTAGCCCTTCGTATCGGCGTAACGGGCCACATCGAGCCAATGGCGGGCCCAACGCTCGCCGAATCGCGGCGAGGCGAGCAGCCGATCAACCGTGGCTTCGTAGCGGGCGTCGGTGGGATCGGCCGCGAACTCGGCTAATTCAGCCGCCGTCGGCGGCAGGCCGGTCAGGTCGTAGTACAGCCGACGAAGCAGGGCGCGCGGCGGGGCTTGCGGTGAAGGCGTCAAGCTGGCCGCATCCAGCCGAGCCAGGACGAAGCGATCCAAATTGGAGCGAGCATCTGTCGGGTTTTTGACGTCCGGCGGGTTGCCGCGCTGCGGCGATTGAAAGGCCCAATGTTGGCGCGGATCGGGCGTGGATTCGGCATTGCCAACTGGCTTGGATTCCGCCATGGCCGCTTCGATTCGTGGATCGGGGGCACCCAGCGCAATCCACTTTTCAAAGTCTTGAATCACGGTATCCGGCAGCTTGCCGGACGGCGGCATTTCATACGACTCATATCGCAACGCGGCCAGCAGCAGGCTTTCTTCGGGCTTCTGCGGAACCACGGCCGGGCCCGAGTCCCCGCCAGCCCGCATCCTCTGGGCCGTGTCCAACCGCAGGCCGCCCTGTAATACCTTTGAATCGGCCGAATGGCATTCGTAGCACTTATCGGCCAGCACGGGGCGAATGTGCGTCTCGAAGAATTCGACGCCTTCGGCGGAAAGTGGGTCGGCCGGTTTGCCGGCGGGGGGCGGAGCAGCGGCAGCCGTCTGGTCCGCCCCGACTGCCGAATGGTTGGCGGCAGCTGATAGCGCGCAGCACAGCACCGTTGGAACGAGCCTGAGAAGGGCAGGGCTCGTCCGGATCGCGCGCGTTCGCACGTTTCGAACTGGTCGATTCTTCCGCGATTTCACGCTGTTATTTTAGCGACTGGCCGGCCACGGGGCAGCAGAAATCCGGCCGCCGAACCCCTCGTTCTGGGAATAAATTCAAGGAATTTGTACGATTACAGGCAGAGAAAAGAGAAAGAGGTCAAAGAGGACCAAGAGGCCGCCATGCGCAGTGTGATCTCTAATTTGCGAACCCGTGTCGCAAACGGGCGACAGTTGGACGCGCTGTTCGCGTGCGTGGCAATCGCCGTATTGGTGACCCAAGCGACCGCTCAACCCGCCAACAATTTGCAGCCTGGAAATAATTTGCCGAACGTGTTCGTGCCGCCGGGGGGGCAGCCGCAGAATGCCGCCTTGAATGGGCCGAACGCCACGACGAATACGGCGCCTCAAGGCGCGTCGGCGAACGCCGACTTTGATTCGCTGATGGACCTCATCACGTCGACCGTGCATCCAGAGACGTGGAGCGACAACGGCGGCCCGGGCGACTTGCGGCCGTTTTATGGTGGCGTGCTTGTGGATGCGGCGGGCACGCTGCGACTGCGAGCTGACGACATCGCGAAGAGCGATCTGGCGGTGAAGCGTGGCAGCGCGCCGAGCGGCGCTGTCGCGATAAGGCCAGGAACGGCGCATACGTCTAGCGCGCTACGATTTATTTCCTTGCCGAGATTGGAACGCGAGATCTCGCGCCGCCAGGCCGCGCGCGAACCGCTTGAGCCGGCGATGCTCACGCTCGCCGGTTTGCAGCGCGTGCGGTACGTATTCGTCTATCCCGAGTCGGGCGACATCGTACTGGCCGGGCCGGCGGGCGATTGGTTCGTCGCTGCCGACGGGCGAATCTTGTCGACCGAGGCGAACCAGCCCGTCGTGCGGCTTGATGATTTGCTGGTGCTGCTGCGACGCGGGGAGGAGGCGGCCGACAGTCATTTCGGGTGCTCGATCAATCCGCGCCGGGAATCGCTTGCGAAGACGCAAGCGTTTCTCGCGACTTCGAGTCAGAAACCGCTGCAGCCGGGGCAACGCGCAAAGTGGCTCGGCCAGCTCCGCGACACCGTCGGCAAGCAGGACATCGAAATCTTCGGCATCGATCCGGCTAGCCGCGTGGCGGGCGTGCTGGTCGAGGCCGATTATCACATGAAACTCATCGGCATGGGGTTGGCCGATGGCGTGGACGGCGTCGACAACTATTTGGACACGACCGAATTGGCAATCAAGCGAGCCGGGGCGTCCCCGCCCCCGGCCATGTCGGTGCTTCGCTGGTGGTTCTCGCTAAACTACGAAACGATCGGTATGTCGCCGTCCGAAGACGCGTTTGAGCTCGTCGGCCAGGGCGTGCGCGTGCTTAGCGAAAATGAACTGCTAGCCGAACAGGGCCGCCGCGTTCACACCGGACAGAGCGACCCACTCAATCGGCAATTTGCGGCGAGCTTTACCGCTCATTTCGACGAGCTGGCCCGCAAATATCCGGTTTACGGCGAGCTGCGAAACATCTTCGATCTGGCGATGGCGGTCGCGCTCATTCACAGCGAGGACATGACCGAGCGCGCCGGCTGGGAACCGACGTTGTTTGCTCACAGCGAGCAGTTGCAATTACCGCAAGGCGCCGTGCCGCGGCAAGTGGAGACGGTGGTGAGTCATCGCGCAATTAATAAGCGGCAAATCGTGGCGGGCGTCAGCGGCGGCGTGATGGTCGCGCCGGAGGACGTGTTACGCGAATCCGAGCGGTCCGCTGATAGAACGCTGATGGAAGTGCGCCGGGACGCTAAACCGCAAGCGGCGGCTGGCGCGTGGTGGTGGGACGCGGCCGACTAGTCGCGACTTGCGTCAATCGCCTTCGTATTCCACTTTGACGTCGCCGAGGACGTGGCGGAATTTTACGATCGCTCGAAAGCCGCACTCCCAGCAGTACTCGACGACGCCCCGGCCAAAGATTCCGCGGCCGCTGGAAACGATTGGCTCGCCGGTGCAGCACGCGGGAATGCACATCGGGATTTCATAAAAGCAACCGTCGGCCGGGTTCTGCGCGATCATCACCAGTTCGACCTGGCCGCTCTTGCGGTACATTCGCCGGGCATCGCCATCGGTGTCGTATTCAATGGGCGGCGCGGGACGGACTTCGACGCCCGGCGATTCCGGCTCAGCGAGCGGAGCTTCGGGTGCCGGCATCGGCTCTTCGTTGACGGCCAGTGCCGTGGCGGCCGGCACGCGGCGTTGCGGTTCCGCTGGACGCATGAATGGCGGCTTGGCAGACTGTTCGGCAGGCTGCTTGCTAGCGCGCACCGTGGCAGGTTTGGCGGGCGGCGGCAATGTCTGCTCGCTCGTGGGCGGCGTCAAGAGCGGCGCGCCGGCGGCGTGGACGGACTTCTTTTCGACCAGAACCGATGCCTCATCGTTGGCAAGAGCCATCTTCCACGCGCTCACGCTGAAGGCAAGGATCAGAACAGTGATTGGAATGGCTGATTTACTCATGGCACTCGCTTCCTTAGTGTGAAGCTGCTTCTCGGCGCAGCGCAGTAGACTCGCAAAAGACATACCTCTCAAACACAAGGAATAAGCCAAAATCAGGTGGAACGCAAGGAAGTTTCTCGCGTGCGTGACGAGAATTGCGGCTGGGTGGCCAAAAAACTAGGGATTTCTCCCTTCGTGAGCGACAAATTGCGCGGCCAAGTTGCCGGCCAGCGGCCAGACGAGGTGTCGGTGATTTGCGGCCTCACGATCGCACCTCCGGTTTCATCCGGACAACCCATACCGTCGCTTCCTTTGTCGATGCTGGGAACGGCGATTGAGTTGTCGAGTGCGAAAACGTGACCTAGGGTTCCAGTTGGAGGGCGACCGCCCAAGAAAACTCATCGATCGCCGCCGCGTATGTGCGGCCGAAACGCGCGGTCACCCTCGAACACAGTCTCATCTCGCCAGGTGCTTCTCCGCTGCAGCGCGCCCGTTCGATGGATTGGGCGATGCTATGACCTTCCTTTAAAAGAGCCCCAACGTGAAGAACACGCCGAAACGCCGTGGTCGCAGCCTGCAATACGAAGCCTTGGAGCCGCGCCAGATGATGGCCGCCGGAATTACGGCCTCACTCGACGCGACCGGTGCGTTAAATGTCGTCGGCAGCGACGGCGACGACCAGTTCTTGTTCCGCAAGATTGGAAAGCAAATCTCGATTGAAGGCGTGGACGGCTCGTGGTCGTCGAGCAGCGTGAAGTCCATCGTTATCGATCTCGAGGGTGGCGACGACTTCGTGTCGCTCCATAGCCTGGAAAACGGCGGCACGAAGAAATTGAAGGAAAAGGTGACGATGCACTCCGGCGACGGCGACGAACACATTTTGCTGGCCAGCAATCACGACGTTTACTTCGGCGGGCTCGGACATACCTTGTACGTGGCGCCAGGCGCCCCGCCCAAGTTAAATGGCGCGACATTGAATCTGTCGAATAGTGTCGTTGGCTCGCTTAAGTCCGGCGTGTTGACGGTTACCGGCACCAACGGCAACGACAGCATCTCCTTTAAGCAGTCGTCCGGTAAAATCTCGATTCTGGGGGTCAGCGGCTCCTGGTCCGTGTCGAAGGTTACGTCGATCGTCGTCAACTTGCAGGACGGCAACGACAACGTATCGCTCGACAGTCTCGCCAATGGCGGCAATCAACTTCTTAAACCCGCGGTAACCGTGAATTCCGGAAATGGCGATGAGTTCGCCCGGTTGGCGAACGGCAACGACGTGAGTTTCAGCGGACTGGGGCATACACTGCACGTGGCCGCCGACGGTACCGCAACTCTCGACGGCGAGGTGTTAACTTGGAATGATCCCGACCCCAATCCCACTCCGGACCCCGATCCCACTCCGGACCCCGATCCCACTCCGGACCCCGATCCCACTCCGCCGCCTACCGAGAGCTGGTTCGACACATACATTCAAGACGCCGCGCTCCGCAGTCTCGGCAATACGCTATACACCGACGGCTTGATTGATCGCGCCGATATCATGGCGATCTTCCAAAGCGCGCAAGATGCTGGCTCAGTCGACGTCACGGAATTCGGCGACCTGCAGCGGATCGTTGGCAATGCCACGCTGTTCGGCACGCTCGACTACGTCTGGAAACTCTCCAGCTACATCGTCAGTGGCAACACGGCCAACGCCAACTATCAGGGGCAGACGCTGGGCAATCTCGCAGCCGGCTCGAGCGACACCCACTTGGGTAAGCTGGTGAACAAATGGTTTGTCGGACTTGATCGGCCTTCAACCTCGTATGGTTACACGCTGGCCTCCGGAACGCTGTTCGTGAACGGTGCGTCGTATTCGGACATCGATCAGGGCAACCTCGCTAATTGCAGCTTCATGGCGGGATTAGCCGAAACGGCACTCCGCAGCCCGAGCACGATCGACAGCATGTTTGTGGTCAACGGCGATGGCACATACACGGTGCGCTACTATCGCAGCGGCGTCGCCCAGTATGTCACGGTCGATTCCTACTTGCCCACCAGTGGGAGCGGCAACTACGTATACGCACTGGGCGGTAAGTCGGCCTCGAATGCCGCAAACGAGTTGTGGGTAGCGCTGGCGGAAAAAGCATACGCACAGTTCTTCGAAACCGTCGGCTATGTCAACGCGTACAGTTCGATCGCCTATCAGTACGCGTTCACAACCATGGAACACATCACTGGCCAGGCCACGGTCGGCGTGACGGATACGTCTGGCTCCAACAGTTTGTCCACGTTCGCCACGGCCTGGAACGCTGGAAAGTTGATCTGTTTGATCACCTACGCGAGTCCACCGACGAGCGGAATCGTCGGCAACCATGCGTACGCGGTCGTGGGCTACGACTCCACCACGCAGAGCGTGACCCTGTTCAATCCCTGGGGAATCAATCACGGTTTGAAGACGCTCACATGGAGCGAGGTGCAGGCCAACTTCTCCTACTTCGACCGCACGGCGTAACCGACTCAAACAAGCTGATCTTGCCCGGCAAATCGAAAAGGCTGCCGACGTTTGTCGGCAGCCTTTCTTGATGATTCAGCGATCTCGGACAAGGCATCGCGATGCTGTGTCACGCAGCGTGGGATCGGCGATAGCGGAAACCACCCGCGCCGGCGCCAGCGACGAGCAGCGACAACACGATCAAGCTGGATGGCTCGGGAACTTCTGTGTCACCTGGCGGAAGGCCGTTCACATACGAATCGCTACCGCCCTGGGCGCCGATTGCTTGGACGTGCATCCCGATTCGAAGCGAACCGTCTCCCAATGCCGCTACAACATCCGTAAACCCCAACGTCGGAAACAAGGAAAAGGCGACGCCCAATCGTTCGGAACTCGAATTAACGCCATTAGACTGAACTGGCGGGTCGGAATCGGCAGAGAATCCCACCGTGGTGACAAATGGGGGAGTGGCCCCATTCTGGCCGGGAAGGCTACCCGGAGAAGCTGGATTGTTAAAGCTGACACCCGCCGTGACATCATACACCGCCGCCAGACCAAAGAGCGTACCATCGTCGAAGTAAACGTCGGTAATACTCGACGTAGTTCCGACGGCATTCTTAAACACGAAGAGAACTTCGTCGTCATCTGACAAAGAACTAATGTCGATACTGTAGTCGCTCAAGGCCTGCGCAGCGTCCAAAACGTCGACGGACAATTGCGCCCCAACATTGTCATTGCCGTTGTTGGTGATGTTAATGAATCCACCAACCGTGAAAAGCGCCGCCGACGCTGACGATCCGACGCTCAAGACCAAAGCAGCTGTCGAGAAAGCGACTAAAAGGAAGGCAGGCTTCGCGCGAGTAGACCCAACTGAAGGGGGGTTCATCAGACGTGCCTCTAAGGTGGTTAACAGTTCAGTGGCAGCCTTCACTTCCCGCCTACTGCCACCTGGTCCTGATATTCCCTTCAGGCCTGTCTATTTGGTTATTTTTGGCAGAACTGGCGGATATTGCAAGAAAAATTCGGAAGGAAATGGAGTACGCCGGTCCATCGTGGTCGTTTTATGACCAGTTGGAAGGGTTGCGCGAGTTAGTAGGACGAAATGTCGCAGTCGCTGATGGTCACCGCATCGTGCCACGAGGCCTCATCGACCGGCAAATCGAGCCGGACCGGTTCGGTCGTCGAGTGGGCAGCGCTGGCTGCCGGAGTGATGAACGGCCCTGCTGCCTGACGAGCACCGTCGACTGCTATTGGCCGTCCGTCGGAAGAGCGCAGGCCGCTACGGCGTTTACAACTGCCAACAGTGTAGATAGCCTCAGCGCTTCAGGAGCGCCAGACATGGGACGATCGCCAAGCTCAAAACATGGCATCGGTTATTGCCCATGTCAGTCTTAGCCGCAGGCGCGTGACCTGCAGCGCGAGTATCGCGAGCGCGGCCAATAACCAAGTCGAAGGCTCGGGGACCGCAGTCTGGCCAAGCGCCGCGTCGATTGCGGACGCATTCTCCAGCGACACGCTGGCCGCCAACAACGCATCCCCAGTCGGATCCAAGCTGACGAACGCGGAATCGACCGTGGTCGCACTGAACGTGGCGTGAGTCTCCAGAAGTCCAGCAACCCCCTCACTCGAATCGAGGCTTGGCGCCAACGACGCAGCAAGTTGGCTCGCAGAGAAAAACGTCTGCTCCCCCACAATCGCGGCGGGCGTCATATTCGTGCTGTCGTCGTCCGTCTCGTCTTCGTCTGACTCTTCGTCGTCCGTATCTTCGTCCTCCGACTCAGTGTCCGTTTCATCGTTGTCATCATTCGACTCATCATCGTCCGTTTCTTGATCGTCGTCATCCGAGTCGCTGTCGGACTCGTCTTGTTCCGTTGACGAGTTGCTGGACGCGAGGAATAGATTCGAGCTCCCGTTTGACAATCCGAATGGGTCCTCACTGGCCCAGCCCAGGGAAGTTAACAGTGAGCAAGCAGTTATCACGGTAAGGTAGAGGACAACACGACCGATCGTTGTGCAACTTGATCTCGAGCGCGAGGGGGAAATCATAAGTTGTGACTCCTAAGCGTAATTAGCGTTCTATTCATTCAACTGCCCAGACGTCGGTCATCGGCGTAACCGCCCGTCACGGCGTACGACGAACCGTAGATTCCTTCAGTTAATCAAAAACACCCGACAAATCAAGGAATTCTTCGTTAAGTCCGGGCAAATTTCAAGGATCGACGAGATGTGGCCGGGACTAACTTCGGAGCCGCAGTGCCCCGCCGTCACGCAGCACAATTGCGCAAAGTAAGAGCGTGCTTGTATTTCCGCGCGGGATGCCCCGAGCTGCGGCTGAGTAATCGCCCGACCCCGACGGGCGATCAGCGCTCACCCTGGAGGCGAGGCCGTCGTCCACCAGCCGAAACCGACGCGTCGATCGTTGGCACGAACTCCAATTAGAAAAGCACTGCCGCTGTAGTACTAAACGCGCTCGAAAATCACCGCGATGCCTTGGCCGACGCCGATGCACATGGTGGCCAGGCCGAGCGCGGCGTCGCGGTCGTGCATGGCGTGGATGAGCGTTGTGGCGATGCGGGCGCCGCTCGCGCCGAGCGGGTGGCCAATGGCAATGGCGCCGCCGCGGACGTTGACTTTCGATTCGTCCATCTTGAGCATGCGGATGCAGGCGAGCGCCTGGGCGGCGAACGCTTCATTGAGCTCGACGAGGTCGATGTCGCCGAGCGTCAGGCCGGCTCGCTGGAGCGCTTTGTGAGTCGCCGGCACGGGGCCGGTGCCCATGACGGCTGGGTCCACGCCAGCGACGGCCGTCGCGCGCACTTTAACGAGCGGCGTCAGGCCGAGCGACTTCGCGCGCTCTTCGCTCATCATCAGCAGCGCGGCGGCGCCGTCGTTGAGCGGCGAACTGTTGCCGGCCGTGACGGTGCCCATGACCGGCATGAACGCCGGCGGCAGCGCGGCAAGTGCCTCCATGGTTGTGTCCGGACGTACGCACTGGTCGCGCTCGACGAGGACGCGGTTACCCGCCTCGTCGCGTCCCCAAATCGGAATGATCTCGTCGGCGAACGACCCCGACGGCGAACCGTTCGCGCCGTCGTTGTATGCGGCAGTTGCCTTTTGGTGGCTCGCGAGTGCGAATCGATCCTGATCCTCGCGGCCAATGCCTTGCGTTTGGGCCAAGAATTCGGCCGTGATGCCCATCATCAGCGCGCCTTTGCTGGTGCGCGTGAACAGCTTCGGGTTGAGGTCGATGCCGGCGTCCATTGGGATGTGATGCATGTGCTCCAGGCCGCCGACAATCTGCACGTCTTCCGCATCGGCCGCGATCGAGTGCGACGCCTGCGCGAGCGCCTGCAGACTGCTGCCGCATAGCCGGTTGACGGTCGCGCCCCCCGCCTCGATCGGCAGCCCAGCCATGAGGCCGACACTCCGAGCAACGTTCATCCCTTGCTCGCGCGTCTGCTGTACGTTGCCCAGCACGACGTCTTCGATCGCCGCCGGGTCGATTCCGGTGCGTTCTACCAACGCACGCACGACGGCGACGGCCATGTCGTCGGAGCGAACGTCACGAAAGGCACCCTTCTCCGCATGGGCCCGGCCAACCGGCGTCCGGCAGCAATCGATAATGACGGCGTTTTTCATGGCAGGATTTAACCACAGAGACACTGAGAGCACAGAGTTAGGACAAAGATCAATGATCGAAAAGCAACAATTGGAATACGTCTCTTTGTAAACGAATTGTGGTTGTTAGCATTCGATCTTACTATCCTCATTTCCTCTCTGTGTCCTCTGCGTCTCTGTGGTGAATACATAATCGTAGAAGCGGGACCGGCGTTCGGCGAGTTTGGTGAGCATTGCGGTGGGTTTGTAGCGTTTGCCGAGCGGCGAGTATTGCTTGAGTTTTTCGACGATTTTTGCCGCGCCCGTTTGGTCGGCCCAAAAAAACAGCCCGCCGAGGAACGGTGGAAAGCCGATGCCCAGGATGAGGCCGAGGTCCACGTCGCGGACGTCGCTCACGATGCGGTCTTCGAGCACGCGCGTCGCCTCCACGAGCATCGGCAGAAAGAGCCGGTCGGTGATTTGCTCGGACGAAAACTTTTGCGCGCCGCCCGCGCGGCATTGGTCAATTAGTTTGGCGACCTCTTCGCTATCGGCACCGCGCGGCGGCTTGCCGGCTTTGGCCGGGCCGTAGTCGAAAAAGCCCTTGCCGGCCTTTTGGCCGAGCCGGCCGCGGTCGACGAGCTGCCGCACGATTTGAGCCGGCACCACGCGATCGGGAAACGCCTCGGCCATCGTGCGGCCGGCGTGCACGGCGACGTCCAGGCCGACCACGTCGTATAACGTGAATGGTCCCATCGGCATGCCGAACGACTTCGCGGCCTTCTCGATCTTTTGCAGGTCGGCGCCTTCGCACAGCATGAGTGCCGCTTCGTTCATGTACGGCAACAGCAGTCGGTTGACGAGGAAGCCAGGGCCGTCGTTCATCACAATTGGCGACTTGCCGAGTGCCCGCGCGTACGCGGCGGCTGTCGCGATCGTCTCGTCGCTCGTTCTTTTTCCGCGAATCACCTCAACGAGCGGCATCTGTCGGACCGGATTGAAAAAGTGCAGTCCGCAAAAGCGCTCGGGCCGCTCCAACCCTTCGGCCAGCTGGGTGATGGGAATCGTCGACGTGTTCGACGCCAGGACGGCGTCGTCTCGCATCAGCGGCTCGAGCCGCGCGAACAAATGCCGCTTGGCCTCGCGGTTCTCAATGATTGCCTCGACGACGATATCCGAATGGCATAATTCGATGTCGGATAACGTGCCGTTTACCAGAGGCGCGAAGTCGACGGCCCGCTGAACATCGAGGCCTTTCAGCTGTTTGTTGTATGCAACCTCGTTCAGCACGCCCTTGACGCCGCGCGCTAGGGCCTCTTGATTGGCGTCCATGAGGGCGACGGGGATGCCGCGCTTCACGTTCGCGGCCGCGATGCCTTGTCCCATGATGCCGGCGCCGACGACGCCTGCGGACGTGATCTTATGTGGTTCGTCGCCTCGGGGCCGGGGACGGCCCGGCTCGCTGGAAGACTTCTTGTTGCGGTCCTGTAAGAAGAAAACATTCAGCAGCGCGCGATTCACGGGCGAGCCGAACAGCTTGGCGAATTCCTCCGCTTCCATCTTGCAAGCGGTCTCGACGTCGGCACCGGCCGCGCCGAGCATGACTTCGAGCGCCGCGAGCGGGGCCGGATAGTGGCCCTTGGTCTGCTGTTGGATGTACGCGCTCGCCGTCGCGCCGAGGAAGCCAAGCTCGGTGTCGCTGATCGCAATCGGTGCTGCCCATTGTTCGCGGTCGCGGCGAAACTGCTGCGTTGCCTGCTCCGCGCGAACCATGCGAATCGCCGCCGCGAGCAACGCGTCGCCATTGTTTTCCCTCCCTCTTAGGGAGGGGGTAGGGGAGGGTTCGGTGCTTCCCAACGCCACCACATCATTCGCCAAACCCATCGCCGCCGCCGCGCGGGCGTCGATGTTTTCCCCGCCGGTCACGAGCTCGATCGCGTTCGAGAGCCCGACGATCCGCGGCGAGCGGGCCGTGCCGCCCCAGCCAGGGAACAGACCGAGCTTCACTTCCGGAAAGCCGAAAGCCGTCTTTTCGCCGTCGGTCAGCACGCGACGATCACACCACAACGCCACCTCCGCGCCGCCGCCGACGCACATGCCGTCGATTGCCGCGACCGTAACGTAGTTGCCGCGCGCGAGCCGGCCGAAAAGCTGTTGTCCCCGGCGGCAGTATCCGCTGACCTCGGCCTTCGGCGCGTCGAGCCAGGTGGCGAACTCCTTGAGATCGGCCCCGGCGATGAACATGCCCGGCTTGGCGGAGTAAATCACCAGCCCGGCAAGGCCTTTCCGCTTATCCAGTTCGTTGAGGTGTTGCTCCAGTGCGTCCAACACGTGGCGAGAGAGGACGTTCGCGCCTGACTGCGGATCGTCGAGCGTGAGCAGCGCGACATCGGCTTCAGGGAACGACAGCGAAAACGTGGTGGTAGCCGCCATGCGGAACAGGATACATCAGATTTACCCCGCTTGTCAGGCCTCTCCGGCACGGAATTAGTCCGCAGATGATGCAGATAAACGCAGATAGGGGCAAGTCAGATCGAATTCAATTGGCCAGTCATCTGCGATCATCGGCGAAATCTGCGGACAAAAAAGTGCCAGGGTATTTGGTGACCGCGCAATTGTTAGTCCTGATGACCAGGTATGTAAATTTCGATATAAAATACCGGGGTGGGTGCTTTTTCACTGATACATCCTGTCGAATGAACTCTCCATCTTGTAGTTCGTGTAGATCCTGGTGGCGTTTGCCGCTGCTGCTAGCGCTGGTGCTTGCGGCCATATGGCTGCTGCGCGACCGTAGCGTGCGCGACGCGGCGCCCGACTCGAATGACGCCCCGCCAGGCACGTCGGCGGTCACGGTGGGTGAGGAAACTGTTTCGCTCACGATTGACTTCGGCGATGGCCGTCGCACGCAGTTCGAACCGATCGGGTGGCGAGAAGGGATGTCGGTCCGCGACTTGACGCGCGAAACGTCCCGGCCGGCTCGGAGGCTGGAAGTGCAGGGGTCGGGCAAGTCGGCATTTCTTGCTAGCCTCGATGGCGTTGCCAACGAAGGGGCCGATGGCCGAAATTGGACGTACGACGTCAACGGCGAACGGGGCGATCGCAGCTTCGCGATCTATGAGCTGCGGCCGGGCGATCGCGTGTTGTGGACTTTCGGCGCGCAGGACGAGTCAGTAAAATGACGGCGAACCGAACACTAAATCGTGGAGCGTTCCCAATGAATCAGAATCGCCAACAGAACCTTCAGGACGTACTGGTCTTTGCCCTGCTGGTGGCCATCGGCGTCTCGGGGCGCTGGGGCCAGCCGCAATGGTGTTTCACGCCCACGGCGGCCGCGGCCATCTTCGCCGGTTTCTACTTTTCGCGAGTCACGATCGCATCGCTCGTGCCGATTGCGATCCTGCTGATCGGCGACTTGCTGTTGCCGGCGTACGACAGCGCGCCCGTGATGATTGTGACGTATGCCGCGTTGACCCTGCCGGTTTGGTTCGGCCGGATGTTGCGAAACGAGAATCGCGGTCGCGGAACCGTGTGGAAGCTGGCCTTATGCGGGCTGGTCCCGGCAACCGTGTTCTTCATCGTGTCGAACTTCGCCGTCTGGGCCTTTCAGAGCGACTATGAGAAGTCGCTCGCGGGCCTGGCCGAGTGCTATTGGGCGGCCGTGCCGTTCTATCGCTGGATGCTGGCCGGCGACATTTTCTATGTCGCCGTATTCACCGGCTGCTGGCTGGCCGCCAGTGTCGCGATCGGACGTGAGCGCGTCCGTCAATAAATCGCAACGCGGCAATCAACGGATCGCGCGTACTCTGATTTCTCGAGAATAGCCGCGACCCGGGCACCGCCCGAAGGGTGGTCGGGTCGCCGGCGCTGGCGCGAGTTTCAGTTCGTCCCAGCTTCCGGCGGCGTCGCCGGTTCGGCCGCCGGTGCCTCAGCAGAAGGCGCATCCGCCGGCGGGGTTTCTTCAGCCGCCGGCGCCGCAGCTGGAGTTGCAGCGGGTGTCGCCGCCGCGGGCGCCGGCGCATCGGCCGAGAAACCGTCGTCGGCCGGCACTTCGCCGGGGGCTGCCACTTCGTTAATCGCGTCGGTCATGACCCGGATCAAATCCGTGATACGCAGCGAATGGACTTCCTTGTCGGAGGCCGCGTTAATCACCGGCTGAATGGCGGCCAGGATCGCATCGACGTTCTTTTGCGCATCTTCGGGCACAGCCGGCTTTACCGCACGAAGCCCGCTGCGCAGATCAACCAGCCGCGCTAAGACGTGCCGCCGCGGATACGGGTCATACTCCGAGTTCGGGTCGGCGGCGGCAAAACGCTCGGCCCGTGGAGATACAAAGCCGCCCCCGCCGCTGCCCGACTTTTCGAAGTCTGTAGCCCGCTTCAACTCTTCGACGCCCAGATCGTGGGCCAGTTTGAACAGTGCAGCCGTGGTGGCCGGGGCGTCGATTTTCGCGCCTTCGTATTTGAGCTTCCCGAGCAGCGCAGCGGCGGAGCAGCGGTCGTCCAGGTTCTTAAAATCGTTGACGAGCTTGATGAGCGCGTCGTGCGCGGCATTGTTCGGACCCAGGCTGCCGAGTTGGGCCAACGCGCTGGCTGCGCGAAGTTGGAGCCATGCGAACGCGGCCGGATCCATTTCCTGAATCGGCTTGTCGTGTTTGACGAGCGTGAGCAGAGCCGCGGTCATCTTATCGGCCGCGCCCGGCGCTAACGCGTCGCGATACTTGGCGTGACGCTCCAGACCGATGATCGCGCCCAAAATCACGGGCGGCGGAAACTGGTTGCTGGTCGTTGCTCGTTCGACGATCGTGGTGAGTGCCTTTGTCGCCTTGGGATGCGGCCGCGGCGGTCGGCTATTGCCGCCGTCAATGCCATATTGCTCGTCGAGCAATCCGACCACTAGCACGGCGTTGTATCGAACGGCCGGATGGTAGGGCGGCTCACCTTGGCTGATGACGATCTTGCCCATGGCGCTAAACGCCATGTCAGTGAGATTATTCTGCAAATCCGTGTTGGTCGTGCCCCACAGAAACTTCTTGAACAAATCGGCGCGAAGTTTGCCAAGCTCGGCCAGGTCGCTCGGCGAGTTTCGCGTCATTGCCGGGAAGAAATACTTCTGGAAGTAATTGTCAAACTCGGCCTTGTCGGTCGTGTAAGCCGCGCGGTCCGAGACCCAGCGCGTCGCCTTGGCGCCAGGGAACCGGGCCTTTTCGTCGATCGGGTCGATGCGAAAATCCTGGGCTGCGGCCACCGAAGCCAGGTACGCCGCCGCAAACGCCAGGGTAAACGCCATCATCCACAACGGCCTGACGCGGAAAGAATACGACATCGTGCAAACCTCGTGTGTTCCAGGCCGGCAAGCCGGGATGTGGCTTCAAGTGCCGGCGCCGCAATCAGATAAGGCGCGAGAGCCGGCTATGCAAACCGCCACTTTCACTGTACCAACAGCAGGGTCGGCATTCAAGTTTTCGCCCGGTGCAAGCGTGTTTATTGCCGGCTCCGCAAAGCGGCAAATCGCGGCCGTTTTAACGATTGAGCATCGCCTCCGTGACACTACTGTATTACGATCCGCGATTTTTGGAACACGACACCGGGCGCGGACATCCGGAACGAGCATTGCGACTGCGGCAGATCATCGAGCGGCTGGAGTCGTCGGGGCTCGCGATGGATTGCAGGCGGCCAACGTGGCAACCGGTTTCGCGCACGCGACTGGAGCTCGTTCACGAGCCCGGTCACATCGATCGCGTCGCCGCGCTTGCCGCGCGCGGGGGCGGACATCTCGATCCGGACACCGTCGTCAGCCCGGCGTCGTACGACGTCGCACTGCTCGCCGCCGGTGCCGCCTGCGATGCGGTCGATCGCGTTCTGGCGGGTGAAGACAAGACCGCGCTCTGCATCGTGCGGCCGCCCGGTCACCACGCCTTGCCCGAACGGGCGATGGGATTCTGCCTGTTCAACAATGTCGCGATCGCAGCGCGAATCGCCATCGATGAGCACGAGCTCGACCGCGTGCTGATCGTCGATTGGGACGTGCATCACGGCAACGGCACGCAAGATATTTTCTATGCCGACGGCCGCGTCGGCTTTTTCTCGGCCCACCGCTGGCCGTTTTATCCGGGCACGGGCGCCGCCGACGAAACGGGCATCGGCGAAGGACTGGGTACGACCCGAAACCTGCCGATCACGCTCGGCACCTCGCGGGAAACCTACCTCGAACTATTCCGCCGCGAACTGGAAGATTTCGCGTCGCGCATGCGGCCGCAGCTTGTGCTCATCAGCGCCGGTTTCGACAGTCACCGGGCCGATCCGCTGGGCTCATTCCTGCTGGAAACCGAAGACTTCGCCGTACTGACGCGAAATATCCTCAATGTGGCCGCCGTCCACGCCGAGGGCCGCGTGGTCAGTATGTTAGAAGGCGGCTACAACCCGACTTTGCTCGCCGATTGCGTCGAAACGCACCTTCGCGAATTGATGTAGCTCTCGCCGAACAGACGACCTCGTTTCTTGCACCCGCCGACGATCGTCGCCATAATCCATCCAGATTGCATTGCTCCATTCGTTCGTTTTACGGTGTTCTGGTACGGGCTTAGCGACGATCTGGTGGCGCAGTCAAGAAATGGGCCACGAAAAGGCACAAAAAGTCACGAATGGTTTTTTCGTGACTTTTCGCGCCTCTTGGTGGATATTCGATTGTCAAGCAAGCAACACACCGCTAAAGCAGTCCTGGAGTCTTCAGCATGAATCGAAAGTTATCCGTTTGCGTTGGCCGAATCGCCTACTTGCTGACTGTTCTCGTGGTCAACGATTCGACGGCGGCTGAACCCGCTGCGCTCCCCAAGGCAACGATCGACGGAACGGGCCCCGATTGGAGATCGCTGACCGGCGACGATTTCACCAAGGTCAATTGCAACGATGATACGTGGACGTGGACCGGCGGGGCCGTGAAATGCACCGGCAAACCGGTCGGCGTCATTCGCACGAAGAAGCCGCTCACCAACTTCGAGCTTGTCGCGCAGTGGAAGCATCTCAAGCCCGGCGGCAACTCGGGGATTTTCGTTTGGGCCACGGACGAATCGCTTAAGGGTTTGAAGCCGGACACGCTTCCGCGCGGCGGCATCGAGGTGCAAGTTCTCGATCACGGCTACGCCGAGCAATACGAACAGCAACACGGCAAGAAAGGCGATTGGTTTACCACCAATGGCGACGTGTTTCCCGTCGGCACGAGCAAGATGAAGCCGTTTGCCCCAACGTCCCCTGGTGGCGAACGTAGTTTCCCTAGAAAGAACCTCAGCAAGGGCGTCGGGGAGTGGAATCACTATTACGTGCGTTGCATCAACGGCGAAGTACACTTGTGGGTCAACGGCGAAGAAGTTTCCGGCGGCACCAATTGCGAGCCGCGATCGGGCTACCTGTGCCTGGAATCCGAGGGGGCGCCGGTCGAGTTCAAGGACTTGCGAATCCGTGAATTGCCATAAGCCGCCCCTGCAAGATTCTGTCCGCCGTCAAGTGCAGCGAACGGGTCGATGCCAGGCCGCCGTTTATTCCCATCGCGCTGCTCGCGCCTTATTCGGGTCGTTATCTTGCTGACGCTCAGATGGCTGTCGTCGGCCAAAGGCCTACTCGTCGCCGAACACGAGTGTGCTTTCTTCTCGGCGGATCGGTTGGGCGAGGTCGTCGGTGTTGACTTCGACGGTGACGCGCTGGTCGCCGGCGGCGGTGCCTTGGGCTCGAATCCGGAACACGGTGTCGGCCTTCGGCGCGAGCTGGGCCAGCGGCTCGAAGACGATCGCGCCGCGCTGCTCCGCATGCTGCGTTTCACCCTCGGCGGAAACGAGCTTCATGCCGGGCGGCAGGTTGATCGCGACTTGCACGTTCGTGGCCGCTTTCGTGCCTTGATTCACCACGCGGATTTCATAGCCCGTCTCGCCGCCGACTTCGATCGGGTCTTCCAGGTCCTTGACCTCGAACATGATCGCGGCCAGGCCGTCGATCATGATTTGCCGTTGCGTTTGATCCGCGAGGCCCTGCCCAGCCTTGCTTTCCACCTCAAGCGTCTGCGGACCAGCCTCGATTGGCATCGCGACCAGCTCGACGGTTCCTTTCTCGCCCTCGGGCAGCTCGGCCAGGCTCCAGTAAACGGCGTGCGTGGCCGCATCGTATTCGCCCATGTTGTTGGCGCGGACGAAGCGCAATCCCTTGGGAAGCTTCGTAACGATTCGCACGTCGTGCGCGGGCGCGGTGCCCGGATTCTCAACGCTCACTTCGTACGTCGCCGGCCGTTCCAGGTAGCGTCGTTCTGGCCCTGCTACGTCCACCGTCAAACCGGGCGCGATGACTTCGAATTCGACCTGCTGCTGCACCTGCAAATTGCCGTCGGCTTTCGCGCTGAGCACGTTCACCGTTTTGCCGGCTTTCTCGGCCATCAAAACGAGTTCGAGCTCACGCGTTTCGCCGGCTCGCAATGTGCCGATTTCAAACTCCAGCGCCGGGCCGGCCGCGTGCTTCACGTTTTGCGGCACGTTCTCAAACAGCATGACGCCGCTTGCGTCGCCGCTGCCCGGGTTGCGGAGCTCGATCTTCACGCGCTGCTCCTGGCCGATCATCACCTTGGCCGGTGCCGTCATGCGGATTGCCAGTTGCGGCATAGTGCACTTCGTTTTCACGGAGGCCTGCGCGGAATACGAAACGGTGGCCACGCTGCCGACTTCGCCTTCCGAGACCGGCATGAGCTGCATTTCGACGGTACGATCTTCGCCGGGCGACAGCTTGTCCAGCTCCCACACGATGTGACCGCCGGCGTTTTGCGCCTCGGGCGTCGTGCTCACCAGCTTTGTGCCGTGCGGCACCTCGTCGCGAATGACGACGCCTTCAGCGGCCTGGCCGCCGATGTTGCGAACCCGGACCACAAACTTTGCCGGTTTGCCGACCTGGATTTCGCCGGGCGCGAACTTCTGAATTTCGAGGGCCGGCTTTTGTGGCCCCTCGAGCGCCTTCTCTCCTGGTCGGCCGCTGCCTTCGCCTTCCGCGGAAGCGCCGAGGCTATTGCTCGGCGGATTTTCGTTCGCGGGTGTCGGCGAGCCGACAAAACCCGACGGCCGCTGGATGTCGCGATTTGTCGTTGAGCGCGTGGCGGGCAGGTCGCCCACTGTTTCCGATTGGGCGGCCCGAGCGAATCGGCCGCCGCCGCGCAGCGGTTGGGCGTCGTTCGTTTGTGGGAGCTCGGTGAGCCGGCCCTCGCTGTCGCCGGGCTGTCCCGGCAACGGTTCAATTGCCTGATTGGCTGGTGTCGGTTGCGCGGCGGCCTGTGTGCCCGCGCTTCCGGTGGCGAACGGATTTACAACGCCCTGCTTATTGTCGGCGGCGGCTGCAGTTGTGTTTTGAGACGCCGCGGCGCCATAGCGATCGCCGGCGGGCACCACGGCCGAACCGCGAAATGCGTCGCGCGGATGGTCGGCCCGCGCGCTAAGCTGCTCTTTCGAGTTTGACGTGCGGAGCGGTTGCAAATTGCCGCTCGCTGCGTCGCCGGTGAGAGCTTGCAGCTCGGAGTCGTCGTTCGGCTCCTGACCGCGGGCAACCGGTGTCGCCGTCGTCTCCGCCGTTTCCTTTGCATCGTCAGCTGCTACCGGTTGCTGCTCGATTGCCGGAGTCAGCTGCGCGACGTTTTGTTCGGCCTCGACTGGAGCGATTTCTGTGGGAACCGCATCTGTGGGAGCGACCTGGGCAGAAGCCGCTCTAGAGTCAGCGGGAGTTTCAGTTACCGCGTATCGGTCGCCCGTCGGCGGCTCTTTCAACTTCTTTTCGGGCTCCGCCAGTGCAGGTTCGGCCGAACGAGCGACGGGACTGGAGTCGGAGTCGTTGGTCGACGTCGTTGACGCCGGCTCCGCCCAAGCGCTGGCCACCGCATCCAAATCGGATGCCGTGGTCGGCGCGGTTTGCGCGCGCGGGGCCGCTGGCGAGTCAACGTCCGTTGCTGTGCCGGCCCGCGCAAAGTCGGCCATTGACGGCCAGCCGTGCGTCGTGGTGTACCACGCCCCGGCCCCACCGCCAGCTAGCACCGATGTGCCCAGAAACAATTTTGCCGCGAGTGCAAGTTTTCCAGCCATGTTTCTTAGTTCCCAATCCACGAATTGCGTCGGTATGGGCGCGGCGGCGACCCGGAGCGCGCACCGCCAGGCCGCGTTAAGTAGCAAAACCGCCCAGCGCGGCAAAGGGCACTTCCAACTGGCATGGCGGCTGCCGGGCAAATTCGCTATACATCCGGCGCCGCAATCGCGGTCTCCGGCATAGGACAAGGAGCGTCTTCCATGCTTGAATCAATTCCACCTTTCGAGGATGTGTTGCTATCAGGCGGTGAAAGTTGGCTGGCGGATGCGGTCCATTATGCGCCGGTTCGAGCGGCCAACACGCTGATTACGCCTGAGGAACCGTCAACGCTGGCACTGGCGCTAGTGGGAATCGCCACGGTCGCGATCTATCTCGCGGCGCGAGGATTGCGATCGTCGCGGCGGAATCTGGCAGCCACATCGCCTGCCAAATTCGACTCAGCGGTCCGACGACGATCGGTTGAGCGCACCGATAGTACGCCAAAGCGCGGTGCCGCGTAGCGACACGAATTCGCGGCGATGCTATCGACGGTCACGGTCAACGCGCGGCGATCCGCCGAGCCTGCTCGGCCACGTCCACGCCGACCATTTCGCTCCATGCGGCAAGCAACCGGCGATACATCTCGCCTGGTCGGCCGTTGCCGATCGGCCGACCGTCGCACGCGACGATCGGCAGCAAGCAAACCGACGTGCTGGTGAGCATCGCCTCATCGGCTGTATACAGCTCTTCAACCGCGAGCGAGCGTTTGATAAACGGCACGCCAAGTTTCGCCGCCAGTTCCTGTACGACGCCGAGGCTGACGCCGAACAAGATGTGTTCGTGTGGCGGCGAAACGAGCCCTTCGCCCGCGCGATAGGCGAGCACATTCGCCGTCGTTGCTTCAGCAACGAAGCCGTCTTCATCCAGCAGCACGGCCCGCCCGCCGGGTTGAACTGCGCCGGCCCGTCGGTCGGCTAGGTAGAAGTGCATTCGGCTGCGACACTTCAACTCGGGCGGCAACGTGTGCGGCGATATCTGCCGCACGTCGCTGATCACGACGCCCACGCCGTCATCGTACTGTGACGCCCATCGCGCGAATTGCAGCGGGTAGCCATGAACGCACACGGTCGGCTTTCCCGCGCCGGCAATGCCCGGTGTCGCAAAGGCGAGGACCGACCAGTCGTCATCGGGTGAAATTTGTGACCGATTGCGCTCGACGAACTCCAAAACGGCATC
>JAKEIB010000338.1 GCA_022614705.1 Planctomycetota bacterium | reverse complement strand
CGCTGTTTGAGGCCCTCACCGCCAAACATCAACCGTTTCCAGAATCCTCCGACCCTAACCAACTGAAACTGTTCGACTTATAGCCGGACACTACTGATTCCAGATGGTTCCTTGACTCAGATCGAAGCTGCTGCCGAGATTAATCTGGGCATTGTTCTGGGCAGTCAGCGTTTTGCCCGCGGCCAGATTGAGATTTCCACTCGTGCGGGTGATGGAACCGCCGTCAACCGTCGTGTTGCCGTTTAGGTTCAGCGTGCCGCCGCCGATATTGATGTCGCCACCCGGATTGATATCTACGTTGCCTGTCCCGGAGCTGAATGTACCGCCGCTGTTGACGTTCAGGACGCCGAAGTTGCCCGTCGCAGAGCCGCCGATCTGGAGCACCCCTACCCCTGTCACGGTCAATGTGGAACCACTGTCGGCGACGGTCACGGTGCCGGTGGCTGTTGAGACATTCGTGCCGATGAGCAAGTCAGCGACTGTCAAGTCGGCATTGGACAAAACGTTGAGATTTCCCGTGGTTCCGGCGATGGGCACGCTTCCCACCGCGAGCGAACTAATAGACCCGAGGGAAGCATTCGAAAAGGTAAGAGTGCCTGTGTGGCCGTCTCCAAGAAAATGCACGTCAGCCCCACTCACATGCAGCGCCGATCCGGCACCATCGACAGTGACCGTTCCGCTGCCGGCGTCGCCCACAAAAAGCCTACCAAGCGCACCTTCTACGTTGACGATGACCGGCAGACTGGCCGATCCGATGTTCAAGGTCCCGCCATTATTGACGTGCATGTGCGATAGTCCGGTGAGGTTGTATGTGCGGATGGTCGCTGAGTCGCTGCGGAAGTTGACAGTGCCGGTCCCAACCACCAGCACATCGCTGGCGGCGTTGGCGTCGAACGTCACCGTGTAAGTGTTATTGATGTTGAAGATGGCCGTGTCGCCGGCTGTCGGAAACTGGGTGTTGTCGTTCCAGTTACCCAGCACGTTGAACGTGCCATCGGGCGGAAAGGCGCCGTTGGCATCCCAGGAGAGGTTGGTCGCATGCACTCGTGGCGCAGCCGATCCTAGAATCGCGACCGATAGTACAGCCAAAAGAACGTGCTGGGCATGACGCTGCAGAGCGGCGTTTAAGCAAGAAAAGAGGCGATCCATGACGGACCCTCCTTCGAGAAAAGAATACAAGGAGCGACCAGTCGCAGCGCCGGTAGTCTACACCTGCCGTCCGCAGATTGCAAAGAAAAACCGCATCGACAGCCGATCAATGGCGCGACATGCCAAGGTGACGCAGCCGCCGCAGGAGTAGCATGGCTCCGGCAAAAAGTAGCACAACAGCTCGTGGCTCGGGCACGGCACTGGAGGACGAGGCGCCCGCCAAGCCGCTGGCGTCGGTCGCGCCGAAATTGGCTCCCCACGTGTTGTATCCTTCCGGCGTGCCATCCGTCTTCCGCCACACCACATAGTCGGCGGAGTTGACAACGCCGTCGAAGTTGAAGTCGCCCGGCAGCAGCACGGCGACCGAGAGCGAGAACTCGTAGAGCTGAATCGTGTCGTCCGCGCCGTCGATTCGCGCGAAGTACGTGCCGGCCGCCGGCAGCGTCACGTCCGCGAGCGACTCGGCCACTCCGGCCGGATTCGAATTCGCCGTGGCGAGCTGGGATGTGCCGTTCGTGTCAAACGCCGTGAGTGCCAAATTGTTGCGCGCGTTGGCGTCGAACGAGGTTGGCGTCGCGCCCTCCGAAGCCTGCGTGAATACGCCCCCACGCGGCGTCAGCGTCGCCGTCAGGCGCGACGGTTGCGAAACGGTAAACGAGTAGTAATCCGTGTCGTCCAAGTTCGCGATGCTGACGAAATCGACGGCGGTTTCGCTAATCGCTTGCCCGGGCAGATTCGCAGCCGCTCCGATCGTCGTCGCTGTTCCGGCCGCGATCGTGCCCAGGCTCGTTGCCAGAGCCGCGGTGTCGTTTCCCTGTCCGGCGTTCGTTTTTTCGTTCGCATCGCCGAAGAAGAACTGTACGCCGCGGACTTCGTCGAGTTGCGGGCCGTCGAAATTCGTATTGATGAACGGCTCCATCAGGAGCTGGCTCGTGGATTCGACGTGCAGCAGGCCAAAGCCGTGCCCGATTTCGTGCATGGCCACATCGCGGAAGAAGCGGAAATCATCGTCGCCATTCGTGAAATTGGCCGCGTCGCCCGTGTCGAACACCATGTCACTGCCGAAGGGCGGAAGATACGTGAACGCCAGCACGCCGCTCGCGCCGTCGACGTTGTAGCCGCCGATGCGAATGTCGCCGCGCATGCCCAACGCGCCATTCGAGCTGGGGAGCAATACACCATCGTCTTGCGGCTCATAGAGGTACGTCACGCCGCCCAGCGCTTCCCAACGCGCGAACGACTCGTCGAACAAATGAAACCATGGCTGTAGCGTGAGATCCGACTGCGCCGGATTGCCGCCGAAATTCGAATTCATGAACGAGACAAGATTGCTCGCCGACGTGCCGAAACCCGACTGCCGCGTCAAGCTCGTCCCATCGGGGACGATGCTCCAGGTAAGCGTCGCCGAATCGCCGTTCCCCGTGCGCGGTCCCGAGGCCGTCGACAGCCAAGGGTCGGGATCAACCGAGTTGATAATGAACCCGCTGACGGGCGTCGCCGCAAACAGCGCGACAGCCCCGGACAAGATCAACAGAGATGCGAGGCGTCGCCGCATGTTATAAGATCGCGACCCGACCAAGTTTTCACCGTATTGCCGTCGCGTTATAGAATTAACCGCCCAGTCTCACCCTCTCGCCATATCCATTGTAACAACTCACGACGCTAGCCACATAGAAGAGATGCCCACCGTCGCATTCGCCTAATTACTCACCGAACGTTATACTAGTCTTATGCGACATGCCACGAACGATGCCATTCTTTGTTCCGACCCGATTGTCCAAATATTGCTGCGGGGTGACGCGGAAACCACGTCCGAAGCTGAGGAGAAGTATCTGAATGCGAATATCCGCGAAGTAATGCAACTGGTCGAAAGTCCGCTGAGCGACGAGGAGTTCCGCGCGCACCCGCTGATTGCGCTGCTCTTGTCGCACGGCAGCCGCGATTGGGAGGACTCGCTCTTGTGAATTCCGAGACGCGCCTGGCCCAGATTCTTGCTGCTTTGGACCAATTGGGTTGGTCCTATCTGGTAATGGGCGGACATGCGGCGCGCTACTACGGCGTCTCGCGCAATACACTTGACTACGATCTCCACCTTTCGCTTCCGAACTGGAACGATTTAGACGCCGGCCTGCGCGGCTGTAGCCTCTTCGCGGCGGGTCAGCTCGCAGAAGGGCCGAGCTGGCGCCCCGACGATTTTCGCCGATTTTGCATCGGCCGGTTGGCCGACGGTCGCGAAGAATGGCTGGAGTTCTGGCGCCGCAACCACTTGCTGCCGCCCTTCGACGAGCTGTACGCGAGGCGCGAAGATGGCCAATACGGCGGACGACTCCTGCCGTTCCTGGCCCTTCCAGACCTCCTTCGCAGCAAAGAGACCGAACGAGAAAGCGACTGGCAGGACATCGCGCTGCTCGAAGAGATACTCGACGCGCGAAACCTCGCCCGGGCAACCGATGCCGACTCGACCGTGGTTGCATTATCGCAGTTGCGCAGCCGCAGGGGGTTTCGACAAGCCTTGGCCGATGACAGCTTGCATCAGCCAAACCTCGTGGCGCGAGCGTTCCAGGAGGCCGCGTCGCCAATTACCCGCGGCTGGCTTTTGCCCGCTCTGTCCGGCGCTCAGATCGAAGTACCCGACGGCGGCGTAATCGGCGAGATTCTGGCCGGTCCGCTGAAAAAGATCCCCCTCGGCTCGAATCGCCACATTGCGCTGGTCGAGGCCATCCGCCGACTTTACAAACAAGCCGCAGTCGCCGCCGATCGGGCCGACAAACTGAAAACGCTCGGCTGACAGGGTACAATCACCGTGCGCCCGATCGCCTGAACACGCCTAGAAAGCACATCGCAGCCATTAGGCTCAGCGACGCGAAAGCCGGCTCCGGCACGACACTTTGGAAGGGCGAGGTGCCTGTCGAAGGTCCGCCTTCATGGACCGAGCCGCCGCCAATGCCGGCCGTCGTGCCGAAGTTGGCGCGCCACGTGTTGTATGCGTCTTGCGTTCCAATGGTCTTGCGCCACAAAACGTAGTCGGCCACATCGACGGAGCCGTCGAAATTGAAGTCGCCAGGCAACCCCGGCACGAACAGCGCCACATCGTTGCCGTCGCCGCCGGCGTAGGTGATCAGCAGGTCTCGGCCGCCAAAGTTGCCGACCGTGGCGCCCTCGGCCAGACCGAAGAACGTGCCGTTGAGCGCGCCGCTGATATCGGCAATCTCAAACGAGTCGCCCAGCGAGAGCGTGAAGTCATTAATCAGGGACACGTTCAAGATGCCGGCAAGCGACGCACTGCCGGCGATTACCAGGTGGTCGAATTGCGTGCCCGGCGTCAGACCGCCGAGTTCGATTTCTAGGCTGGCGCCGGGACCGAAGCCGACGCTTCCAGCGAAGGACACCGCGGCCGGACTGTTTCCGGGCGACAGATCGCCTTCGAAATTCACCGTGCCGGTCCCGGTAAATGTTCCGCCGCCAGTCACATCGCCAAAGAAGACCGTGAACCCGTTAGTGCTGGTGCGGATCTCGCCGTTGTTGGTCACGTCATCGTAGAAGATCGTCGCCCCGCCGCCGCCGGAAATGACTTTCCCGGTAGCGCTGTTGGTGACGTCGCCGACGAGGTTGGCCGTGCCCGCGAAGTTCATCGTGCCGTGGTTGGTGAGTCCGCCGGTCAAGAGCGAGCCGTTGCCGGAAACAAAGGCTCCAGCTTGATTGGTCAGATCGGCCTGAAAGTCGAGGGCTCCGCCGAGAAGCCTGATCTGGCCGGCATTGGTGCTGACGCTGCCGTTGGTGAACGTGAGCGACTTTCCCGGGTCCGCGCGCAGTTCCCCGCCGGCGGCATTGGTCAGCGGATTGGCGATGGTGCCGTCGCCCTGGATGAGGCCCGTATTCGTAATCGCGCCGCCCACGAGCCCCTCGCCGCCATCGAGCCGGATCACGCCGCTGTTGGCGAACGCGCCCGTCACGTTCATCGTCCCGCCGACCACGCGCAGCGTCCCGCCCGAGTTGGCGAACGGCGCGGAGATTGTGCCGTGCCCGCTCACCGTGCCGCCGGCATTGTTGCTGAACATCGCCGGGCCCGCGACGACGTTGCCGGCAAGTGGCAGCGAACCCTGATTGTTGAGCCCGGCGCCGTTGAGCGTGAGCGTCTGCGTGCCGAGGAGCAGCGTGGCCGAGTTCGTCAGCCCACTTGAGAAGGTGACCGGGACATCGACACGCACGGTGCCGGCATTGATCGTCAGCGAATTGGTAATGGCGCCAGCCTGCGCGAAGACGAGCGTACCGGGGCCGCTCTTCGTGATGTCGCCGTGCAGCGGAGAGCTCAGCGCCAGATCAAACACGCCGTCCACCGCGAAGCTGCCCGTGACGGCGTTGGCGATCGTCCGCGCCGCGCCGTCGGACTGGAGCGTGCCGCCGTTGCCGGTCAGTTGCCCGGTCCCCAGTGCGGCGTTGTGGCCAATCAAAATCGTCCCGTCATTGAGCGTCGTGCCTCCGGCGTAGGTGTTGGCCGCGCCGAGCCGCAGCGCGCCGGGGCCATTTTTGATGATCCCGCCGTTGGAGACCACGCCCGTCACGTTCAGATCGTTCAGCGCAGCGCCATCGGCGATGGAGAAGGTGCGCGTCCCGGCGCCGAGATTGAGGCTGGTGGTGATGCTGGCGGCGATGCCGGAGCCGTTGGTGGTGAGACTACTGTTGAGCAGCAACGTGCCCGCGCCAGTCCCCGACACCGTGCCGCCAGTCATCATCAGGTTCCCGAGCAGGGTCACCGTGCCACCGCCGATCGTAACCAACCCGCCGCCGGCGATCCCGGTCGAAACGATGTTCAAGTTCGTGATCGTCTCGACGCTCGACGCATTAAGAGTCCAGGCGCCCGTGGAAAAATGTTCACCGTAGCGCTATCGGCGATCTGGTTGCTTTGGGTATTGATCACGGTGTCGATGGCCGTCCCCACGCCGTCGCCAATATTGAGCAGCCCGGGAATCCTAACGGAGGTACTGTTCAACTCGAACGTGCCGGCATTGACCGTGGTCGTGCCGCTGTAGGTATTTGATGGTGGAAAAAGAAAAAAATTTGTCAAAAGGCCCAGGCCATTCTTCGTCAGGCCCCCGCTTCCGCTGATCACGCCGTCGCTGAAGGAGAAGGTCCCCCCCGCCGGCACGTCGATCGTCAGCAGGTTGCCGCCGTTGTTGACTTGGTCGGAAATACGAATCTGGCCCGAGGCGGCATTCCACGTCTGCGGCGCTCCGAGTGTGATCGGGTGGTCAATGATCTGGAGATCCGCGTCGTTGTTGGTGATCCCGCCCGCGCCGATGGTGAGTGTATTGCCGGCGATCGAGTGGAGATTGAACGCGCCCGCGGTGTTGTTGAACGTCACCGAGTTGACATTGTAAGCTTGGTTAAGATCGGGCGTCAGCCGGGTGGTGCCGGCGAAAATGATGTCCGCCGTGCCATCGTTCGCCGGCACGGTGGTCGGGTTCCAGTTCCCGCCATTGAACCAATGGTTGACAAAGGCGCTTCCGCCGGTCCACGTCCACGTGGCCGCGAAGGCGGGCGCGGCAACGACGAGCGCGGCGATGCCGGCGGAGAGGATCAACCCGGACGGCAAACTCCGACGATAGTCAGATGCATCGCGAGCGAACATTGCGTGAACCCTCCCAAGAAAGCGCCAGTCGGCAACCCCCGGCTGGAGTAGGCTCAGTCAATTCTAACTGCGGGCCCAGGCGCACTGGCGACAATTCCCTCGAGAAAAGGCAAATAAACACATTCTGGAATGCACGTCCGATAGTCAGCCAAGAATCACCGCGAAATCCAGCCTGGCAAGCGGCGTTGCAAATCACCGACGGCCTAGTTTCTCCGAGACTCGGAGAGTCTTGGCTACGTGAGGGTCTACGCCGCCGTGCCGGCGAGAATCGAGACGTTGTAGCCGCCGAAGCCGAAGCTGTTAGTCTCCGACTACGCGCTTTCCAACTCAAGTTGACCGACGTTAATATCCGGTCGCTCTTTGCGAACGTGAAGAATTTCGATACCGACGACGCGGTCTTGTGCGTCGTAGTCGACGACGATGCATGGGCGAACTTCCTGCGAATCGGCCACTTCGGATTGGCTCAGCTTGGTATAGGCGGCATCTGCTTTCGAATCGTATTCCCGTTTCATAAACTCTATTTCGCGCGGCGAACGGCGTCGTATGCCAAGAACGCAAATAAACCAACCGTGGCGAACAGTAATATAGCCGAGATGATTTCTACGATCACAATTCCTCCAATTCTTGGATTAGCTCTGTGATTCGAATGTGTAGCGACACCGCAATACTGCCGAGAACCACAACACCTGCCCATGCTGCTACAACTGAGACGATTCCCGCACCGCCGGCCCTGGTCACCAGCCAGCTAATCAAACTGATATCGCTGACGACGACCACGCCCAACCACAGCTTGAGGTAACCAAGTTCCTCCCTCGTTACATCAATCTTGGCCACGCTTGGTGTCCTTATATCATAATGCCAACTTCAATCAGGCATCCGCTGACGAGTAACATCCGCTCATGCCGCCGCGCCGGCGATGCCCTAAGCGGCAGCCCCCGCAATAATCGACGCGTTGTGGCCGCCGAAGCCGAAACTATTGGACATGACGACGCGCAGCCGGCGCTCGCGCGGCGTGTTGGGCGTGTAGTCGAGATCGCACGCCGGGTCGGGGGTCGTGTAGTTGATCGTCGGCGGGCAGATGCTGTGCACGAGCGCTTTCATGCAGATCACCAGCTCCACGCCGCCGCTGGCGCCCAAGAGGTGGCCGAGTTGGCTCTTGGTGCTGGAGATGCTCACCTTGCGAGCGTGATCGCCGAACACGGTCTTGATGGCGATCGTCTCGGCCGCGTCGCCAAGCGGGGTGCTGGTTCCGTGGGCGTTGATGTAGTCGATTGTCTCGGGGCTCAGCCGCGCGTCTCGGAGCGCACCGGCCATCGCTTTGGCCGCGCCGGTGCCCTCGGCGTCGGGCTGCGTGATGTGGCCGGCGTCGGCGCTGGCGCCGTAGCCGAGGATTTCGCCGTAAATGCGGGCGCCGCGCTTTTTGGCGTGTTCTAGCTCTTCGAACACCAACAGGCCGGCGCCTTCGGAGAGCACGAAGCCGTCGCGGTCTTTGTCGAACGGCCGGCTCGCGCCGGGCGGGTCGTCGTGCCGCTCGGAGAGTGCCCGCATGTTGGAGAAGCCGGCCAGGCCCATCGGCGTGCAGGCCGCTTCGGTGCCGCCGGTGACCATGACGTCGGCATCGTCGTACTGAATCGCCTTGAACGCGTCGCCCATGGCGTTGGTCGCGCTGGCGCAGGCGGTGGCCACCGCGTAGTTCGGCCCGCGCAGGCCGTAGCGAATCGAAACGTGGCCGCTGGCCGCGTTGAGCATCAGCTTGGGGATCGTGAACGCCGAGACTTTGTCCGGACCCTTCGTGATCAGCCGCTCGTGTTGAGCTTCGATCTCGGTGAGGCCGCCAATGCCCGAGCCCAGGATCACGCCGCAGCGGAATGGCTCTTCCTTCGAGAAGTCGATCCCCGAGTCGTTCACCGCGTCGATGCCAGCCACCAGCGCGAACTGAGTGAAGCGGTCGATCCGCTTATCTTCCTTGCGGTCGACGTAGCCCTCGGTCGACCAATCGTAGATGTCGCCGCCGAACTTGACTTTGTGGTCTTTCGTGTCGAACGCCTTGAGCGCGTGGATGCCGCTCTCGCCGCGCAAGATCTTCTTCCACAAGTCGTCGACCTTGCGGCTCAACGATGTGACGGCGCCAATTCCGGTAACGACGACGCGGCGTTTCATGACAAAGCTCGGAGCAGGGGGCGGCAGGCAATAGAAAATGACGAAGTCCGAATGACGAATGACGAATGAATCCCATTCGTCATTCGTGCTTCGTCATTCGTCATTCACGAGTTCGAACCGATCGGGAAGCGGCAAACGGCTCAGCTCTTGCCGTTCATGCCGTCTTCGATGTATTTGACTGCCTGGCCGACGGTCTGGATCTTCTCGGCGGCGTCATCGGGGATGTTGATGTCGAACTCTTCTTCGAGCTCCATCACCAGCTCGACCGTATCCAACGAATCGGCACCCAGGTCGTTCACAAACGACGTCTCGGGCGTAATCTTTTCCCTGTCGACGCCCAGGTTATCGGCGACGATGTCTTTTACTCGTTCCATTACTGAGGCGGCCACCTTGTCGATCCTCCTGCTAACTAACTGCGTGTTGATGTCACTAATATATTGGAATGGCCGGCGAAGATGCCTACCAAAATCGTATCCGCTGCGGGAACGCCGACCAGTGCCGCCAGGGCGGCGGCAATGGCATGCCCCCGGCAAGCCTCTAAAGATAGAGGGACTCCGTAAGGGAGGTCAAGATATACCAATTTTGCGGCCCGGCTGTCCAGGGCAGGAAGCGTGGAGCGTGGAGCACGGAGCAGGGAGTCGGAAAAAGGCGGGGAAAACTCTCCGGCTCCTCGCTCCGTGCTCCGAGCTTTCACGGCGTCAGGCCGCCGTCGATGGTGATGACTTCGCCCGTGATGTAGGCCGCCGAGTCGCTGGCCAGGTAGAGCACAGCGTCGGCCACTTCTTCGGCCTCGCCGAGCCGCTTGGCCGGGATGCGCGTTTTCACGAATTCGTCGAGCGTCGCGCCCATTGCCTGCGTCATTTCCGAAGCGATGAACCCGGGGCAGATTGCGTTCACCGTGACCTTGCGACTGGCCAGTTCTTGGGCGACGGTGCGCGTGAGGCCGATGACGCCCGCCTTTGACGCCGAGTAGTTCGCCTGGCCCGCGTTGCCCATCAGGCCGGAGACGCTCGCGATGTTGATGATCCGCCCACTGCGCTTGCGCATCATCACGAGCGACGCGGCCCGCGTGAACAGGAACACGCTGCGCAGGTTGGTGGCGATGACGGCGTCCCAATCTTCGTCGCTCATGCGCGGGATGAGCGTATCCTTGGTGATGCCGGCGTTGTTGACGACGATGTCGATCCCGCCCCACTTTTCGGCGAGACTCTCCACGAGCTTCGTGACGGCCTCGCTGTCGGAGACGTCGCACGGGTGCACCTCCGCCTCGCCGCCGGCGGCCGTGATCGCGTCTACCGTTTCGTTGAGCTTATCGGCACTTCTGGCGACGCACGCCACCTTCGCACCCGCCGCTGCGAGCCGCATTGCGATCGCCTTGCCGATCCCGCGCGACGCGCCGGTGACAATCGCCGTCCGCCCGCTTAAGTCAACTTGAATCCGCCGATTAATGGCTTCAGACATCTTACTTTTCCGATACTGCTTTCTGCGTGTTGCGCCGTGTAAGCTGAGCAATGATGTGCTCGGCCGCTTTCAGATGCTTGTCGTCATCGCCCAAGTGAAGGGCTGAAATCCACAACCTATCGAACTTGATGAGGCGCTTTTTGGAATTCGGAAACTCAGTATTAATAGCATCCAACGCTTGATACCGCTCACTCTCCACTTTTTTAAAATCCTTTTCCCATCCCTTGTATTGGCATTTTTTCTTCCACCACTCATCACATTTAGCGGAATCAGCAAATAGGAACGCTGTCACCGTGACAGTATTTAGCGGTGGCTGAGTACGGACAAACGTGTAATCTGCGACGCCCACAATTCCATGCGGCTCAAGCTGAGACTTAAGATTTAACTCGCCGATGACCTCGCGGTGGACCGCTGATAAGTCATCGAGTTTGTTCCAATCGTCAACGATAAGACTGTCAGGCTTTTTCCAGCCCTCCCCGAACATGTTGGAACGCAAAGAAGCATCAGACAGCGGCCGAATAACTCGGAGTGGAGCAGCCGGCGTTTTGACAGTTGTTTCGCCTGCGGTGCCCAGCTGAAGTATTACAAGAAGTCAGTAGTGTCCGGCTATAAGTCGAACAGTTTCAGTTGGTTAGGGTCGGAGGATTCTGGAAACGGTTGATGTTTGGCGGTGAGGGCCTCAAACAGCGG
>JAKEIB010000337.1 GCA_022614705.1 Planctomycetota bacterium | reverse complement strand
TTGGTGTCGCTGCGCTATTTCGGCGGCCTGAGCATCGAGCAAGCGTCCGCGGCGCTCGGCATTTCGCGCGTCACCGCCCATCGCTACTGGACCTACGCCCGCGCTTGGCTCCACCGACAAATCGCCGGCGCCGAGCCCGATTGACCGGCGTCTTTTTTCCATTTTCATGGAGCGCGCAATCAAGTTCCGTCGCACTGAGGACTAGTGAGCGTTTCACAATGGTGTAGCGGAACTCGCCAGAGTTCCGACGCGGAACCCGCCGGAATTCTGGCGAATTCCGCTACGGAATCTGCAAAGCGCCCTAGAGGCGATGCTTCGACGAGAAATGCGTCATGACCACCGAAGAAATCCTGCAAGCCGCCGTCGAGAAAAAGAGTCCCGGCGAGCGGGCCGCCTACCTCGAAGGGGCATGCGGCGACGATGTCGCACTACGGAATCTGGTCGATGGGCTCCTCCAAGCCCACGAGGCCGCAGGCAGCTTTCTCGAACAACCGCTTTTTGAGCCGGCGTCTACTCTGGATCAGCCCGCCGTGGATCGCCCCGGCGCTGTCATCGGCTCCTACAAGCTGCTCGAGCAAATCGGCGAAGGCGGCTTCGGCGTGGTCTTCATGGCCGAGCAAATGGCGCCTGTGCGCCGCAAGGTCGCCCTGAAAATCCTCAAGCCCGGCATGGATTCTCACCAGGTCGTCGCGCGGTTCGAGGCCGAGCGGCAGGCGCTGGCGCTGATGAATCACCCGAATATCGCCCAGGTTTTCCACGGCAGCGAAACGGCCTCGGGCCGGCTCTACTTCGTCATGGAACTGGTGCGCGGCGTCCCCGTCACCGAATTCTGTGACCAGAATCACCTCGCCGTGCGCCAGCGGCTGGAGCTGTTCGTCAGCGTCTGCCAGGCGGTGCAGCATGCGCACCAGAAGGGCATCATCCACCGCGACCTCAAGCCCAACAACATCTTGGTCACCTTGCATGACGGCACGCCCGTGGTCAAGGTCATCGACTTCGGCATCGCCAAGGCGATGGGCCAGCAACTGACGGACAAGACGCTGTTCACCAACTTTGCCCAGATGATCGGCACACCGTTGTACATGAGTCCGGAACAGGCGGAGATGAGCGGGCTGGACGTCGACACGCGGACGGACATCTACGCGCTCGGCGTGCTCTTGTACGAACTCTTGACCGGGACGACGCCGTTCGACAAGGAGCGGCTGGGGACGGCGGGCTATGACGAGATGCGGCGGATCATCCGCGAGGAGGAGCCGCCCATGCCGAGCAGACGAATTAGCACACTCGGGTTGGCCGCCACCACGGTATCGGCCAACCGCGGCAGTGACCCGCAGCGGCTGGGCCGGCTGTTCCGCGGTGAACTGGATTGGATCGTGATGAAGGCGCTGGAAAAGGACCGCAACCGCCGCTACGAGACGGCCAGCGCCTTCGCAGCCGACGTGCAACGCTATCTGCACGACGAGCCGGTGCTGGCCTGCCCGCCGTCGGCGTGGTATCGCTTTCGCAAGTTTGCCCGGCGGAACAGGGCAGCGCTTGCGACGGCATCGTTAGTTGCATCGGTTGTGTTCGTGGCGGTCGCAGTCAGCACCGTACTCATCTGGCGGGCCAACCGAAACCTGCAGCACGCGCTCAAGGGCGAGCGGCGCGAGGCATATTACCAGCGAATCACCGTGGCCCACCGCGAGCTGTCGATCGACAACCTGGCCGCCGCCCTCGCACCTCCGCCAAAGTATGATGTCTTCGGCGGCTTTGCGAAAAAAAGAGAAAGATTGCATTGCCGTCGAGAATCTCTATGATGGATCTACATTTCTATGCCAGAGAGGTTGGTAAAAGCGCTAAACGTAGGGTCATTGACGAGGAACGGCAGTCTCAAGGATTGGAGGGAATCATGAAGAGAAGCATTTCGACCTTGTTGCGCCGAGTTTGGCACCGTTTGCAAGGGAGGAGGAATCCAAATCAACGTAAAGCACGCTCGACTCGATTGTCACTCGAATTGCTCGAAACGCGCGACGTGCCAGCCGGCAGCCAGTGGGCGAGTTCGGTGTTGGGCTTCAGCTCGCAATGGAGTCCCGGCAGCTGGTCGGCCGCTCAAGCCTTGGGTTCGCCGAATACTTTTGCCTACGGCGACATTGCCACCGCCTGGGCGCCACTGCCGATCAACGGCAGCTTGGAATTCATAACGCTCGGGTACTCCACGCCGGTCTATGCGAACCGAATCACGATTCGAGAAACCTACGGGAACGGGTTCGTCTATCAAATCGACCTCTTGGACACGGCGGATGTACTCCACACGGTTTGGGGCGGCACCGACCCGAGCCAAGCCGGCAGCCCGTACCACTTCACCGTCGACTTCCCGACGACTTCTTTTCTGGTCAAAGGAGTGAAGATTTACTCGAATACGGACCACAATCCGGCTGCCTGGGAAGAGATCGACGCCGTCCAGCTTCGCGGCGAAGGGATTTCGAACAGTGCGCCGACAGCGAACAACGATTCCGCCTCGACTTTGCAGAACACCTCGGTAAGTATCAACGTTTTGGCCAATGACAGCGATCCGAACCAGGACATTCTCACGCTGAGCATCGCTTCAGCGCCGGCCAACGGGTCGGCGGTTGT
>JAKEIB010000048.1 GCA_022614705.1 Planctomycetota bacterium | reverse complement strand
GTGCAGCGTCACAGCTTGATTTTCGGGTGCAGTTGCTGGCAAGCACAGTGATGATTGGGGTTACATCGAACCAGACCCGTATTTTTAGCTGTGACGCAGCACTAGGAGCATGGAGCAAGAATTCCGACTCCACGCTCCCTGCTCCGTGCTCCATGCTATCACCCAACAGGTTCATTCTCTGCGCAGGACTCAATATTGCGATACGTTCAGCCACCGATATTCAGTTGCCGCCGCGCCCGCCGCGACGCCATGTCCGTAAGCAACCGCCCCTATGCTAAGGTTAAGCATCGCCCGCAAACGCGCCAATTCCGCGACACGGCCAAAGCGCGTTGTCGCGCCCGTCGCGGCGCTTTCGAATATCGATGAACGATGATTTCTGCGCGATTCCGCGAGCGCTGTGCGCGAACGAGCGTGCTCTGCAAACAAACGTAGCGACGCGCTGCACGCAAGCGGTACCTTTGGCCAAAAATGATGACCGCATGCGGAGACGCGAAAGGGCGCCATTCTGTGTTCGCCCAGCGTCTCGTATTCTCCGATGCGCCGCATTCGCGCGCGGGCCATCGGCCAACGCACCGATCGCGCCGAGCTCGGCGCACGTCCAAATTGCTTGCCGAAAACGGCGTTGCCGACAATAATCAATAACGCGGGAGAGGCAGGCGACAAGCGGCATTTTCTTTTGCAGGTCGGGAGTGGCCCATTAACTTTCTGCGTGTGGCGAACTGGTCCTTCGCCGGGTCACGTTGACGCCGAGTTCTATACGTACGAACCTCGTGGCTAAGTTCGGGTTCATGGTTTTAGGAGAGAGAAGAGAGATGCGTGTTGCCGGAAAACTCGGGTGGAGATTGTCCCTCATCGCCGTCGCGGCTTTCGCCGCGTTGTTGGGCGCGAGTGCTCCCGCAATGGCACAACGCGTGTTGGGCCTGGATGTGTCGAGATGGCAGGGAACGATCACTCAAAGTAATTGGAACACAGTGTTCAGCACCGGCAATCGGAAGTTCGTTTTCATCCGCGCCAGTCGTGGCGGCACGACCGGCGAATACCACGCAGGAGGTGGTTACCCGGTGGGCGACAACACGTTCTTCAATTTGTCGCAGCGGTACGACGACCCGTACTTCGTGCAGTTCATCAACAACTCGACGACCGCAGGCCTGTTCGCCGGCCCGTATCATTTCGCTCGGCCAGACATCATCGCGAGTACGGCGAATTCGGGCGGTATTCCCAACAACGGTACCGACGAAGCCAACCACTTCATGCAGATGGCCGGGGCATGGATGCGGCCCGGATACTTGCTGCCCGTATATGACTTCGAGGCGGGCGACGGCATACGAACGGACAACGAGCTGTCACAATTCTCGATCGACTTCTCCAACCGCATTTACGAAGTGATGGGCATTCGGCCCGCCGTATACATCAACGGCAATTACGCCCACAACGTTGTGGGACAGTCGACCAACCCGACTCCGAGCCAGGTTGTGGCGGCGTATCCGACGCTATGGACCGCGCGCTGGCCACAGGGTAGCGGTAACCCCTATACGGGCGACATCCAGACCGAGCAGCCCAAAGATACCGTCTCGACGGTCTACGGTGCGTGGGACGACCCACCCAACGCGACTCATCCTTGGGCCTTCTGGCAGTACTCAAGCGGCGAAGCAATCCCGGGACTCACCGATACGACCGTCGACGGCGACGTTGCCCAAGGCGACATCGAGTTCGTCAAAGACTATCTCGTCCCGGCCATTTGGATGAACGACAACAGTGGCGATTGGAGCACGTTAGCAAATTGGAACAGCGGACAAACGCCAACCGCGCCCGTGTCGTCGCCAGGCCAGTTGACGCCCTCTGCGACGGGACCGCTGCCGACTCCGCGCCTTCCTGGCGCCGCGGGCAGCGGGCCCACCTCCGGTCAACACGATACGGTCGTCCTCGACCGGCCGAGTGCGAACATCACGGTCACCGTCTCCACCGGCACGCATAATGTACGCAAACTGTTCGTGCGTGAGTCGCTGAACATCACGGGCGGATCGCTCACCGTAAACTACGATCCGCTGTATTACCTTATCGCGGATCCGGACTACGACACAAATCCCGACTATCCCAATGCCCTGCACTCCGGTCCGCTCTCGGCGCAATTCTCCGGCGACGTATCTCTCAGCGGTAGCGGGAGCTTGAGCGTCAACACGCTGCAAGTCGACGCCACGCGGACCTTCACGCTTGGCGGCGGTACGCTTACGTTCAAGAAAATCAATCTCATGCCCGACAGCACGACGCCGGCGAAGATTGTCGTGACGGGGAGCGTCACGATCAATCCGCTTGCCAATGCCACTGCGACGATCGCCAACGGCGCCGGCGCCGGCAACACCGGCTTCATCGATCTCGGCGGCGGCACGCGGACCTTCAGCGTCGGGAATGGAACCGCCGATGTCGACTTGTCGGTGGCGGCGCCAATCACCAACGGCGGGTTGACCAAGACTGGTTTGGGCACGATGCGGCTGGACGCGGCCAATACGTTCGCCGGCCCCGTGACCATCTCAAGCGGCACGCTGCGCCTGGGCGATGCGTCGGGCCTGTCGAGCTCCTCGATCGTCACGGTCAACAACGGCGGCCGATTGGAGATGAACGGCGTTAGCGACACGATCGCGGCGCTTTCGAGCGCGGTGGGCAATACCACGGGCGTCCTTCAACAGGACGCCGCGAGCCTCACGGTTGCCGCCGATTCGGGCACCAACTTTTACTACGGAACTGTCAGCGGCACAGGTACGTTCACCAAGAGTGGCGCGGCAATTCAGGCACTTGTCGGCAATAACACGCTGGGTGCGGTCAACGTCGACGCTGGCTCGTTGCTTTTCCACGGTACGAACACCACGGAAACGGTCACCGTCAACGGCGGCACGCTCGGTGGATCCGGATCGGTTTCCGGCAGTGTCGTCGTAAACAACAATGCCCACCTAGCGCCGGGCGCCAGCATCGAATCACTGGGCGTCGGATCGCTTACGCTGAATTCCGGTTCGATCCTCGACATCGAGCTTGGAACCCCGGGCACCAGCGACTTCATCGACGTGACGGGTGCGTTGGCGCTCAACGGCGGTTCAATGATTCTCACGGACGTGGGCGGCATGGGAGCCGGCACGTATAACCTCATCGACTATGCAACGCTCAGCGGCAGCGTTGCCAACCTCGGCGCGCCCACCGGTCCGGCCGGCTACAACTACAATCTGATTGACACCGGTAGCTTGATTCAGCTTTCCGTGACCGCGATCCCCGTCGGCGTCCCCGGCGACTTCAATGACGACGGCACCGTCGATGGCGCGGATTACGTGCTGTGGCGAAAGGTGAACGGTACGGTATACGACCTGCCCAACGACGATAACATCGTCGGCCCGGTCGGCGCCGCCCACTACGCGCTTTGGCTGAATCACTTCGGCGAAACCGAATCGGGCAGCGGCGGACAAAACGGCGCCGTTCCAGAACCATCGGCCGCGGCGCTCGCGGTTCTCGGCCTGATCGGGTTCGTCGCTGGTCGACGTCGCCGTTAGCATTCGGCCGACTTCAAGCGCACGGCGACAACGCTTCCGTTGCATTAAGCCCAGTGAGTGCGCAATAGCGCGAGCATGGTGCGCAGTCGTGGCTGAAACTCGCCCGTCGCCGATGTGTCATGCTCGCTCACGCGCCGTTCGATTCCAGCGCCAAGCGCTTCGACCTCGGCGGACGGTCTTATTTGCTTGCCGGAAACGGCATTCGCGACAATAATCTATGTCGAGGGACAGGCGTGCGACAGTCGTCGACTTTGTCGCAAATCTAGGGTGACCCAACGGCTTTTTTGCGTCTGGCGAACGGGGCATGCGCAGGGTCACGTTGACGCCGAATTCTTTGTGAATGGACCTCGCGTCTAACTGCGGGCTTGGGCACTTAGGAGAGAGACGAGTGATGCGTATCGCCGGTACTTGGGTGGGGAAGTTTTCGCATGGCATCGTATGCGCCTCGGCCGCATTCTTACCGTGGTCGGCCGTCGTCGTGGTTTACATGTGCGCGGCGCCGGTGTACGGGCAGCGCGTCTTCGGGCTGGATACGTCCTCGGCGGCCAACGCCAGCGCCCCGAGCCAGACCGCGTGGAACAACGCCTTCAACGACGCAGACGGCGACGGCATCGCTTATAAGTTTGCCTTCGTCCGCTCCAGCCGCGGCGGGACCGTCGACCAGAGGGTGGACGACGCCCATTTTTATGACAACATCACGCGCGGGACGACCGCCGGCATGCTGGTCGGGTCGTACCACTACGCCCGAGCCGATTCCGCCGCACACACGGCTGCCGACGACGCCAACCATTACCTCGAACGCGCGGGCATGTACATGAAGCCCGGCTACCTGCTGCCCGTGTTCGACCTCGAAGCCGGTAATACGGCTCACACTACGGCTTCGCTGACCGCCTGGGGGATGGAGTTCATCAACACGATTTTCGCCGCCAAGGGCATCAACCCCATCGTTTACACCAACAGTTCGTACAACAACGACGAGGTGGGCGCGGAGCTGGCGTGGTTCAATTTCGGCAGTACGCCCAAGTCAAACCCTAGGACGTTTCAGTGGCTGGCCAGACCGTCGGGCAGTCTTCAGACCGGAGAACCCGGCGCCGCAACCAACTATCCCAATCCATACGGCGTATGGGATGCCAACTTCATCACGCGAACCAACAGTCGCGACCCGGCCGTCAATCCTTGGGCGTTCTGGCAAAACGGTAACGGCTCGCCGAACGGGTTCCTCATCGATTTCAACGCCGCCAACGGCAACATCGAATTTGTCAAAGACTTCCTCGTTCCGGCGCTGTGGACGACCGCCGGCAGCGGCGACTGGGCGACCATGGCCAACTGGAACAGCAACAACCCCGGCGGCGGCACTCCATCGACCGGGCCGGCGTCGCGCCTGCCCAACTCGCTCGACTGGGTCAAGCTCCAGAACGGATCGCACACGGTCACACTCTCCACCGGCGCCCAGTCCGTGCGCAAGTTCTACACGCAGCAGCCACTCGACATCACCGGCGGGTCGCTGACCGTCGGTTATATCCCCGGCAGCGGCGGGAAATGGGACCTGCCCTCCGAATTCAATGCGGCCGTCACGCTCTCCAACGGCGCATCCTATAGCGCACATGCGACGCAAGTCGATGGCGGCGGCGGACAGTTCAACATCAACGGCGGGACCGTCACCTTCACCGAAATCCAGCTCGCCTCCCATGCGTCCAACTCCGGCAAGATCGTCATGGGCGGTGACGCCACCTTCGCCCAAACCGGCGGCGGCGAAACATCCGTCATTCGCTCCACTGGCTCGCTCGCGCAAGCGGGCAGCATCTCCCTCTCCGCCGGCAACCGCACGTTCACCGTCAACAACGGCTCGGCGGCGGTCGACCTCAACGTGCGCGCCGGCATGACCGGCGCTGGCCGGCTCGTGAAGAGCGGTGCGGGCACCATGCAGCTCTCGACCACCAACACGTATAGCGGCGGCACCACGATCACCAGCGGCGTCCTGCAGATCGCCGACGACGACCGGCTCGGCGCCGTGCCCGGCAGCCCGCAGTCGGACAACATCATCCTCGACGGCGGCACGCTGCGCACCGGCGCGCAGATCAATTCCGCCAGCCTCACCAGCCCCGGCAGTGGCTACACCAGTTTCCCGTCGCTGACGATCGGCGGCGCAGGCGCCGATGCGCTGGCAGCGTCCGCAAACGTCCTGGCGGGGATCGGCACCATCGCGGTCAGCGCCGGTGGCAGCGGCTACGTCAACCAGACACCGGCATCCCCGCCCGCCGCCAACACCGCGGGCACGTTCGTCGACTTCGTCGGTGGCGGAGGCACGGGCGCCACGGCGTACGCCACCGTCGTTGGCGGCGTCGTCACTAGTATCACCGTCGCCAACCCTGGCAGCGGTTACACTTCCATGCCGACGATCCACATCTCATCGACCGCCATCAGCGGCGTCGCCGGCAGCGGCGCCGCCGCCAACGTCAGCGGCATCGCCCTACAAAGCATCGCGCTCAACCACGGCGGTTTTGACTACAACAACCCCACGATCAGCCTCACGGGCGGCGGCGGCACCGGCGCGACCGCCTCGGCCACGCCGTCGCCAGACCTGACTCTCAATGGTAACCGAGGCATCGTGATCACGGAGAACGGGGCCTCGTTGCAGCAAACGAATGCCACGATATTCTCGATCGCTGGTCCCATCAGCTCCTCGGGCAACGGCCTGCTCACCAAGAGTGGGCTTGGCACGCTCGTCCTGAGCGGCCCGAACACCTACACGGGCGGAACGATCGTGAGCGAGGGCCTGCTCGCCGTCACCGGCGCCGCGGCAACGCTCGGCAGTGGAAACGTGACGGTGCAGGATGCACCGACTGGCTCAGGGCTTTTGATCCAAAGCGGCGTTGCCAACGCCATCGACGACCTCGCCACGTTGAGCCTGTTCGGCGGCGGCACGCCGAACGTCGCCGACCAGGGTTTTGCGTATCTCGACGCGGGTATCACGGAGATTATTGGATCGCTGCTACTGAACGGCGTCGCGCAGCCCAACGGCACCTACGGCGCAACGGGTAGCGGCGCCACGAACATCATGGACGAATACTTCGGCGGCACGGGCATTCTGCAGGTCGGCGCTGCCGTCCCGCCGATCTTCGCCGGCGACTATAACGACGACGGCGTTGTTGACGCGGCCGACTACGTGGTATGGCGAAAATTCGTGGGCCAACCGGCCGGCACGCTGCCGAACGACAACACGGGACTTCCCATCGGCGACGAGCAATACGATCTGTGGACCACCAACTTCGGCAACGTCGAATCGGGCAGCGGCGGACAGAACGGCGCCGTTCCAGAACCATCGGCCGCGGCGCTCGCGGTTCTCGGCCTGATCTGGTTCGTCGCTGGTCGACGTCGCCGCTAGAGTTCAATCGACCGAGCGCGCGAGCGGCAAAGTCCACGGTGGCGCGTCCTTTCGATTCATGTGCGCAATAGCGCGAGCAAGATGCGCAGTCGTGGCTGAAACTCGCGCTGCCGCTCCGCTATCTTGGACGATGTGGTCGCGATTTCCTTTTCCACTCCGCTTACGCGAAGGGCGCATCGTGAGACAGGGAACCATTCTCGTAGAAGCGGTTTCAAAACTCGTAGCTGAAGTCGCAAGACTTCAGAAATCGGCTGAATTCTTGCGAATCCAGCTACACATTCACGTTTTGAAACTGGTTCTAATCGTTTTCGCAACCGTTGGTTTCTTGCCCAATCTCTACGACACGCAGGCTGCCGAACCGCCGCCGTCCGTGCCGCGCGAGTTTCGCGGCGTGTGGATCGCCACCGTATCAAACATCGATTGGCCCTCCCGACCGGGCCTGCCAGCCGAACGGCAAAAGTCTGAACTGATCGCCATGCTTGACAAAGCTGTCGAGCTGAATCTTAACGCGATCATCTTTCAGGTTCGTCCTGCCGCCGATGCGCTGTATCCTTCGAAGCTCGAGCCCTGGTCGCCCTACCTCAGTGGTCAGATGGGCAAGCCACCCGAGCCGTATTACGATCCACTCGAATTCGCGGTCGAGGAAGCCCATCGCCGCGGCCTGCAACTGCACGTGTGGTTTAATCCGTATCGCGTGCGGTTGGACGGCGCGCGAGGCAAGGCGTCGGCCGACCATTCAAGCCGGACCCGCAAGGACATCGTCCGCAAGTATGGCAATTACCTGTGGTTCGATCCGGGCGAGCCGGAGGCCGTTGAGCACTTCATCAACGTGCTCAACGACGTCGTAAAGCGCTACGACATCGACGGCGTGCACATCGACGACTACTTCTATCCGTATCAAGTCAAGGATGATGCGGGCAAGATCGTGCCCTTTCCCGACGACGCAAGTTACAAGCGCGCAGTTAGAAAGGGAGAGCGGCTGGAGCGCGACGATTGGCGGCGGCAAAACGTCAACCATCTCATTGAGCGGATGTATGAAGAGGTGAAACGCGCCAAACCGTGGGTCCAGGTTGGCATCAGCCCGTTCGGCATCTGGCGGCCGGAAAATCCGCCGGGCATCGTCGGCCTCGATCAGTACAGCACGCTTTATGCGGACGCGCGCTTGTGGCTCCAGCAGGGTTGGCTCGATTACATGACGCCGCAGCTCTATTGGCAAGTCGACAGCAAAGGCCAAAGCTACCCCAAGCTGCTCGCCTGGTGGGCGGAACAGAACACTCAACATCGGCACTTGTGGCCAGGCAACTTCACGTCGAAGGTGCGGCGCTCGCCCAGCACGCCCGAGACTCGTGAGGCCTGGTCGGCCGAAGAACTTATTCGGCAGATCGAGGCCACCCGCGCTCAACCGGGCGCAAGCGGCAACATCCACTTCAGCATGAAGGCGCTCATGCACAACTACGACGGCATTGCCGACAAACTCAAAGCGGGCGTCTACGCGGAGCCCGCGCTGGTGCCGGAGTCGCCCTGGCTCGGCCGCGAGGCGCCGGCTCGACCAGAGGTTGCCGCGAGTCGCAGCGACGAAGGCGTGATAGTCGACATGGAGCTGCCGCGCAACAAGAGCGCCTGGCAATGGCTGGTTCGCGTGCAAACGAACAACGGCTGGAAAACGGTGATCGTGCCCGGACAGGAAACTTCGCACGTCGTTGCGCTCGAAGCCGGCGACGAAGCGAAGGCCGTCACTGTTGCCGCCGTCTCACGACTTGGTCGCGAGGGCCGGCCCGCGCGCGCGGAAATCGAATCTCGCGATTAAACGATGACCGTCGATACTTCTTACGCCGAGCGCACGTCGACAACCGGCCGCAATCCGTGGTGGTGGGTGCCGAGCCTGTATTTCGCGGAGGGCGTGCCGTACGTGGTGGTGATGACGGTGGCCGTCATCATGTTCAAGCGGCTGGGCGTCGGAAATGCCCAAATCGCGCTCTATACCAGTTGGCTCTACTTGCCGTACGCGATCAAGCCGCTGTGGAGCCCGCTCGTGCAGCGGATTGGTACGCGCCGCAGTTGGGTGGTCGTGATGCAGCTGTTGATCGCGGCCGGCCTGGCCTGCGCCGCACTGGCAATACCGCTCGACAGCTTCCTGCGATGGAGCCTGGTGGCACTGGCGGCGGTCGCCATCAGCTCGGCGACGCACGACGTGGCCGCCGACGGTTTCTATTTGCTCGCACTCTCCAGCCATCAGCAAGCGTGGTTCGTGGGCATTCGCAGCACGGCCTACCGCGCCGCGATGATTTTTGGCCAGGGACTGCTCGTGATGCTGGCCGGCATGCTGGAGTCATCGACCGGTCTTCCGACGTTGGAAGTTGAGGTTCGCGCAACGGATCGAGAAGCGGGCCGCGTTCAATTTGAGCCGGAAGCACTCATCGCCATCGGCGACTCCGGCCCGCAACGCATTGAGCTGGCTGGCGAAGTTGACGACATTAGTTTTCGCGGCCGTCCGGCGGCCGAAGCAAAGTCGATCTTGGTTCAAGTGCGAAATTGGAACGTCGAACACGGCTTTTACGCTGGACCGGAAAGAGCCGATGCGAATAACGCCGCTGCGGAGGGCGAGAACAGGCCGCCCGGTTGGCGCGTAGCACTCGAGGATTTCATTCGCAGCCGGTTTGGGCCGCGCAGTACAGCGAAAGAGCTGGCGGTCGACCGGGCTGGCGACGTGGCGCCCGTTATCATGCGATTGACTCAGCCCGTGCCGCCAGGCGAACAACAGGTGGTGCAGTTCGGCCGCGCGCGCGGCGACGCTAGCTTTCAGGTCGTCGAAGGCGAGCGGTTTGTTCTGACCGCGGAGAATTGGAATCGGCCGTTTGCCGCGGCCGTGCAGGTCGACCCAAAGCTCGACCACCAGTCGCAGGCGACGTTTGAAGTGCGCTCTGGAAACTTGCGGTTCGCGTGGACGGCCACATTCTTCGTGATCGCCGCGGCGTTCGTACTGTCCTGCGTGTATCATTTCGTGGCATTGCCGCGCCCGGCGGCCGATGTGGCTTTTATCGCGGAATCGACCGGCGAGCGGATCACAGGTTTCATCGAACCATTCGTGGATTTTTTCCGCAAGCCTCGCATCCTGGCCACGCTCGCGTTTCTGCTGCTTTATCGATTCCCTGAGGCGCAGCTGGTGAAACTTGCCACGCCGTTCTTGCTCGATTCGCGCGAGGCGGGTGGCCTGGCGCTCACCACGGGCGAAGTCGGCTTCGTTTACGGCACGGTCGGCGTCATCATGCTCACGCTCGGCGGCATCATCGGCGGCTTCGTCGCCGCGCGCGACGGCCTCAAGCTTTGGCTGTGGCCCATGGCGCTGGCGATTCACTTGCCGAATCTTGCGTTTCTGTTCCTCGCGTATGTTCAGCCGGAGAACATCGCGGTAATCACCACAGCCGTGGGCGTCGAGCAGTTTGGTTACGGCTTCGGCTTCACCGCCTACTTGCTCTACAGCGTGTACGTCGCTCGCGGCAAACACGAAACGGTGCACTACGCGCTGTGCACCGGCTGCATGGCACTGGGGATGATGATCCCCGGCATGTGGAGCGGTTGGTTGGAAGAGCTCATTGGCTATCAGCACTTTTTCGTGTGGATTATGCTGGCGATGATCCCCAGCTTGTTGGCCGTCGCATTCATCACGGTGGATCCGCAATTTGGCAAGAAATCGAGCGACGAAGCCACCGGATAAGGACCAATGGGCACAATTCCTACCAAACTGCCGTCCGCGCCCGACCTGCCGCCGCGCGAGAAGATCGCGCAGCTCGTGTTCGTGCGGATCGGCTCGAACCTTCCGCCCGTGCGCAGGGTCGAAGAGGACGAGGAGCGCGTCGCGCGGCTGCTGGAAAAGTGCCCGGTGGGCGGGCTGCTGTTGTTCAATGGCGGCCCGGCGACGCGGGCCGCAGTCGATCGGTTGCAGTCGGTTTCCAAGGTACCGCTTTTGGTCGCCTCCGACATCGAGCGCGGCGTCGGACAACAGGTGAAAGGCTACACGCTTATCCCGCATGCGATGGCGTTTGAAAAACTGGGCTCGGAGGCGACGGCAATGGTCGGCGAGTACGCGCGGGCTCTTGCTCAGGAAGCACGCGAGGCCGGAATTCACATTGCCTTCGCCCCCGTGGCCGACGTGAACACGAACCCCAAGAACCCCATCATTGCCACACGCGCCTATAGCGAAGAGCCGACCCGTGCGGCGGAATTGACGGCCGCATACGTTCGGGCCGCGGAAGCGGCCGGGCTGCTTACCACCGCAAAACACTTTCCCGGCCACGGTGACACACATCAAGACTCGCACGACTCGCTGCCAAACGTGCCGCGCTCGCGGGACGAGCTCGCGGCATGCGAGCTGGTGCCATTCCAGGCCGCGATTGACGCCGGCTGCTCGCTCGTGATGACGGCCCACGTCGCGTTTCCGGCCATCGACCCCAGCAATGTGCCCGCGACCCTCTCGCCCATTGTGCTGCAGCAGTTGCTCCGTGACGAGATGCGCTTCGACGGCGTGATCTGCTCCGATAGCCTGCTCATGGCCGGTGTGCGCGATCGCTTTGCCGGCGAACCCGAAATGGCTTTGGCAGCACTTTCCGCCGGTGTCGATCTGCTGCTCGACCTTCACGAACCGTCCGAAGTTGTCGATTACCTCTGCAATTGCGTCGTCAACCGCAAGTTGACCCCGCAGCGCGTTGACGACGCTTTCCGTCGAGTTTGGGCGCTCAAGCAACGAGCCTTCCGCGACGCGCCGATGGAGGCGAGCTCCCGCCGCAATTCGACTGAATCGATTCCATTATTGGCGGAAAAGGTGGCGCGCGGCGCGATCGAGGAGCTCGGCGAAGGCGCACGCCCTGCTCTGCCCTTTGATGCCAGCAGGCCGCTGGCCGCTATATTGCTGAAGCCGTTCGAAACAGCGATCGATCCGCCCGAGCAGCCGCTGGCGGCGGCGCTTCGCGAGCGATTTCGCGACGTAACATACGTGCAGATTGGCCCGAAGTCCGACGCGGCCGCCTACCAATCGGCTCGCGAACTGGCGGCGAGCGCGAAGCAGTTGCTGGTGGCGATGATCGTCCGGCCGGCCGCGTGGCACGCCTTTGGCCTGCGGCCCGAGCAGAGCGAATTCGTCCGGCAGCTCACGCGGGAGCGAGGCGACGTCGTGTTGGCCTCGCTCGGCGTGCCGTACGCATTACAAGACTACCCCGATGCTGCCGTGCGCGTGTGTGCATACAGCGATGTACCCGTGTCGCAGCAAGCGCTGGTGGAGTTTCTGCTGTCGGTTGAATGAGCCGCAAAGCGGCGGTTAGAATGACGTAGTGAAACTCAGTTTGAATGAACAGGAAATACGCAATTTCATGTCCGAACGACGCATTGTTATCCTGACCGACGGCCGCACCAACCCGGTGAACGCCAAGACCGCTGCGTGCGTGATCCGCTACAAGCCCGAGGAAGTCGTCGCCCTGCTCGATACGACGCAGCCGGGGAAGACTTCGCAGGAATTATTGGGCGTCGGCGGCGCGATTCCGGTTGTGGCCAACCTGGCCGACGCGCCCGGCGCGAACACGCTGCTCATCGGCATCGCGCCCTCCGGCGGCAAGCTGCCGCCCGCCTGGCGAAAGATTTTGCTCGAAGCCATCGACCGCGGCATGAACCTGGTTTCCGGGCTGCACGATTTCCTGTCAAACGACCCGGAAATCGCCGCCGCGGCCGCCAAGCGAGGCGTCGAGATTCAAGATGTCCGCAAGAACAATGAGCGCGACGTCGCCAACCGCAAGAACTTCCGTGAGGATTGCCTGCGGATTCACACCGTCGGCCAGGATTGCTCGGTGGGTAAAATGCTGGCGTCGGTGGAAATCGCACTTGCGCTCAAGGCCCGCGGCTACGATGCAAAGTTTGTCGCCACTGGCCAGACCGGTATCATGATCGAAGGCGACGGCTGCCCGGTGGATTGCGTTGTCGCCGATTTCGTGAACGGCGCCGTCGAGAAGCTCGTGCTCGCCAATCAGCATCACGACATTCTATTGATCGAAGGCCAAGGCTCGCTGTCGCATCCGCGCTATTCGGCGGTGACGCTCGGCTTGCTTCACGGCTGCGTGCCGCACGGCATGATCCTGGTTTACGAAGCGGGCCGGCGAAACGTCCTCGGAATGGATTACGTACCGCTCGCGCCGCTGGCCAAGATTGTCGAAGTGAACGAGATGATGGCGCGGCTGGCGATGCCGTCGTCGCGCGTAATCGGCGTGGCGATGAATAGCCGGCTACTGTCGGCTGACGAAGCTGAGGCGGAACGCGAGCGCGTGCGTCGTGAATTGGGCGTACCGGTGTGCGACGTGATTCGCCACGGATCAGGCGATATGGTCGACGCCATCCTCGCCTTGCGGCAAGAGTTGTTTCCCCATCTGGCAGCCAAGGCGGGGTAATGGGTCCGCCGGCCGTTGTTTTGTAGCTGGCCTCTGTGAGGCCGGCCACGCGTAACAACCGGGGTCACAGACCCCGGCTACAGCACCGTGCAGCTCACCTATCAAAAATTCGACCTGCCGCTGAAGCACGTGTTCACAATCTCGCGCGGCTCCGTCGCCGTGCAAGAAACGCTCGTCGTGCAACTGGCCGCCGGTGGCCGATTCGGCTACGGTGAGGCGACGACCAACTCGTTCTACGGCGCAACGATCCCGAATATGACGGCGGCGATCGAATCGGTGCGGCCGCTCGTTGAAAACGGATCGCCCGACGACCCGCTCAAGCTGATCGCGGATATCGCCGAAAAATTACCCTGCGAGAAGTTTGCCAAGTTCGCCCTCAACGCGCTCGATCAAGCGATTCACGATCTGTGGGGCAAACTCAAGGGGGCACCTGTCTATAAATTGTGGGGCTTGTCGACGGACAAGATCCCGTACTCTGACTACACGCTTGGCATCGACACGCCCGAAAAAATGGTCGCCAAGCTTAAGGAGATGCCCGGCTGGCCGGTGTACAAGATCAAACTGGGCACATCCGACGACCTCGGAATCATCCGCGAACTGCGTCGCCACACAAACGCGCTATTCCGCGTTGACGCCAACTGTGGTTGGACGGCCGAGCAAACGATCGAATTCGCGCCGGTGCTCAAGAAGCTGAACGTCGAGTTCATCGAACAGCCTTTGCCGCCCGAGGACGTGGACGGCGCACGGCGGGCGTTCGAAAAGTCGGCCTTGCCGCTGATTGCCGACGAAAATTGCATCACGGAAGAGGACGTCGACCGCTGCGCGGGACGGTTCCACGGCATTAACATCAAGCTCGTGAAATGTGGTGGCCTGGCCGCGGCGCGGCGGATGGTCACGCGGGCCCGCGCGTTGGGCCTGCAAGTCATGGCCGGCTGCATGACCGAGTCGACGGTGGGCATCTCCGCGCTCGCCCAACTGCTGCCCTTGTTGGATTATGTCGACATGGACGGTGCAGTGCTATTGGCGAAAGACATTGCCACCGGAGTGCGCCTCGACCGCGGCCAATGCATCTATCCCCAGGCGAACGGAACAGGCGTTGAATTGATAGATGGTCCGTTGAAAACACACTGATACAAGTCCCGGAGGGACGCCCCGAAAATAGCCCAGCAATTCATTGCTGGGTATGAAACTTCACCCAGCAATGAATTGCTGGGCTATTATCGGATGTCCCTCCGGGACAATACAAGCGTTTACGCCGAGTATCTTATGATCCGACGAGACTGTCGCGCCGCCTTTGCTTTCCTGTGTATCGCGGCAATCGCTACTTCAACTGGCCGCGTTCCCATCACGCGCGCCGCGGAAACCGAAGAAGCGAAAAAGTCGCTCGCCGAAGTTCTCGCCCCGGCCATCAAAGCGCATCGGGGTGACGTGGCGGTAGCGATAAAGCATCTTAAAACGGGCGACTCGTTTGAGCATCACGCCGAAAAACCCATGCCAACGGCGAGCCTCATCAAGTTCCCCGTGATGATCGCCGCCTACGATGCGATCGAAAAAGGCAAACTCTCGCTCGACGACATGATCGAGCTCAAGAAGGAGGACATGGTGCCGGGTTCCGGCGTGTTGACTTCGCACTTTTCGCCCGGCACAAAAATCTCGCTTCGCGACGCCATCCACCTGATGATGGTGTATTCCGACAACACGGCCACCAACCTCGTGCTGGATAAGCTCGGCCTGTCCGCCACGAACGAGCTCATGGAGTCGCTCGGTTGCCCCGAGACGCGGATTAATTCGAAAGTCTTCCGGGCCAATACATCGATCGCGCGCGATCGGAGCAAAGCATACGGATTGGGAAGCACTACAGCCCGCGACATGGTCAAGCTGGCAGGGCAGCTGTACGACAAAAAGCTGGTGAGCGAAAGGGCGTCGAAACAGATGCTCGATCACATGTTCGCCTGCGAGGACAAGATCAAGGTACCGCGAAAACTTCCGCCGAGCACCCGCGTCGCTCACAAAACCGGCTCGGTGAATTTGTCGCGGACCGATGCCGGCGTCATGGAAACTCCGAGCGGGTCGATTGCGTTCTGCATCCTCACGACCAACAACCAGGACCAGCGCTGGACCGACGACAACGAAGGCGACCTATTCTGCGCGGAAATCGGCTCGGCCATTTATCAGCACTTCAATTCCAAGGACGATGCAGCGGTTGCGCCCGTTGCGCGAACGCTGCAAATGGGCGCCGACGGCGAGTTGGTCATCGCGCTGCAGCGAACGCTCAACGCACGGATCGAGCCGTCGCCCGGTATCGGCGTGGATGGCGACTTCGGCCCCGAAACCGAGGGCGCCGTCAAGAAATTCCAAACTCAAGAAGGATTGAAGGCGACCGGCGTCGTCGATTCCGAGACGTGGAAAGCGCTTGGCCCGCTGATCATGGAGGAGCAGCCGGTGCCGGAGCCAGCCGTCGTAAATGCCGAGGCTCGCGAGAAAGAGCCGCTCGACGCGCTCGATGGGCCGCCGTTCGTCACCTGCAAGGCCTGGGCAATCATCGACGGCAAGAGCGGCCAATTCCTGGCCGGCGGCAACGAAGACGGAAAACGCGACCCGGCCAGCACCACCAAGATCATGACGGCCTTTCTCGTGACGAGCCTCGCCGAGAAAGATCCGGGAGTGCTCGATGAGTTCGTCACATTCTCTGAACAGGCCGATAAGACATCGGGTTCCACATCCGACGTAAAGGCAGGTGAGAAACTGCCCGTCGGCGAGCTGCTCTATGGGCTGATGCTTCCCTCTGGTAACGATGCGTCCGTCGCGCTGGCCGAGCACTTCGGCGAGCGACTGGCCGATAAGAAGGCGGATGGCGGCGATTCGCTGAGTGCCTACGACAGCTTCGTCGCCGCGATGAATCGCAAGGCCGAGGAGCTCGGCATGAAGGCCTCGCACTTCAACAACACGCATGGTCTGCCCAGCGAGGGGCACCACACTACGGCGCGCGACCTCGCTCTCCTGGCATATAAGGCATTCAAGCAGCCCGGGTTCCGCAAGCTCGTTTCCACTCCGCAGCACGGGTATACCGTCGACTCGGCGACCGGGTACAAACGCAACATCGTGTGGCGCAACACGAACCAATTGTTGCGAACCGAAGGCTACGACGGTATAAAAACCGGCACCACCGGGGCGGCGGGAAGTTGTCTTGTCTCCACGGGAGAGCGCGACGGACACCGGCTGATCATCGCGGTGCTCGGTTCGACCTCGAGCGACGCACGCTACACCGATACACGCAATTTGTATCGCTGGGCATGGAACGATTTGGTGCAAGTCGGCGGCAACGGTAAAACCGCATCGAAAGAAAACTGATGACCGCTTACTCGAAGACATTCGTCGTCGCGATACTCGTCATGTCCTGGCTCGTACTACCTGCCTCGGTCAACGTTAGCCGAGCCGAGGACGCGAAGAAAACCGTCGATCGTGGGTCTGTCGTGTTGACGGACTCCGCGCGGCAATTACACAGTCGATCGCTCGTGATCGACGGCCACAACGACATGCCCTGGGAAATCCGCACCAAGGGATCATCCAACTTCGGGAAGATGGATATTTCCCAGCTTCAACCGAAGCTGCACACCGATATTCCGCGGCTCCGCGAGGGCGGCCTCGGTGCGCAGTTCTGGTCGGTATGGGTGCCGGTCGAGGCCGGCTACCGCGGCGAAGCGCTCGCCACCACGCTCGAACAGATCGAGCTCGTTAAGCACATGGTGGCTCGTTATCCGGAAACCTTCGAGCTGGCGTACACGGCCGACGATGTCGACCGGATTTACGCCGACGGCAAGATTGCCTCGCTGATCGGCGTCGAGGGCGGTCATTGCATCGAAGAGTCGCTCGCCGTTCTTGAAAAGCTCTACAACCTGGGCGCTCGATACATGACGCTCACGCACACCGACACTCTTAGTTGGGCCGACTCGGGCACGGACGAGGCCCGCAACGGCGGCCTGACGCCGTTCGGTGAACAGGTCGTGCGAAAGATGAACGAGTTGGGCATGCTCGTCGACCTGTCGCATGTCTCGGCCGAAACGATGAACGACGCGCTCGACGTCGCCACCGTTCCCGCGATTTTCTCGCATTCCTCGGCGATGGCCATTGCCGACCATCCGCGCAACGTGCCCGACGACGTTCTGAAGCGGATTCACGAGAAAGACGGCGTCGTCATGGTGAATTTCTTTTCCGGCTACATCGTGCCCGATGCCGTCAAAACGGTCGCCGAAGGGATGGACCTTGAGCGAAAGCTCAAGCAAGTGGACAAGCTCAGCGACGACGAAGTCGAGCGCGAGATGCGCCGCTGGAAGGCCAAACACCCCTATCCGCGAGGCACGATTCACGACCTGTTGGATCACATCGACCATATCGCCAAAGTGGCCGGTCCGGAACACGTCGGCTTGGGCTCCGACTACGATGGCGTTAGTGTGCTGCCCACTCAGCTCGACGACGTCAGCTCGTATCCGTACATCACACAGGGCCTCCTCGACCGCGGCTACACCGAAGAGCAAATTCAAGGCATTCTTGGCGGCAACGTGATGCGCGTGTTTCGCAAGGCGGCAGCGGCGGCGGCCAAGACTCGTTCCCAATCCGGTCCATAGGACGAAAGGCCGCACCCGTGCTCAATCGGGCTCAATACGACCGGTTTCGCGTCGCGCCGACCGATCCGGCCACTCTTCGCTGCAATCAGGTCGAGCAGATTGCAAAGAAGCTGGCGGAAACGTCCGGTGGCCGACTACGCGTGGAGAAGTTTGCCGAATCGGTCGAGGGACGCCCCATCTATCTGGTCACGCTCGGCACTGGCGACAAACGGGTGCTGATGTGGTCGCAAATGCACGGCGACGAGCCTACGCACACGGCTGTATTGCTCGACCTGTTCCATTATTTGCTGCAGCAGCCGGCCAATCCGTTGGCCGCCGAAATCCTTGCCGGCTGCACGCTGATGTTCATTCCCATGTTGAACCCAGATGGGGCCGAGGCGGTCCGCCGGTTCAACGCGCAAGGGATCGACGTCAACCGCGATTGGCGACGCCTGGCCACGCCCGAAGGCCGCGCCCTGCTTCGCGCGGCAAAAACGCTCAAGCCGCAGTTTGGCTTCAACTTGCACAATCAAAACGCGCGCACCAGCGTCGGTCGCCCGCCGCGGCCGGCCGCCGCGAGCGTCTTGGCCCCCGCCCCCGATAACTCTCGCAAGGAGTCGCCGTCGATGCGAACGGCCAAGCAGATGTGCACGTGCTTCGTCGCAGCCGTGCGGCCATACGCCGAAGGCATGATCTCGCGCTACGACGATTCGCATGAACCGCGGGCTTTCGGCGACGGCATTCAGTCGCTCGGCGTCGCCACGATGCTGGTCGAAGCGGGCGGCTGGTATGAAGCAGACCCGGAGCCGATGACGCGGCTCCATTTTCACGGCATGCTCGCCACGCTCCACGCGATCGCAACGGACAAATATCGCGCGGCCGACGCTCGGATTTATGAAGACTTGCCCGTATCGAATCCGCAGCCGATGAACGATTGCCTGATCACAAAGGCCCACGTGCTCGATGCCAGGGTCGCCGAACCATTCATCGCCGATATCGTGATCGATCAATCGCATTCGTCTCGCCTGGCTTTTACACATCATCGCGACGGAAAGATTATTGACATCGGCGACCTGTCTTCCGTGCCCGCTCGGCTAACGGTCAGCGCCAGTGATACCTTGGTACTGCCCGGGCGAATCGCGCTCGTCCGCGATTGGAAACCGGGGACGAAACTCGACGATCGGCGAATCGAGCAGCTTTTGGCCCAAGGAACGACAACTGCGATCGGCGTGGTAAACCTCGCCGTTCGCGAAGCAATCGAGGCCATCGAAACGAAGCAGTCGCTGCCGTTCAATTGGGCGTTCGTCGGCGACGCGGACAAGGTGGGCTCGCTAAAGGGCAGCGAACTGGTCGAGCATATCGCACTCGGCGGCGCCAAGGGCTTGCTTGCCGTGATTGCGAGCGGAACCGACGAAGCTTTGTGGCGTTACGTCAATCAATTCGACCTGTCGCTCCTCAAGCCAAATCAAATTCCGGAAATTCCGGCCGGCAGCTACCGTGATGTCGCCAGGCAGTGTTGGGACACGGCGACGGCGTTGAGATTGCAATCGCGGCGTGGTCGCATCGACCGCGACTACGCCGCCGATTTCCAATTCTTCGCACCGCCGCAGCCGGCCGATGCGGCCGGCGCGCTCGATTGGAAGAAACTGGATCGCGTCATGGTCGCCGGTGAGACCGTGTGGGAAAACGGCAAACGCACTAATGCGAATCCAGGTATCCAACTTCGCCGCGCCGAGTAAGTCAAGCTTTCCAGCCTGACGCATCGAAGTGAAAGTTCCGTCAGCTCGCCGCAGCGAGTCGCCGCGGCGACCTGGAAAGGCTAACGTACTGCCATGCTCAACAAGGTTTGGTTCTGCCTGCTGTTCATTGGGATCGTCTACGGCTTCGCGCGGGCGTCGTACGAAAGCATGTTTCTGCCGGAGGCCAAACAGCCGTCGGCCGTGGCGGAGGAGTCGGACGCCGCCAAAGCCGACGAGGTTTTACCGGAGATTGGGTTCGGTGCGATGGGCAAGCGGCTCAATGCAGCGATGCTCGATGCCGCCGACCTGGCCGTGAAAACGTGCATCTTCCTGATCGGGATCATGGCGCTGTGGCTTGGCATATTGAATATCGCCAAGGATGCAGGCCTGGTTGATGCGTTTGCCCGGCTGCTTCAGCCATTAATGCGCTTACTGTTTCCCGAAATACCAACCGGACATCCGGCCCAGGGCGCGGTGCTCATGAATCTGTCCGCGAACATGCTTGGGCTCGATAACGCGGCCACGCCGATGGGCCTCAAAGCGATGCGCGAATTGCAGGAGCTGAATCCGGCCAAGGATACCGCCACCAACAGCATGGCAATGTTTTTGGCGATCAATACCAGCAGCGTGACGCTGATCCCGTTCACGATCATCGGATTGCGTGCCGCCGCGGGAAGCAAGAACCCAGCCGAGCCCGTGCTGAGCATGCTCCTGGCAACGCTTGTTTCAACAATCATCGCTATTCTGATCACGCGATGGATGGCTGGATGGCGCCGGTTTCGGGTCGCCGCCGACTCGCTGGCCGCCGACGGCGATATTCCGCCCTCGCCGGTCGAGGAGGAGGCCCCGCGATGATCGCATTCCTCGACACCCTCAGCCAATGGATGATTCCGATGACGGTCTTGTTGATCGTCGTCTGGGCGGCGGTGAAGGGCGTGCCAATGTACGAGTCGTTCGTGACAGGCGCGAAGGAAGGCTTCGGCGTCGCCGTGATGATCATTCCGTACCTCGTGGCGATGCTGTTTGTAATCAAAGTTTTCCTGGCAAGCGGCATTTTTGCCGACATGAAGTACGGAATTGGCGTGGCCATGGAATGGGCTGGGCTGGGAACGCACACGGATTCGCTCGACTTGATGCCGCTGGCGTTCACGCGCCCACTAACGGGCAGCGGGGCCAGAGCGATGCTCGTCGAGCTCTTTCAGACGCATGGGCCGGATGGGTTCCTCGGCAATACGGCCACAATCCTCATGGGCAGCAGCGAAACCACGTTCTATATCCTGGCCATTTATTATGGATCCGTGCAGATCAAGAAAATCCGGCATACGCTGGCCGCGTGCCTGTTAGCCGACCTCGTCGGCATTGTCATTGCCCTGTTCATCGGATACTTGGTATTCGGCGGCCGGTGAATCGCATGAACCTCATTAAACCCAAGGCGCTGCGGCGCGGCGATACGATCGGCGTCGTGGCGCCGGCCGGGCCGGTCGAGCGCGAGCGGATCGACCGGGCGCTGGAGCGCGTCTGCCAGCGCGGCTTCCGCATCAAGACGTACGGCGACATTTACCGCCGCACCGATTATTTGGCCAGCGACGACGCCACGCGTGCCGACGAGCTGATGGCCGCCTTCGCCGATTCTGAAACATCCGCCGTGTGGTGTGCCCGCGGCGGCTATGGCGTCGTGAGATTGCTCCAGCGGATCGACTTCGAACTCATCCGCTGTAATCCAAAAGTTTTTATCGGCTTTAGTGACATCACTGCGCTTCACATTGCCATACAGCAGCGGGCCGGCCTTGTGACCTTCCACGGCCCCAACTTGCAAGACGGCTTCGGCAAGCCGGACGACATGCCGGCTGCGAACGAAGCGGCGCTCTGGCGAGCAGTGTCGGCCGACGAACAATCGGCACTCGACGCCGGTTATACGTTTGACTTCCCCAACTTAGACTCGTCTGAAATGCGGCCAATCACGACGGGAATCGCCTCAGGACGCCTAACTGGCGGCAACCTGGCCGTCATCTGCGGACTGATGGGAACCCCGTTCGAAATCGAAACGGCGGGCCGAATTCTCTTTTTGGAGGACGTCAGCGAACGCCTGTATCGCATCGATCGCTACCTGGCCCAACTTTCGCTCGCAGGAAAACTGCAGTCCGCCGCCGGAATTTTGCTCGGCACGTTCTCCTACGAAGACAGCGAGCCGGCCGAGTCGCACGCCGCGATCACCGCCCTGCTGGACGAGTATCTCGGCTGGCTCGGCATTCCGGTCATTAGCGGTTTCCCTTCCGGACACGCCCAGTACAATCTTACGCTACCGATGGGCGCGCTGGTTGAAATCGATGCCAATAGTGGGTGCGTGAAGGTGCTTGAGAACCCAGTGTCGCCCTGACGGCAATCTAATTAACGCGGCCGCTTTGAATCCATCCTATGGAACACATCGATTCGCTCATCAAGGAAGCTGCGAAATGGTTCGCACTGCCGTTGATTGTCGTGCTCCTCGCGGGAAGCCTGTTCTTCACGATTCGCCTGCGGTTCGTGCAAATCTTCCGCTTTCGCGACGCCATCCGCGAAACGATCGCCAGCCAGCAGTCCGGGGCAAGTGGCCCGCTGTCGCCCCTGCAGGCGTTCATGACTTCGCTCGCCGCGACGATCGGCGTTGGAAATATCGCCGGAGTAGCGACGGCCATCGTTTCCGGCGGGCCAGGCGCGCTGTTTTGGATCTGGTGCTACGGCTTCCTCGCCATGCCCATGAAGTTCGCCGAAGCGTCGCTCGGCATGCACTACCGCGTGGCGCATGGCGACGACGTGCTGGCAGGACCAATGTATTACCTCCGCGATGGCCTGAAGTCGCGCTCTCTGGCTTGGACATACGCCTTCCTGGCCGGGATGGCCGTCTTGTTGACCACGCCGTTCACACAGCCGAACTCGGTGGCCGACGCGGTCGGCAGCCAACTTGCAAAACAGGATTTGAGCCTGGGCGTGTGGCATGCTTATGGTTTCAACATTAGTCGCGACCACCTGACGATCGGCATTATCCTCGGAATTCTAACTTGGTTGGTGACGGTGCGCGGGGTGAAGGCTTTGGGACGCGCGGCGGAAAAGTTATCGCCGCTTAAGGTAGGACTCTATCTAATTGGTGGCCTCGTCGTGCTCCTCACGCACATTACAAACCTGCCATACGTGCTGAAGCTTATTTTCAGCGAGGCCTTTTCGGTGAAGGCGGCTCTCGGCGGCACCTTGGGCTATTCCATTATCACCGCGATTCATTATGGTGTCTTACGCGGCGTGTACGCCAATGAAGCGGGCTATGGTACAGGAGCGGTCGCCTATGGGACGGCCAAGAGTCAGCATCCTGAGCAGCAAGGGCTTGCTGCGATGACCGAAGTGTTCATTATCTCGTTTATTACCTCGTCGATCAGCGGCCTGTCAATTCTTCTCACCGGCGTATGGAACGCTGGCGGCGCCAGAACTGTCGCGCCCATCGTGCAAAAGTTCGCCGAGACGTTTCCAACCTACGGCGGTTTCACGGTCACAAGTGTCTTGCATAGTGTGGGCAGCACCGGCTCGGCTGCGGTCGTTCAGGCCTTCAACCAACCCATGCCCGCTTTCGGCGGCTGGATGGTCGCCATTTCGATGTTTCTCTTCGGCTATACCGTGCTCATCGGATGGGGTTATTATGGCGAGCAGTTTTTCGAGTACATTTTCGGCCCGCGAATTATCGTGCCGTATCGCTGGTTCTACTGCCTGTTGATTCCGTTCGGCGCGCTATTCAAAGTAGACCTGGTATGGAACTGGGGCGACATCGTCAATGGACTGCAAGTTTTCCCAAATGTCATTGGCCTGGTGGCGCTCAGCGGCCTGGCCGCGTCGTACGCAAAACGCCGCACCGCCGGCCAAAACACTTCTTGACGTTGGCCGCCACTAATACTATACATATGAACATATACGCAGGCGTGAAGCCCCCCGGCCACACGCTCAGGATCGGGCTTTGCGCCGTGAGGCATCTCGTGGCGGATCGAATACATCCGCCGAACGCTGCGCAAAAGCGCGACTAGACGGTTCCGCGTAGATGGCCAATATTACGGGGTGGAGTTTTGAGCATCTACGAACAAATCCCGAGGAATTTACTAATGGCGTCCGCACACCGGCTAAGTAGGTCGATCGCTCGTTGCCCTCGAAGCTCGCATCCAAGCCGACGGCTAGCCGTCGGCGACTTGCCAACCCAATTGATTTCACCTGTTCCTATAGCTTTGGAGACTTCACTCATGACGCGCGTCGCTCTTATGTTTGCGCTGTTCTCGCTTTTTTCCGCCGCCGCTGTGCATGCCGCCGAGAAAAGCCAATCACTCTTCAACGGCAAGAACCTGAAAGGCTGGGAAGGCGATCCGGCCGTGTGGAGCGTCGAGGACGGGGCGATCATCGGTCGCACGACCGACGATATGCCGATCAAGAACAACACGTTCCTCATTTGGAATGACGGCAAGCTCGGCGACTTCCGCCTGCGATTGGAGTACAAAATCGAAGGCGGCAACAGCGGCGTGCAATATCGCAGCAAAGTGATTGAGCCGGCCCAATGGATTGTGGGCGGGTATCAGGCCGACATCGACTCCACGCCGACTTACTCCGGCATCAATTACGACGAGCGCGGCCGGGGCATCCTGGCCAACCGCGGCGAACGCGTGCGCATCAATCGCGAGGGCAAGTTGGAGACCGAATCGATCGGCGATGCCGCCGAGCTACAAAAGTCGATTCACTCCGACGATTGGAATGAATACCTCGTCGAAGCCATCGGCCCGCGCATGCGGCACACGATCAACGGCAAGCTGATGAGCGTCACCGTCGACCGCGACACTGAAAAAGCGGTGAAGGAGGGCGTGCTCGCTTTGCAAGTTCACGCCGGGCCGCCGATGACCGTGCGGTTCCGCAATATCCGATTGGAAAAAGTCGACGCCAAAGCGGAAGCCGATGAGCGGCAAGCGAAACAGACGGGCAAGCCGAAGGCGAAAGCGAAGGCGCAATGACAGTTCAATCGCATGTACTTATCGACGCCGGCGAATCGATCGTCGCCGACGGCACAGTTCTTCAGGGTGGCGGGGCTGCCGGCGTCTTGAATTGGCGAGTGAAGTTGCGCACCTGCCGAGGCGGCCGTTCGGAAGGCGTACACGTCGTCGAGCTCGACAACGGTGCGATGTGCATTGACGTGTTGCCGACGCGTGGCATGGGCATCTGGCGCGTGCGCCGCGGCGCCGACTCCCCCTCCCCATCTCGGGGAGGGGCCAGGGGAGGGGCAATCCTTGGCTGGCAGTCGCCCCTACGCGAGCCGGTGCATCCAGCGTTTGTGCCGCTGTTCGATCCGTCGGGGCTGGGCTGGCTGGAGGGATTTAATGAGCTCCTGTGCCGCTGCGGACTGGAAAGCAACGGCGCACCCGACTTCGACGCCAACGGAAAGCTCCTTCATCCTCTGCACGGCCGCATCGCCAACATGCCGGCCCATCGCGTGGAATTCCTCGTCGATGAAGACGCGCGGCGGCTCACGCTCCGCGGCGTCGTGGATGAAACCCGCTTCCACTTCCAAAGCCTGCGGCTCACAACCTCCATCACCACGTCGCTCAGCTCCAACGAGTTCACTTGGATCGATGAAGTCGAAAACATCGGCGGCCGCGACGCCATGATGCAAATGCTCTACCACTTCAACCTCGGCCAGCCGCTGCTCCAACCCGGCGCACGCATCACCGCCCCGGTCGCCACGGTCGCCCCGCTCACGCAAGTCGCGGCGAAGGAAGGCGTCGACACATGGAACATCATGCCGCCGCCGCGGCCCGGCTCGGCAGAACAGGTCTACGTCCTCGACCTCGCGGCCGATGATTCGGGCAACACGCGTGTGCTCGTCACTGGCCTCACCAACGACGAAGCCGTCAGCCTGCGTTTCAATAAGCGTACCCTGCCCTGCTTCACCGTCTGGCGCAACACGCCGGCCGAGGCCGACGGTTACGTCGTGGGCCTCGAACCGGGCACGAATTTCCCGAATCCGCGGACCTTTGAGCAGAAACACAACCGCGTCGTGGCCCTTAGGTCGGGCGAAACATGGCGCGGTGAAGTCACGGCTACGTGGCACATCGACAATCAAACAATCGCCGAGGAAGAAGCGGCGATCCGCTCGATTCAGGCGGATCGATTGCCCGAGAAATTGAAAAACCCGCGCAGCGAATGGTCATCTCATGCTTGACGCGCTCCGCTGCGCCTCGCAGACTCGGCTTCGCGTCGCGGCTAAACTGCTACGCGACGTTAACCCATTGTCCGCTCTTCGCGCTGGCCAGCACGGCGTCGCACACTTTTTGCGTTTCCAGCGCCTCGCGGAACGTGGGCGAGGTGGGCTTGTTCTTCGCCACGTTCGTGAGAAAATCGGCCACTTGATGCACGAATGTGTGCTCGTAGCCGATTTGCAACCCGGGCACCCACCACTTGCTCATGTACGGCATGTCGCCGTCGGTGACGTGGACGCTGCGCCAGCCACGCACGAGCGAGTCGTCGCGGTGATCGAAGTAGCTGAGCCGGTGCAGATCATGCAAGTCCCAGGCGATCGAAGCATTCGCGCCGTTGATTTCGAGCGTGTACAGCGCCTTGTGTCCGCGAGCGTAACGCGTTGATTCGAACACGGCCAGCGAACCGTTGACGAACCGGCATAGGAACGCGCACGCATCGTCGATGGCGACCGGCTCGACCTTGCCAGACTCCTGATGCTTGCGCTCTTTGACAAACGTCTCGGTCATCGCCGTTACGTTCTTGATCGGCCCGTTAAGCCACAGGGCCGTGTCGATGCAATGGGCCAACAAGTCGCCGGTGACGCCGCTGCCGGCCACGCGGGCGTCGATCCGCCACAAGCCGGCGCCGCCCTGCGGCAGGTCGGCCGAGATCGTCCAATCCTGCAAGAAGTTCGAGCGGTAGTGGAAGATTCGCCCCAGCCGGCCCTCGTCCACAAGCTGCTTAGCCAGCGAGACGGCCGGCACACGGCGGTAGTTGTACCACACCGTATTTGGCACGCCCGCCTTCTCCACCGCGGCGACCATCTCCTGCCCCTCGGCCGTGTTCATCGACAGCGGCTTCTCGCACAGAATCATCTTGCCCGCGTTGGCCGCGGCGATGGCGATGTCGTGATGCAAGTTGTTCGGCGTGCAGATGTCGATGGCATCGATGTCTCTGCGTTCGACCAGCTTCCGCCAGTCGGTCTCCACTGACGCGTAGCCCCACGTATCGGCGAATTTTTTCGCTTTCTCCGCGTCTCGCGCAGCGACCGCCTGCAAGACGGGTTTGTACTCAAGATCAAAAAAGTTGTTGACCCGGTTATACGCGTTCGAATGGGCCCGGCCCATAAAACCGTAGCCGACCATGCCGATACGAAGTGGTTTTGCCATAAGTGTAGGTTAGGCTTTCCAGCCTGACTCTCTTGGTTTATGTCAGGCTGGAAAGCCTGACCTACGTCGTTATCCCTGCCAGCCATGCGCGTCGCGGACGGCGACCATCACCGACAGTATTTCGTTCCACGTGCGAGGATTCATCAAGACTTCGTTGGGGAACATGCATCCGTCCCAGCAGATGTGGTTGAATCGCTTCGTCGGCTTATCGTTTTCGCGGAGCCAGTAGCCAGCGTACTTCACGACATCCAACTTGCCGTCGGGGGCGTTTGGCAGGCAATGGCGGCCCGTCTTGTCGTGCGAGCCGGAACCGAAAACCTCGCCATTGTTCTGGGCGACGTGGAAGTCGATCGTCCACGGCCGCAGCATGTCTGTAAGTCGCTTGTATGCCGCATCGAAGGCGGTCGTGTCGTCCCAGCGGAAATCGGCGCCTACGAGCCGATCTTGCGGCGCGTTGTGGCCCAGCATGAACAGCAGCGTGTGGGCCATGTCGGCCTGAAAGCCCAGCATCTTCGGCCGATTCACGGCCTCCAACAGCTCGACCATCTGCTGCGCGCTGTGCATACCACCCCAGCAGATTTCGCCCTCGGCCGCGAGACGTTCGCCGAATTCCTCGGCTACGTCGCACGCCCGGCGAAACGTGTCGGCGATTCGCTGCGTGTTCTTCTTCGGATCGGCCGTCCACTCCGTCGGTGAGCAGGCCGAGTCGATGCGGACGACGCCATACGGGCGGATGCCGAGCTGCCGCAGCGTGCGTGCGATGCGGCAACCCTTGCGAACCTGCGTAACGAACTGCTCGCGGGCCGCGTCATCGCCCATCGCCGAGCCGCCGCCCGTAGGCGGCCACACCGGGGCCACGACCGAACCCACGACCAACCCGCGCGAGCGCACCTTCTTAGCCAATTCTTCCAACTGCTTGTCGGTCGAATCGATGCTGACGTGGGGATCGAAGAGAAACAAATCGACCCCGTCGAACTTTTGGCCATCGACTTCCGCCGCGGCAGTAAGATCGAGCATCGTATCCAGCCCGATCGGCGGCTCGCTTCCTTCGCCTTTACCGACCACCCCGGGCCACGCCGCGTTGTGCAACTTAGGAGCATTGTTCGACATTTTTAGTAGTCCTTAAACCACAACGACACGACGGCCACCACGAAGCAGAATTATTGCGACTGCGTTTTACCGTCGTGTTCTTCGTGTCGTCGTGGTTAAAACTCGCGACGGAGTATTAAGCGTCCCCGATTTTCGGAAGATTGTTGTGCACGTCCGGCCCAAAGTAGCGCAAACCCACGAGTGGCTCGCTGCCCGTGTTCTCGATCTTTACCCCGCCGCGCGCCGTTTCGTAGGAAATGAATACCTCGTCCTCCGTGCGAGCGCCGAATCGGATCATCACCGGCGTTTGAATATCGAGCGGACCCATTCGACCGCGACCCTGCACGGTAATCCAGCCGCTGGCGCCAGGATCATTCAGCGTGCAGCTCGCGCCCGGTTCGAGCGTGAGCTCCTTCGAGCTGAACAACTGCTGGCCGTCGATTGTGCCGTACACGACCCAGCGGTCGGTGCAACCTTTGCCGCTGCGCTCTTTGTCGATAATCGGTTCGAGGTAGTTGTGTTCCTTGAAGTGCGTGTCGACGTTCCGCTCCCAATCGAGCTGACCGACGATGAAATCCAAGTCGCGGTGCTTATCCGCTGGCATGTCCTTCACCAAAAGCGACCAGGGCACTTCACGCCCCTCAACGAGCGATTGGAACATGCCGAACACATCCGAGCCCCACTGCGGTTCGTACGTACAAAGCGAGCCGGGGGCGTGTAGCACGCCGGGAGGAATCAGCCAGCCGGTGCCGCGCTGCAGACGATAGGCCCGCGACAGGTCGAGGATGCCGTTGTCGCCCTTGCTCCAATCCTCCAAACACTTGCGCACTTGGGCCTTGGTCGTGCCCGGCTCGAGGCCCATGAACGTGTACGCGAAATTGTTGTCCACGTTATTGAGCTGCGGCGGGAAATAATAGCTTTCGGGCTTTCCCTCCTGACCGACGAGCTTGGCGTCCGCAAAACCCTGATGCATGTGATGCGGAATCGGCCCCATGTTGTCGAAAAACTTCGAGTAAACGGGCCAGCGGTTATAACGCTTGAACATCGCGTCGCCGATGAGCTTCGCGCCCGCCTCGGCTACCGCGTCGCGCAGCAAATACTCCTCACCCTCGAACTCGCAGAAACTAAGTCCTTCGTGCCATACGCGGCCTTCGTTGGCCGCTTCCGTGGTGCTGGAAAACCAACGCTCGTCGATGCCGCCACGATGCGCCCCGTATGCGTACCAGTCGTCAGGGTGCAGTTTGATCCGCTTGCCCGGATGAAGAAACGAACGCGGCACCCACGTGGGCGTTAGCCGCAGCAAACCGTCGCCCGCGTTAAGCGCCCGCTCGAGAACGCCGGCCACGTTGTCGCGCTTCGAAACTTTTGGGGAGCTCTTTTCGACAGTTGCCATAGAACGAAATCCTGAAAGTACGTGCTGTCATACTGAGCGCAGCGAAGGATCTTTCGTGCTCGCCGATTAGATTCTTCGCTTTGCTCAGAATGACAAACTTGCGTCAGGGCGCTGTTAGCGCCCGCGCCCGGTCGGCAAGTTCTTTCGGCGGCGACGCCTCAAGCGCTTTTTCGCCGGCACTCTTCGCCGCGGCCGGGTCTTTGTCCTTGATCTTCTCGCCGATAAAAATGGCCGTCTCGACGGCGCGATCGCGAATCTCCTTGTCGTCCAATAGCGAGCTGGCCAGCTCCACCGCCTCGGCCGACGGGCATCGCTTTAGCGCATCGAGTGCAAGTCCTCGCTCCTCAGGACGCTCGGCAATCGCTATTGCTTGACGGCACATATCAATTCGCTGATCGTCAGGAAGATCGAGCTGGCGCGCGATACGCAGATAGCCACGCAGCGCACGAATCTGATACTTGTTCTCGGAGGAGGAATCTTTGGCAATGGTTAACAGCACCGGCGCGGCGTCGGCCGTCATCCACTCACCAAGAACGCGGGTTCCGGCGTCCTGAAGTTTCTCATCACCGCCCTTCACGGCCGCTGCGATCGTCTCCAACGCCTTCGGTCCACCCATGGCGCCGAGGATTTTCAGCAGGCTCGCTTTTTTGGTCGCCGTCGATGCGCGGGGCATCGCTGCCGCGAGCTCGGCTGCGGTCGCCTCGCGATCGGGCATGCGGACGCTGGCCGCCTGCAGTGCCCGCACCGGAAGCTCCGCGTCAGCGGCATTTTTCGCGTCAACGACGGCTGAAATGAGCACCTTCAAATCCTTGGGGCCCACCGTCGCGCCCAGCGCCGTGAGCGCGGCGCTGCGGATTGACTTGTCGGGATTATCGAGAGCTTTGACGAGATCAGGCGTTGCATCAATCCGGCGTTCTCCAACTAGTCCGATAAGTATCGCCAGCGAATTGCCTTTTGCCGCGGGCAAGCGACGCGACAGTTCCACGTCCACCTTCTTGCCAGGCAGGCCAACGAGTGCCGTCTTGGCGGCTTGCGACAATTCCGCGTCCGATTCGGCGGCAATCTCCAGCAGCGCGGGCACGGTGGATGCGTCCCCCAATCGCCCGACCACCGCGATGGCCGCCAGACGCACCCGTTCGTCACCGCTACGGGCCGCCCGCAGCACGGCCGGCGGCAGCACGGCGTCTTCGCGCTCGCCCAACGCATACACGATCAACGATGCTCGCTCCGGCGCGGCACTGGCCAATTCGGCCGACAGGGCCTCGACCACTTCGCGTCCAGGCAATTCGCGGGCCGTGCTGAGAGCGATCTGAAAACGTCCCTTGTCCGGCGACTTCAGTTGCTCGACCAAGAGAGGAACTCCCTGCGCGCCCCGGGCAATAATTGCACCGCGGATCGCCTCGAGAACTCTTTGCTTGGGAACATCGGCTTTACGAACTGTGTCGAATACCTCTGCCGCCGCGCGGCCGTTACCGTCCGCCAACAGTCGTTCGGCGCACAAGATGCAACCCTCCGCGACGGCCGAACGAACGGCAGGCGGCGCGCCGGCGAGAGATTGGCGCAGCGTTTTGAGCGCCTTATCGTTTCCGATCTGGCCCAGCGCCACGGCCGCCGCCGATGCTACTTCCGCATCCTTGTCCTTTAACCGTGCGGCCAACCGATCGACGGCCTGCGCCGATCGTCGAACTCCAATTGAATTGATCGTGCCAACTAGCAGCTTGCCCTGCAGCGTTTCGGCGGCCTCAACCAGCGCCGCGTCCGCCGCTGGATCGGGAATTGCTTCCAGCGCGATCCGCGACCACGACGCGAGTTGCTCGTTGGCCAGCAGCTTTGCCAATTCCGGTACGGCCGCCTTGCTGCCGTAAATAGCCAGTTGCTTGCAGGCGATGGCCTTCTCTTCCGGCGCGGCGGAACGAAGTGTTTCGATCAGTTGTTTTTCCAAGGGCGGTAATTGATTGTCGGCAGCCCGGACCGTCATAGGGCCGAGGATGGAGACAATGATCGCCAGCAAGACGATCCAGCCGAACGCGTAACGAGATTTGTCCATGACTTTGTGTCCTGTAAATGGTAGCTGGCCTCTGTAAGGCCGGTTTGCTGCGGATTCCGGGGTCACAGACCCCGGCTACAGTCGCTAGATCCGCCACGGTTCCCGCAGCGCTTCGGATCGCAAACGATTGGCCTCGCGGTCGCCGATGAATTCGTGCTTCTCGAGGTCGTAGTTCACCTTGCGATCCAACGCGATGGCGATGTTCGCCGCGTGGCATGCGATATGCGAGTAACAGGCGGCTTCCGCATTGCCCTTCGGCTGGCTGCGCGTTTTCACGCAATCGAGGAAATCGCGGACGTGGAAAGTGGCCGGATAACCGTCAATTTCCTCGACTGTTCTCCCCGCGATTAATTCCGGCGAGCTCAACACGAGCTTGCCGCTGTCGCCCGCTTCGACCCAGCCCGTCTCGCCTTCGAATCTCACCGGGCACGAGCCCAAGGGAATCCAACCGGTTTCGCGGAGCACCAACTTCACACCGTTCTCATAACGCGCCACAATCTGGCCATTTTCAGGCGGGTTGTACTCAACGGGTGCAGTGCCGTCGGCGCCGAGCGCCCACTGGCAGAGATCGACGCAGTGCGAGCCCCATTCCAAAACGCCGCCGCCGACCAGCCCGCCGCCCTTTTCGAAATTGAAACCGTCGAGGAGCTTTGCGTTGTATGGCCGCCAGGCCGCAGGGCCGAGATACATATCCCAATCGACAACTTCCTTGTCCGGCTCTGGCTCGGCCGGCAGCCAACCGCTCATGAGCGCAGACATTCCCATCGGATGAGCATACACAGTGTGCATCTTGCCGAGCTTGCCGGTGCGCGCTAGTTCGCAGGCGAACGCAAAGTGCGGCAAATTCCGCCGTTGCGTGCCGGCTTGGAAGACCCGCCCAGTGCGGCGCATCGTTTCGGCGAGTGCCAAGCTCTGCGAGATGTTTTTCGTGCAGGGCTTCTCGCAATACATGTCCTTGCCGGCGCGGGCGGCGTACATCGCCGCCGTCGCATGCCAGTTTGGTCCTGTGGCGATCAGCACCGCGTCGATGTCATCGCGGTCCAGCAATTCGCGAAAGTCGCGATATTGTGCGCAGTCTTTTATACCGTACTTCTCGTTGGCAAGTTTCTTGACCGCATCACGACGCGCTGCCTTCACATCGCACACGGCCAGGAACTGCACATCGTTTTGCTCCAGGAAGCACTCAAGGTCGTAAGTCCCTCGATTTCCTATGCCAATGCCGCCCAGCGTAATCCGCTCACTCGGCGGCACGTGCCCGTCGCGCCCCAAGGCGGAACTGGGGATTGGCATCGCGCCGAATGCCGACGCGGCCAGGCTGGCCCCAACCGAAGTTCGCAAAAAACCACGCCGCGACAAACGATCCGGCCGCCTGCTGTTCATGCCATCCACCCTCACGGTTTAAAATAGTAGTGACCGAAGTGAAAGCGTGCTCCCGCAACTATAAAACCCTTATATCTCAGTGAATTGGCCGCTGCAAGTAGCGGGAGACGCAAGAAGTGTAGTCCTCTCGCTCCGCGAGAGGAAATACGTCTCGCGGAGCGAGACGACTACAAAAAAGCTAACGGCCAATAGCTTCGAGTTTCTCCCCCAACCAGCCGGGCCGGTTCGTGGTAATCGCCCAGGCGCCCAGGCGGGCGTAGTAATCCGCGACCTTTGGGTCATCCACGGTCCACACGCCGAACTCGCCGCAACCCAATTCGCGAAGCCGCTTGATGAACGCCTCATCGAAATGCTCCGGGCGCGCTTCGCTGTTGAAACCGTCCGCACGAATTCGTTTGAGCGTGGCCGCGACTTCCTCAACATCGGGCGTAAAGTGGCCGTCCTTCTGCTTCTTGTAATCGCGCAGCCACAGCGCTTTTACGTGCGGCAACTGCTTCTTGCACTCGGCAATCGCATCGGCGTGAAAGCTGATGATTACGATCTGCTCCGGCTTGAGCGTCGACGCCTCGATGGCCTTCGCCATTGGTCCAACGATCTCGACGCTCGACTTCAGCTCGATGAAAATCTTCTTGCCCGCCGGCACGGCCGCCAGCACGGCCTCGATCGTGGGCATTCTCTCACCCTTCCAACGCGGACCCTTCCAACTGCCCACGTCGAGCGCCCGCAGCTCCGCCAGCGGCGTTTTCACCACCAGCAACTTCTTTCCGCAAATCCGCTCGGTGTCCTTGTCGTGAAAACAGGCGATCTGCCCGTCGGACGTTAGATAGAAATCGCTCTCGAAGCCGTCGGCGCCTTGCTCCATAGCAAGCTTGAATGCGGACATCGTGTTTTCCGGCGCGTCGTGCGACGCGCCCCGGTGTGCGATGATGAGTTGCCCGAAAGTTGTTGGGCCTGTCGCACACATCGCCACAAACATCGCCGCGGTACGAAGGTTTGTCATTCACTACAGGCTAATCGGCCCGACGGCTTATGGCTAGAGACCGCGCCGCCCGCATGTTATCGTGGCTTCTCTTGTCCATCCGTTCGCTCGCGTAGCGGCTCATGACTACCGACCTCGCCAGAATTCGCCACGTCGTGCTCGATATGGACGGCACGATGTACCTCGGCGGCACGTTGTTTCCTCACACGTTGCCGTTTCTCGCCACGCTGTCGCGGCTTGGCATCGGCTACAGCTTCGTGACCAACAACTGCTCGCGTAGCCGCGCCGAGTACGCAAAGCACCTGCGCGAGATGGGTATCGAAGCTCCACCCGATTCGATTTGGACATCCGCCCACGCGACAATCCACTACCTGCGTTCCAATCTGCCGAACGCAGGGCGGCTATTCGTCCTGGGAACTACCGGCCTCCACGACGAGTTCCGCGGCGCCGGATTCGGCATCGTCGACGTTGAACCGGACGCCGTAATCGTCGGCTTCGACAATGGGCTCACTTACGATCGTCTCGCGCACACAGCGTATTGGATCTCCAAACGCTTGCCATACATCGCCACGCACCCGGACCGCGTCTGCCCCACCGATCGACCGATCGTGCTGCCCGACTGTGGCGCGATCTGCGCGCTGCTCGAATCGGCCACGGGCCGTCGGCCCGACGCCGTCCCCGGCAAGCCAAGCCCCGCGATGCTCAATGCCGTCCTTCATGCGTACAGCCTGCGGCCGCACGAAGTCGCCATGGTCGGCGACCGCCTGTACACCGACATCCGCATGGCCCACGACGCCGGCGCCGTCGCGGTGCTCACGCTCAGCGGCGAAACCGGGCGCGCGGACGTCGACAAGTGCGGCGACGCCGATCGGCCCGACCTCGTCGTCGCCGACCTCGAAGAACTGACTCGCCTGATTCAGGAAGCGTGCGATGTCGGCTGATCTGCTCGCGCCGCTTTCCTGCTTCTTCGCGCCCCCGCCGTCTGGAAATGATAGGGCGATTTTGACGACATGCGCCGCATGGCAAGTGATGCCCAGCGAACAGAACGCAGCGGCAAACATGGCGTAATGAAAAGGCCGTCGCGTTAGCATTTTCGTTGTAATTTCTGCCGCTGGTTTGATTCCGACACCGATACGATTATCATGCCGACAGCGCGGGACTTCAACGACTCACGCAGAGACCAGAAATCTCATAGCCACGAAACGTCACAAGAAGGCACGAAGTACGGATCCGATCCGACAAGTATCGGTGCGTAAAAGTAACTGCCCCAAGTTTTTGTGACTTTTTGTGCTTTTTGTGGCCGTCCTTCCGACCATGCATCGCATCAGCCTCCTCGGTAGCGGACTCATCGGCATGTTCTACACGATGGCCCTTCACGGCCACCGTGGCCGCGACCGCGTTCACGTCAACTACTCCCGCTCGGCCGACCGTGCACGCGACCTCGCCGACAAATGGGGTATTCCAAAACATACCGCAAATCTCGACGAAGCAATCAACGACCCCGACACTGACGTTGTCATTGTTGCGCTGCCGAATCACTTGCACGAGCAGGCCGTGGTCGCCGCGGCCAACGCCGGCAAAGCCGTCCTCTGCACCAAGCCGCTGGGCCGCAATGCCGACGAATCCCGGCGAATGCTCGAAGCCGTCGAGCGAGCCGGCGTCTTCGCCGGTTACCTTGAAGACTTGTGCTACACGCCGAAAACACTCCGCGCGCTCGACTCCGTCCGCCGTGGCACGGTCGGCAAAGTGCTCTGGGTCCGCTCGCGCGAAACGCACCCCGGCCCGCACAGCGACTGGTTCTGGAACAAGGAGCTTTCCGGCGGTGGCGCGATCATCGACCTCGGTTGTCACTGCATCGAGATCGCCCGAAGTTTTATCGGCAAAGACGTCCGGCCCGTGGAGGTCGTCTGCTGGGGCGACGCGCAGGTGCATCCGATCGAAGCTGAGGACCATGCGGTCGGCCTCGTGCGTTATGAAAACGGCGCCGTCGGCCAGTTCGAAGTGAGCTGGGCCTTCCGCGGCGGCATGGACCTCCGCGACGAAGTGGCCGGCACCGACGGCACGATCTGGCTCAACCACTGGCTCCGCACCGGCTTTGAGATATACACCGCCCGCGGCGAAGCCGATTACGTCGCCGAAAAAGCCGAAGGCGCCACCGGCTGGCTGTTCCCCGTCGGCGACGAACCCGGCGCCCTTGGCTACACCGAGATGTTCACCGACATGCTCGACAGCCTCGACAACCACACGACGCCGCGCGAAACCTTCTACGATGGCTACGTCGTCAACGCGATCATCGACGCCGTGTACGCCTCGATCCAAAACAAACAATGGCAGCCGGTGAACCTACCCATCTGGCGCGGTCGCGAAGGCGTCGAAAGCCTCGCCGTCCTCCGCGATTACGACGCCGACCACGTGCTCCTCAAAGAAGAACGCATGATGGACGGCAGCACGAAACTGATCCTCCGAAACAAAAAAATGGGCCAAGTCATCAACCGCACGATCGGATAATGGAGCCCGCAGCGCAAGCAAGGGCGTGTGCACCCGACCCTTGCTTGCGCTGCGGGCTCATTGGCCGGCCGGACGCACGTCGATCCATACCGGCCGATGATCGGTGGCCGAAACCGCCTCGCTACCCGGTTCGCTTGGCGCCGGCCAGAAAACGCCGCCGTCCACGACGGCAAGCCCCCTGGACGGCAACGCATAGTCGATACGCAAGTTATGGAAATCGCCGAACTCGGACGTGTCGTGGGCCGGATCGCCGCGACCGATTAATCTTGAATCCCTCTTGCGCTGGGACGCGAGTTTTCCGCCGGCGCTCGCCGGCGTAAACGACGCATCAACGCGCGGGTGCTTTAGAAGTTGGTCTATCGCACCCGGTACGCTGTCGCCGTCCACCGGATCGGCGTTCAGGTCACCGACGATCACGAACAACGCGTCGGCTGCCAAACTTCCGCGCTTGCCCGCATCATCGACCAAATAATCGCCCTTCGTCGCGTCGACGTAGTCGGCTACGAGTCGTATTTCGTCGTGGTTACGCTTGCCGTTGCGGTCCTCGGGCCCATCGAAGACCGGCGGTGTCGGGTGCGATCCGAGGAGATGCAGCACGAATGGCGCTGCCTTTCCCTGAGCCGGAACATCGACCGGCACATCCCAAAAACTCTTCGACGAAAGTCGCTGCACCGCGAGGTCCTTGTCATCGAAAAACGGCTGCCCCGACTTTGGGTTGGTCGGCAGCAGCGGGTTCGGCATGTCGCGCCACAAAAAGTTTTGAAATGTGCGCACATGCTGGCGATCGATCGGAAACCGCGACAACACCAGCATGCCGTACTGGCCTTCGTGGCGGCCGTAGCCGATGGCGTCGGCCGGCTCACCCAGACGCCCATCTTTATCCAAGTCGCGACCGCTTCGCTGGCCCGTGTTCACCGGAGCGATGAAGTAATGTGCAAACTCAATCGGCTCGCAGCCGTTTTGCCCAACAGCCAGATACTTCGTGCGAAACAGTTCGGCCGCACGGCCGGCCGCGTCGTAATCGAACTCGTTGGCCAACAAGATGTCGGGCCGCACGCGCTGGATCACTTCAGCGATCCGCCGCGCTTGTTCGTTGTTTCCGCCCTCCAAGTCGCGAACCAATTGGCCGTCCCGGTCGCGATACAACAACATGTTGAAAGTCGCCACACGAATCGCCACATCAGCCGCGTAACACGGAATGACCGGCAACACGACTGCCCAGAACGAGAAGGCCGCCAACAACAAATTTCGTGTCTTTCGCATGATGCAATGCCCAAGGTTTCTTACAACCTATCCCAGAACCGTCGGGGACTGGCTCATTTTGCGGAGTCTTCGCAGCAAAATGTGGTCCCCTTCCAAACGCAACGAAAACAGGCGGGTTAGGCCTATTGTATCGGCGGCTCCGCCAGTTCGGCGACTCGCGAAAACAAGAAAAACTCGCCGTTCGCGCGGCGGATTCTTCTCACGCCGCGTTGCGGCGGCTAAAATAGACCGCGCCTGGCGCCGGCGGCAGGTGAGGGTGCCCCGGGAATCTGACCAGCTGGCACGAACGCGTGTGGAATAAGGGGTGCAACCATGTCTACCGCGATGGCAACCAAGGCGCCGCCAGTTCGACAACCGGCCGAGGAAGCGGACTTTATGAGCGGCGTGTTTGAAGTTCAGCATCCGTTGATCGCGTGCCATCTGACGCGGCTCCGCGACGAATCGACTCCGTCGCCCGAGTTTCGCCAGTTGGTCAATCGCCTGGCCTCGCTATTGGCCTACGAAGCGACGAAAGATTTGCACACTGAACCGGTGACCGTTCAAACGCCGCTCGCCCGTACCGAGGGCCGACGGTTGACGCAGCGCATCGGGCTCATTCCGATTCTGCGGGCCGGCCTCGCGATGGTCGACCCCGTGCTGGAGTTGATTCCGTCGGCCGAAGTTTGGCACCTGGGCCTGTATCGCGACGAGGAGACGGCCAAGCCGGTGAAGTATTACTCAAAACTGCCCGCCGAGCGGCCCGTCGACGTTGCCTTGATTCTCGATCCCATGCTTGCCACGGGCGGTTCGGTCGTGGCGGCGCTCACCACGCTCCGCGATTGGGGCGTCCCACATGTGAAGCTGCTCTCGCTCATCGCCGCCGAGGAAGGCGTAAAGCTCGTCGAATCAACGTTCCCCGATTCACAGATTTACGTCTGCCACATCGACCCCGATTTAAACGACCGCAAATTCATCGTCCCCGGCTTGGGCGACGCGGGCGACCGAATCTTTAACACGGTGAACGATGCGGGCTGAGGTCTATAGCCGGGGTCTGTGACCCCGATCGATGGCAAGGAGGCGGCCTAGTAGACTCCAACTATGGCCCATCGCAATAAATCTGCAACATTGGCCTGGACAAGTACATAATATCATGGGACAAGGCGCGCGCCATGAGCGTAGGCGCCTATTCGACGT
>JAKEIB010000047.1 GCA_022614705.1 Planctomycetota bacterium | reverse complement strand
TTTGCTTCTGTCACCCCGAGGTCCGCCGAGGGGTCTGGCTGGATTCCTCGGCGGACCTCGGAATGACACGATGCAGAATCAGGCAAACTGTACCACTACCGAAAAGGACCACGAGCACCGATCCGCACTACAGAGGGGGCCTGGCGAGCAACGTAACACCAGATGTGCCTGGGCGTTCAGCTCAGGCTGTTCTTGGTTCGCCGTCGCAAGCGCGATATGTGCCACGCAAAGAACGGGCAGAAATACAAATTTTTGGAAATTACTTGACAAGCGCGGCCGGCTGGTTGTATCATCGACCCCATATTGAGCTACATTGCCGGCCCCCGTTTGGGCCACCGGAAATGTGAACATTCGGAATGGAGAGAGGAACGGAGACGAACGATTGTCTCACTCGTCGAAGCCTTGCGCGCCGCGCACGCTTCGTTCTGAAAACTTAATCAAGTACTAAAGGGCCTTTCGAAACTGCTGCGCCACCACGGGTCGTCAAAGCAGTTTCATAAGGTCCTTTTTTGTCAACGCTGTGAACGGGCGTCACATGGGAAGTGCGTTCGTCAACAGCGCACGTAGATAAAGGAGTCCGCTAATGAACGCTAAAACACGTCGGGACTTTCGCCGCACGGCTGGAAAGTCGTCGGCTCCTCGTCGCCAGGCGCAATTGATCTCTCGATCATTATGTCGTGTCTTGAGCGTCACCATCATCGCATTCTTGCTCGTGGAGATTGCAACCGCCACGAACATTCCTACGAATCGCGACGTGAATGGCCGTCGCCGTAGCTTGCCCGCCGAAGGTTATCTGTCGCACCTTTCCATCAACATACCAGGCATCGGCGGTGGCGGTGAGGAGCGGACCGGTTGGACGGACATTCGCCACCCCTCCAACGACGGAACGAGCTTCACCGATCCGGCAACCGGTACCAACCTCAATACGCTGACCAATACAGTTTACGGCTACGATCGATCGGACCACTGGGTCGACGTACACAGCGTAGTGGTGCAAGATTCCGTGGGCGTAACCGCCACTCCGAGCATTGCCCGCGATTTCAACTTCGCCAATCAGATTTACGCCACGCTGGGCATTTCGGTCCACAACCGAAATCCGGTTACCGGCGTCTATGCCAACGTCACGTTTCCGATCAATACGCCGCTCCCGGGAGACGCCACACCGGGCGTCTTCGAGGTCGACAATGTAGCGGCTGCCAACCGCATGGCCGCCCCCACGGTCAACAACTACTACGTGACCTCATTCCAAGGCGGCAGCCCGGTCGGCTTCGCGCTTCCACCCGTAAGTACGATCGCCCCCAACATGCGGCCCAATCACGGCGTCTTCGAGGCCAACGTCATTAACAACGATACGATGGCGCACGAGTTGGGGCACTTTATCTTGGACAACTATGAATTCGTCGGGCCCAACTTCCACTCGCCAACTAACTCCGATTTGATGGCAACCAGCGCCGGTGGCTTCCGCCTCACGCCGAATGCAAATATCAAGGGAATGGGAAACAGCGCGCCATCGCAACCTGGGCTCGCGGTCGGAAACTTGGGTGGCAGGGATCTTTTCAACGCCAAGGTGGACATACCGCCGCATCCTGGCGGAGGGCCGGCCACCGAACAACTGCACGGCATCTACGACGTCGAAACGGACGGCAACGCCTATGTGCAAGTTGTCGATAACGGGCTCGTCGCGGCCGACAAGGCCGACTTCGATTGGGTCGAGGACAATATTCCCATTGAAGAAAAAGATCGGCCGCTCATCGACGATCGCGCGGACAACCACGATGGTTTCGATTTCCTGGTCTGGCGGATCGGCCCGCGCGCATTACCCACCCACACCAACCACAATCACGATGCCTGGGGCGAATTGAATGGCGGCACCTACGCCAACGACACGTTCCGCACGGTGGACATCTTCTCGCAAATCGCGGTATACACCGACCAGGACGTCGACCCCGGTACGCTGAACTGGTCGCCCCGCGAATCGGCGCTGGATTACAAAACTCCTGACTTCTCTGCCGACGGAGTCAACTGGTCGCCCGGTAGCCTGATTCGAGTATTCACTCAGGGGTGGACATTCAAATCCAAGGCCGACGACTACGTGGCGCGCTGGGTGGCGCCCTTCGATTCGCGCTATATCCGCCTGCAGGCGGCAACGCAAATTGGCTTTCACGACCGCAACGTGCAAATCGACGCGATCATCGCCAGCTCGCAACTAGTTCCTGAGCCGACCTCGATCGGGTTGATTGTCATCGGTGCACTATCGTTACTAGGTTGGAAGCGCGCTAGACGCGTAGCACGCTGTTTCTGAAACGATCGTACGCCGCGTCCCATTCGGCTGAGTCGGTCGGTTCGTACGTCGCCAGATGCGACGAGCGGGCGACGGTGCGCCGTAGGTCCGCGAGGTCGCGAACCTCGCCCGACGTCATCGCCTGCACGAGCACATTCCCCGTGGCCGTCGCCTCGTAAGGACCGACCACAACCGGCCGGCCCGTGGCATTGGCCGTCATCTGGTTGAGCAGCTCGTTCTTGCCGCCCCCGCCGACGACGTAAATCACGTCGAACCGGCGTTCCAAAATCGATTCCAGCGTCGCAAGTTTTTCGCGATAGGCGAGCGCCAGGCTCTCCAGACAAGTGCGTACAAACTGCCCCGCAGTGCTCGGCAACGGCTGACCCGTGGATTGCGCGTTGTCGGCGATTTTCCGCGGCATGTCGCCCGGCGTTTGGAACGATGCATGCGACGGATCGACGAGCGTGCCAAACGCGGGCGCTTCATTAGCGAGTCGCGTGAGCGTCGCGTAATCGAGATTCTCGCCGCGACGCGCAAACTCGCGCCGGCACTCCTGAACGAGCCATAGTCCCGGAATGTTTTTCAAGAAACGAATCGTGCCGGCGATGCCCAATTCGTTGGTGAACGATGCCGCTTGGGCCGCGGGCGACACACAGGGCGCATCGATCTCCGCGCCGAGCAACGACCACGTGCCGCTCGAGAGATAACACCAGGGGACTGTCCCCTTTTCTCGCCGCGCGACATCTTTCCTTGTGTACGCGCCTGCCGAGAAAAGGGGACTGTCCCCCTCGGCCGCCGGCACCGCCGCCACGGCGCTCGCCGTGTCGTGCGCCGCAGGCGCCACGACTCGCAACGACGCCGGTAATCCTGTGTCGTCCGCCAGCTTCGGCCGCAGCGTCCCGATTTCGGAACCCGGCGGCGCGATCGGGCCCAGAATGTCGGCCGGTATACCCAACTCGGCCAGCATCTCGCGGGCCCAGTCGCCCGTGTGGCAATCCACCATCTGACTTGTCGAGGCAATCGTGGCCTCGACCACGCGATTGCCGCTCAGCCAATAGTGAAACAAGTCGGGAATGAAGAGCAATTGGTCTGCCGCATCGAGCGCTCCGGAGTCAGCAAGCTTGTGCGCTTGAAGTGAATACAGCGTGTTGAGCGGCATGAATTGGATGCCGGTCGTCTGATAAATCCGCTCCGTGCCCAGTTGCGCGAGAACCCGTTTGTAAGCCTCCGCGTTACGTGGATCGCGATAGGCATGCGGCAAGCCAACCAGCTCGCCCGCCTTATCCACCAGCGCCCAATCGACGCCCCAGGTATCGACGCCGACCGACGCAAGTTCAATTGCATGGGATTTCGCCCACGCGGCCGCATGCCGCAAGCCGGCCACAATCTCCCGCCAGATGCCCGTGATGTCCCAGTGCAGCCCCGTCGGCTGCCATAGCGCCTCGTGGCTAAACCGATGCACCTCCTCCAGCCGCAGCTGCTCGTCGGCCAACACGCCAACGATCACCCGCCCGGATTCCGCCCCAAGGTCAACCGCAATGTGTGCCGCGCACATGCGACCCATCGTAAACTGCATAGCGGTGGCGATCAACGTGCTGCCGGTTTAGGATAGCGTTCTAACTGATAATCCCCGTGTGCCACTGCTCGCGGCGAACGATGGGCGTCTCGCCCCGAACACGGCACTGCTTGCCTCCCAAGGTCCGCGACTACTTAACGGCGAGCAGTGCTGAACCATGTCACGGCGCAACTCAGTGCGCCGCAAGCAGTGGCACACAAACGGATCAACGCGTCCGCTGACTACACACTTCATGCGTATTGGCCTCTTCATCCCCTGCTACATCGACCAGTTCTATCCGCAGGTCGGCCTGGCGACCGTCGATGTGCTCGAGCGATTTGGTTTGGATATCGACTTCCCGGAAGAGCAAACCTGCTGTGGCCAACCAATGGCCAACGCCGGCTTGTACGACGAGGCCCGGCCAGTGGCCGAGCGATTTCTGCGCACGTTTGCCGATTACGATTACGTCGTCTCGCCTTCCGGCAGTTGCGTCGCGATGGTCCGCCACCACTACGAGCAAGTGCTCGGCCCGTCTCCCGAGATCCATCGCGTCGCTCACAAGACCTACGAGTTGTGCGAATTTCTGGTCGACGTGCTGAGGATCGACCACCTTGACGGCCAGTTCCCGCATCACGTCGGCCTGCACCAAAGCTGCCACGCGCTCCGCGAGCTGCGCACGGCCTCCGATAGCGAACTCGTCGGCCCCACGTTCAATAAGCCGCGGCAGTTGCTCGCCTCACTCGCCGGCATCGAACTGACTCAACTCGCGCGGCCCGATGAATGCTGCGGCTTCGGTGGCATGTTCGCCGTCTCTGAGGAAGCCGTTTCCTGCGCGATGGGTCTCGATCGCGTGGCCGATCACGAGAACGCCGGCACCGAAGTGCTCACATCCACCGACATGTCGTGCCTGATGCACCTCGAGGGCCTGATTCGCCGACAACAAAAACCAATCCGCGTCATGCACATCGCCGAAATCTTCGCCATAGCACTTAACCGTTAAACGGAGTTCAATCGCCACGAAAAGCACGAAAAGACACGAAAGAGAAGAATTAAAAGACTCTTTAGAGCGTTCCCTCATCGACAAGACCTTTTTTGCGCCTCTTCGTGCCTTTTCGTGGCCATACCCAATCATGGACCACTCTACCGCCGCCGCTGAGTTCATCGCCGATCGCGACCGCGTCCGTTGGCACGACGCGGCCGTGTGGTCCGCGCGTTCGCGCCGCGACCGAGCCTCGCACTCGCTGGCCGAGTGGGAAACGCTTCGCGACATCGCCTCGCGAATCAAGCTGCACACGATGTCGCGCCTCGACGAGTACTTGGAGGCGTTCGAGGCGAACGCCCTGCGGCTCGGCGCCCAAGTTCATTGGGCCCGCGATGCGGCCCAGCACAACGCCATCGTGACCGACATCCTGCGACGCCACGGAGCCACGCGAGTTGTGAAGAGCAAATCAATGCTCACCGAAGAGTGCGGCCTCAACCCGCACCTGGAACAGCTCGGCATCGAAGTGATCGATACCGACCTGGGCGAGCGGATCGTGCAGCTCCTGGGCCAGCACCCAAGTCACATCGTCACGCCCGCCATTCACATCAAGAAAGAAGAAATCGGCGCGCTGTTCCACGAGCAGCTCGGCACCGCCGCCGGTGCCACCGACCCGAAATATTTGGCGGAGGCCGCCCGGCAACACCTACGGGAAAAATTCCTGGCCGCCGAGGTCGGAATCACCGGCGTCAACTTCGCCATCGCCGAAACGGGCGGCTTCGTCGTCTGCACGAACGAAGGCAACGCCGACCTCGGCGTATCGCTCCCCAAAGTACACATCGCCTGCATGGGCATCGAGAAACTGATCCCGCGCGCGGCCGACCTCGGCGTGTTCCTGCGCCTCTTGGCCCGCTCCGCCACCGGCCAGCCGATCACCACTTACAGCTCGCATTTCCACGGCCCGATGCCGGGCGGCGAGCTGCACATCGTGCTCGTCGACAACGGCCGCAGCAACCTTCTGGGCAGCGACGACTTCCGCCGCTCGCTCCATTGCATCCGCTGCGGCGCGTGCTTCAACACGTGCCCCGTGTATCGCCGCAGCGGCGGACACAGTTATGGTGTCACGGTGGGGGGACCAATCGGCTCGATCACGAGCGCGGCCCGCGATCCCAAAGCTCATAAGAGCTTGCCATTTGCTTCCAGCCTGTGCGGCTCGTGCAGCGACGTCTGCCCCGTGAAGATCAACCTTCACGAACAACTATTCATCTCGCGTCAGCGATTGGCGAAGCTCGGCCTGGTGCCAACAACGAAACGCCTCAGCCTAAAACTCGCGGCCGCCGTACTGAGTCGACCGTGGTTGTACCGACTCGCCGGACGCATCGCGCGGGCCGCGCTGCGCGTGCTGCCGCGCTCGCTCGTGTACAGCCGCCTAAATGTGTGGGGGCGACAGCGTGAGTTGCCGCAGGTGCCGCCCGCGTCATTCCGCGAGCTAAACCGCAAGCGGCGGAAGGAGCGGCAGCAACGATGACAACGAGCAACGAGGAAATCCTGGACGCCATTCGCCGCAATCGGCCGGCGCCCATCGAACTGCCGTCAGTTACAGGCGAATGGACGACCTACGCCGATTGCCGGCAACAATTCGTCGAAGTGCTCCAAGCCGTCGGCGGCCAGGCGATCATCGCACGCACGCGCGAAGAAGCGGACGAGCAACTGCGTCGTCTGGCAATCTATTCCGACGCGCAAAAAATCGCGTCGCTCGTGCCTGGCGTCGGCAAGCCGAACGTCGACCTGGCGTCGATCGTTTCGCCGCACGCGCTCGAGGACGTCGACATCGCGATCCTGCCCGGCGAATTCGCGGTCGCCGAAAACGCGGCCATCTGGGTCACCGACCGCCACGTGCCGCTCCGCGTGCTGTTCTTTCTCTGCCAACACCTCGTGCTGGTCGTGTCAGCGGACACGATTGTCGACCACATGCACGCCGCTTACGAACGCATTGCTGCGATCAGCAACGACAACACGCCCCCCTTCGCCGAGCCGATGTTCGGCGCATTCATTTCCGGCCCGTCGAAGACAGCCGACATCGAACAATCGCTCGTCATCGGCGCGCACGGCCCGCGGTCACTGACGGTGTGCCTGATTAGCGAGCATTCTACCTGAGTCTCCCATTCACCCTATTTTACCATCTAAGTTTGTACCGCATATGTCGAAGTGATACGATCAAATGTCCCCGATTCCGCACACACTGCATTAGCTCGCTGCGGTATTTCATCAACGGAGTGGCACCATGACTTGGTCTTTCTTGCGCAACAAAATTTCGCGTCAAACTCAAGCACGTAAAAAACGGCGCAATCGCGAGGCGGTCGGCCGTCGCCGACATCACTTTGAGCAATTGGAGCAGCGCGATCTGCTCGCGACATTCACCGTAACGAACTTACTCGATGCGGCAGTCGCCCCTGCAGGTTCGTTGCGCGCGGCCATCGAAGCGGCGAATGCGCCGGCTAATCCCGGTGCCGATGTAATCCAGTTTGCTCCCGGCGTCATGGGGGCGATTAACCTGGCGGCCGGCGCCGGTGAGCTGCCGATCACCGAGTCCCTTTCGATCGCGGGGCCCGGTTTTTCGAACTTGACGATCGATGCGACGCTTTCTGCATCGCGATTTTTCCGCATCGACGCCGGCGACGTCTCGATCAAAGGACTGACGCTGACTAACGGCGACGCGGGCCTAGGCAATGGGGGCGCGATCAATTCAACTTCGCTCGGCTCGCTTTCAGTGGCCGACAGCGTCGTTACGTCAAGCAATGCCGTGGACGGCGGCGCCATCTTTGTTAGCGGCGACTTGATCCTCACGAACGTGAGAGTCGGCGGGACGGCGGCGGGAGAGGAAAACGTCGCGTCGAGCGACGGCGGCGGTATCTATTCCTCGCTCGGCAATGTGCTTCTCAAGAACAGCGTCGTCGTAAACAATAACGCCGCAGCCGGCGACGGAGGCGGTATCCACGCATTCTTTGGCACCGTGAACATCCAGAATAGCACGATCGATGACAACTCGGCGTCGTTTGGCGCAGCCGGCGGCATCAGTGCCACGATCGTGATGGCTCACAACAGCACGATTTCCGGCAATTCCGCCCTCGGCGGCGGAGGCGGCATCGATGCCATTACGGTCATGCTGAAGAACAGCACGGTCTCGGGCAATAACGCCGGCTTTAGCAACGGCGGTGGCATTCGCGCTACAAATGTAATCCTCCAAAACACGACGGTGGCAAACAATCAGGCTCTCCTCGGTTCGGGCGGCGGAGTCCAGGCCAGTTCAATACTGAACGTGCAAAACTCGATCGTGGCCAATAACAGCGCCTTGACATTGCCCGACTTGAACGCGCCGGCGACGACAACGGTTCGATTCAGCCTGGTCGGGGAAAGCGACACGATACCCAATGCTGGGCAGTTCGCGATCACCGGTCCCGGGGCACAAAACGCCTTTGGGAATTTTATTGGCAACGCCGCGGCGGTCATGCCAATTTCGGTGACCGACGCATTCGGCGCCGGCGGCGGCGCGCTAGCGAATAACGGCGGCACGACACAAACCATTGAGCTCAAAGCGGGGAGCATCGCCATCAACAAGGGCAACAACAGTTTCGCACCGCCTGCGGCCAGCGGCGACCAGCGCGGCTTGCCGTTCACTCGGATCTCGCCGTTCGGCGGCGTCGTGGACATGGGCGCGTTCGAAGTGCAGACTCCTACTGCGGGCAACAATGCGCCGATCGTCGCCAATGCGATTGCCGACAAATCGGCGATCGTCGGAAACTTCTTCAGCTTTACGTTCCCAGCCAACACGTTCACCGATGCCGACGGCGACTTGCTCACCTATTCGGCGACGCTCAGCGGCGGCGGCGCGCTGCCCGGCTGGCTCACGTTCGACGCCGGGTCGCGCACCTTTAGCGGCACGCCCGGACCGGGCGATACGGGCGTCAGCAACATCCGTCTCACGGCCAGCGACGGCAAAGGCGGATCGATCTTCGACGAGTTCCTGCTCACGGTGACCTCCAACCCGCCTCCAGTCGTCGCCAACCCGATTCCCGATCGGACCGCCACCGTTGGCGTTCCGTTTACTTTCACCTTCGCGGCCAACACGTTCACCGATCCTAACGGCGATCCGCTAACGTACACCGCCACCAAGAGCAACGGCACGCCGCTGCCGGCCTGGCTCTCGTTCAATGCCGGCACGCGCACGTTCACCGGCACGCCCGCGGCCGGCGACATCGGCATGACGACCATTCGCGTCACCGCCAACGACGGCCAAGGCAACACGGTTTTCGACGACTTCATCCTCACCGTTTCCAACTCGGAACTGCCGTTCAACGAAAACTTCGAAGGCGTAGTGGATGCCCGCGTTCAACAGAAGACGCCCTCGTTTGCCACGACAATGACGAATCCGGTCGATGGCGCCGCCAGTTTCCGCGCACAGCGCAACGTCGTTGGCGATCGGCCGCTGGCCACGGTCGATTTCGTCAACCCGGCCACCGCCGGAATGGTCACCAACGTAAAAGTCAACGTCAGCACCGAGCCGGGCAACGGCACGTCGCTGTGGTCCAACGCGCTGGTGACGTTCGATTATCAATCGCCGACGAACTACAAGTTTGCCGGCGTGTTTGAGATCATCGATCGGCTGATCATCGGCCAGGTCGTGAACGGCCGGGTTACCTACCTGGCCCAGCGGCAGTTTACGGCCGCATCGAATACGAAAATCCCGCTCGACGTGACGATCAACCGCTTGACGCGGCAGGTCACGCTCACGTCGGGCGCGACCACGTTCTCCCACACGTTCGCCGCGCTCGGCAACGGAACGGTAGGCGTCGGCACGATCAATGCCAATGCGAAGTTCGATTCGCTGGTGATCACGTAAATGTAGTCCTCTCGCTCCGCGAGAGGAATTTCGTCTCGCGGAGCAAGACGGCTACAGTCTCACGCCGCCAGGCGCCGTCCAACCGGCCGTTCGTACAGCCGCAAAATATCGGCTACGTTGCGCTCGAACGGATGTCGCATCGCGACCCGTCGCGCCGCGGCGCCAAGAACGGCCCGCACGCGCGGGTCGAACAATGCGTCGACTCGTTCGTACAATGCGGCGGCGTCGCGAGGATCGGCCACGGTGAGAATTTCGTCACCGTCGCGAAACAGCTCGGCGGCGCCGTTATGCCGCCGCGTCGTCACGATCGGTAGTCCACTAGCCGACGCTTCCAAGAGCACGAGGCTGCACGGGTCGTAGTACGTTGGGTGGACGTAGGCATCCGCGGCGGCGTAGTACGGCACCGGATCATCGACCGCGCCGACGAACGTCGCTCGATCCGCCAAGCCAAGCCGCGCGGCCGCGCGGCGCCACCTTGCCAGCCGCTTTCCACCGGCGACCACCACGCGAACGGGCCGCCCATTCGACGCCAGTCGCCCGGCAAGCCGGAGCAGCTCCGGCACGCCCTTAAGCCGAAGGTTGTGCGCCGCCAACAGCAGCAGCACGGCTTCATCATCGATGCCAAGCTGTCGCCGCACGGTTTCGCGATACAGCGTTCGATGTGCTGGCGAAAATCGCCGGCAATCGACGCCGTTGTGGACCACGGCAATCTGCTCAGGCCGAATACCATGAAAACGCAAGAAGTCATTGGCCACCGTTTGCGACATCGCGACAAATGTTTTGTGCAACGAATGCGGCAACGCGAACTGCCGCCGGCAATGCCGCAGAAAGTCGCGTTGCCGTGGCAATAACGCGTCGATCGGCCGCTTCAAGGCACGCAGCCATGCCGAGTACATATCCAGCCTGCGCACTTGCCAGGCGTTATGTGACCCGCCATGCGGTTGAAAAATGTCGCAGTGCCAACCGGCGCCCATATCGTGAACGACGTCGAGCTCCAGGCGCTCCAAGTAGACCGCAGCCGCTTGGGCAAACAACATGCGAGAATGCGAAACTGGAACGATGTGCCGCGTCACCGATGCGGGCAACGGCCCGTCGCCGAAGCGCCGTGCAACGACATGCACCGCATGCCCGCGCTGCGCCAGCGCCGCCACAAATTGCCAACACCAATGCCCCATCCCACCGCATTGGCGATCCAGTTCGGCGATGACGATGCCTATGTGCATGCGTCGCAACCCCAATTTCCGCTACTCGCGGCGGAATGACGAACGACGAATAGCCGAAACTCATTCGTCATTCGTCATTCTCAAGCCGCCCGCTTCCACGACCGCCGATCGATCAACTTCGTGTTGCGCCGGCCAAGTTGGGCCAGGATCCAACGAAACGGCTTCCGGCTCGTTTCCCAAATGTAGCGCCGCGTGACTTCAAAACTGGGCACGGCAATCGGCGGAGCCAACGCCGAAGTCGATTCACACGCGTCCGCCAAATGCGGCGGATATCCGTTCGCCTGGTTGAAGTCGCGAAACTCGGCCTCCAACCAATCAAGATCGGCTGCTGGTAGCCGCGGCGTGCTCCGCGGCTTGTACCGCGCCAACGTTTCCATCAGCCCCTCGCCACGGCTGGCCCAGAACGATTCATTGCCGTTGCCGCGATGGGCAAACTGCTTCGCCGGCTTCGGCCAAGTGATCATCGCCGCGTCCCACGGCAAACCAAGCTGATTGCACGCGCGCTGAAGCGTGGCCGCCGGCGCCGCCACGAAGTCCTCGTAGCGAAGCATCGCGCCGCTCGTCGCGACAATGCTTCGCCAGTCGTCCACGAACCGCCGGACTCGCAATCGCAGCGGCGGGTCCTCGGCCGTGATGCCGTTGCGCCCGTATTCCTTCTGCGTTAGCGAAGCCCATACGGCGCGTAGATCGCGCAACACCAACAGCGGCCGCACGTTCCAACCGGCGTCGCGATAATGTTTCGCGATCTCAGCCAGGCGAAAGCAACAGATCGTCGTCTTGTACCAGGCAATCGGCCGAGCAAGCTGCGGATCTAGCGCGGGCAGCAAATCGTTGTCGGCGTCGAGCACGCCGTCCGTGTCGCCGCGCTGCAAGAAGCAGTAAGAGACAAGCGTGGTGCCGCCGCTTTGCAGCCCCGCACAAATCACCAGCGTTTTATCGAGCATCAGCTCCATCCGAAGCGCGGTCCATCGTGCCGAATCACCCCTTGCAGATTCGACTGCGAAGGAGCCGGAGCATCAGCCAAACTTTCGCAACCCGTACAATCGGTATCTCCACACGAGGCGAGCCGGGGCGTCCCCGCCCCCGAGAAAAAACACAACACTCGGGGGCGGGG
>JAKEIB010000336.1 GCA_022614705.1 Planctomycetota bacterium | reverse complement strand
TCAGCACCATCAGCGACGCGATCGCCACTTACCTCACCACCGGACAACTACCTCCATTACCAACCTAAACCGCTACAGACGGCTAAACTGTTACAAAAATTCTTGTCCGCTAGTTGCTTAACCTCCGTCGGAAGCTTTTGATAGTGAAACCAGAATTCGGGAGTGGCGAAGTGATTCATAACGGGGTGCAGCGCCCCGCTTCGAAATCAGAGTCCGCGCGACGACCGGCTTCATCCAGTCGGCCGGCGCGGATGTCCGCCTCAATTCGCTCGTCCCACTGCTCGGCTCGATACTCATCAATCCATCGCGCGAGTTGCGTAAAGTCGTCGCGGGAAAGCTGACGGATCGCGTTTTCTAATTCTTGCACGCTCATGCGACATTCCAAGAATCTTTGGGAAGGGTTTGCGTCACTAGAAATTGTACCTCAACGCATACGAAAATGCAGCGGCGCACAAATTCTTGGCCGCTACCCCGCCGTCGCGCCCACAAATGGATTCGTGCGCTTCTCGTGCCCGACCGTTGTCTCTGGTCCATGCCCGGGCAACACGATCGTATCCTCCGGAAGTGTGAACAGCTTCTCGTGAATCGCGGCGCGCAGCGCTTCAAAGCTGCCGTCTGAAAAATCGGTGCGGCCAATGCCGCCGTCGAAAAGCACGTCGCCGCCGAACACTTGCCACGGTTTCCCTTGCTTGCACACTAGCACGATGTGCCCGATCGAATGGCCCGGCGTTTCGAACACGTCGAGTTCGATGCCCGCCGCAGCGAACCGCTCGCCCTCGACGAGCGTACGATCCGCAGGCGGGCTGGTGATCGCCAGACCGAACGCCGCCGACAAGTTCAGCACTGGGTTCGTGAGCTTCTCGGCGTCGCCGGCGCCGATCGCGAGCGGGCATGACGGCCAGCGCTTCTTCAGCGCCGAGTTGCCCGCGATGTGGTCGCTATGACCATGCGTACACACGATGGCCGCGGGCGTGAGGGAGTGTTGGGCCAGGTAATCGACGATCGATTCCGGCTCAAAACCGGGGTCGATCACGATGCAGTCGTCGCGGCCGTCGAAGTGGGCGATATACGTGTTTTCACCGAACGGCAGCGACACCACGCGGCCTATGCGCAGGGCGGTTTCTGGCACAATAATCTCCCTTCCGAGTGCGGGGGAATTCGACTAGGATATTTCCGGTAGCTGTCATTCCGAGGTCCTCTGAGGAATGCGGCCGGCCGCCTCGGAGGACCTCGGGGTGACAAGCACCCACTCGCTTTGAAGAGTTGCTGCGTCTCCCCAACGAACCGAACCAACGCGGATTGTACCGGTTCGCCATACCGGCCGCGAGTATCCACCCGCAATGGTAGTGGTTCAGTTTGTAGTCGTCTCGCTCCGCGAGATGCATTTCCTCTCGCGGAGCGAGAGGTCCACACTTTGAACGGAGTCAAACCCGCCGTCATCCCCCGTGTCACTTGCCCGCCCGCGCATTCACAAACCGCGGGCCAGGTGTCAGGAGACTTGTCCCATGCGAAATCAAATGTCGTTTCATCGCGCAAGCAAGTTCGTTGCCAGCGCGGCGCTGGTTGTTCTGATTCTCAGCACCGTTGCTTGGGCCCAGAGCAATCTCACCGAACCCGTGTATCGCGTCGCGGCCGAGACGGACAAGGCGTCAACGACGCCGGCAACTCCGGTTGCAGTCGCTACCCCGGCGCCGGCCGCTGCCGCCGCGCCGCTCGACTTCACCAGGCAAGGCGAAGAGCATCCGCTGATGCCCGTGATCCGCGGGCTGCAGACTGGTCAGGAAGTCCTCGACAAATCGATTCGCGACTACTCGTGCACGTTCTTCAAGCAGGAACGCATCGACGGCGAATTGGGCGAACAGCAGCAGATTTATCTGAAGGTCATGCACCAGCCGTTCAGCGTCTATATGTTTTTCAAGCAGCCGCACGCCGGCCGCGAGGTTGTCTATGTTCAGGGACAAAACGACAATAAGCTGGTCGTCCTGGACGCGGGCGTGAAGCGGTTTCTCGGCAAGATGACGCTCGATGTGAATGGCGCTCTGGCGATGAAAGGCCAGAGGCACCCGATCACGTCCGTTGGCATCCGCAACCTGTCAGCCAAGCTCGTCAAAGTTTTCGAAGGCGAAACGAAATACGGGGAATGCGAAGTCAGCACGAACGCCAATACAAAGATCAATGGCCGCCCGACCACGATGGTGCAGATCTTCCATCCCCAGCCGCGGCAAAACTTCCGCTGGCACGTCGCCCGCCTGTTCTTCGACAACGAGCTGAAGATCCCGATCCACTTCGACGCGTACCTCTGGCCCGAACAGCCCGGCGGCAAGCCGCCGCTCGAAGAGAGCTACACGTATCAGAACCTGAAGATCAACAACAACTTCACGGCGCTGCAGTTCGACCCGAACAACAATCCGGAAATTTTTAAGCAGTAGGAAGCTAAACCGCAAGCGCACGATGACGCGAACCCATCGACGACATCGTCTCCGCTTGCGGCTTAGCGTAAGGTCTCAACTTAGTATGCATTCTCCTGCGCCAACACCACGCGCAGCGTCTTCACCAGAATCTTGACGTCCATCCACAGCGACCACTCGCGGATGTACTGGTGATCGCAGGCCACGCGTTGCACCATCTTTTCCAGCGTTTCCGTCTCGCCGCGGTAGCCATTCACCTGGGCCAGGCCCGTGATGCCCGGCTTCACCTTGTGCCGCAGCATGTAGCCGTCGATGAGCGAGCGATACAGCTCGTTGTGGGCGTTGGCATGTGGCCGCGGGCCGACGAGCGACATGCTGCCGTCCAGCACGTTGAATAGTTGCGGCACCTCGTCCAACGAAGTGCGTCGCAGAAAGCGGCCCACGCGCGTGACGCGGTCGTCGTCGGCCGTCGCCTGCTCGACGTTCGGCCCGTCGTCGCAGCAGGTCATCGTGCGGAATTTCCACACCAGAATCTCGCGCCCGTCCAAGCCATACCGACGCTGTCGGAAAAACACCGGCCCTGGCGATGTTAGTTTGACGAGCGCGCCGATCACCAGCATCGGCACCGCGGCCGCCGCCAAGCACAGCGAACCAAGAAGTAAGTCGACGCTCCGTTTCGCCAACCCATCGACGCCGTACAGCGGATTCTCGAACACGCTCACCGCCGGCAGCCCGTTCACGTTCGTCCATCGCGCGTGCAGCAGCTCGAATACGAAGAAGTCTGGCACGATGTAAACGCTGGCCGTGCTATCGGCCAGCTTCACGAGCACGTCGCGAATCCGCTCCTCGGCCCGCATCGGAAACGTGATGTAGATGATGTCGATATTGCCGCGGCGCGCGCGATAGACAAGCTCCTCGAGATTGCCGCGGCGACTTTGGCCGGGGTCTGAGACCCCGGCTACAGCAAACGCGGCCGTGCGTTCCTCGGGCCGGTCGTCGTAAAATCCGTCCAGCCGCAAACCCATCTCCGGCGCCGTTTCGATGTTCCGCGCCAGCTGAATACCCAGCTCGTTGATGCCGCAAATTGCATAGCGGCGTGTATTGAACCCGCGCGCCCGCAGCCGTTGCTGAATCTTCCGCAGCACGATGCGCGACGACGTCATCGCCGCTGGCGTGGTGACGATCCAAATCAGTTTCGATGCGTACGAGAACTCGGCGTTGTACTGCGTCACCAGACCGATGCCCAATAGCACCGGCGCCGCGTACGCCCAGGTCATCAGCACGCAAGCAATTTCGCGCCGCAGCCGCGTGCCACGCCAATTGCGGTACAACCCGCTCAATTCGGCCACGACGTGGTACACGAGGATCGTCGCCGCGGCGAGCGTCAGCAAATCGGGCAGCCCGGCCTCGCACATGTATTCCATCGCGACGCCAGCCCCCAGGCAAATGGCGGCCGCGTCCACGAGCCGGTGCAAGGTCGCCGCGGCGACTGATTCGCGAAATGAAATGCCGCGAGAAACTGGCGTCATACGCATCCCCCCTTTGAGTGCGACGCAGATGCTGCATCGCCCGTGCCGCCGCCGCGTCACGCGTTCGTCCGACGCTGCAATTCCCGCGGTTTTTCCAGATTTGTCGCGGCGGCTACCTCCAATACCCGCCGCGGGTCCGTTGTTTTTTCGCAACGCGCTCCGATCACCGTGCTGCGGTCACGCGACATGCTCTCATCCACGCCGGATGGAACTTTTGACGCATCCGCCGCGTCAAAGCTGGGGGCGACACGATCTCCGGTAGACCTATTTGCGGCCCGCCACTAAAAACAGGGAACTGGCCCACAAAATTCCCGCTTGAAGCACCGAACATCTGAACCGCCAAGGACGCCAAGAACGCCAAGGCCGACAGTTCACACGAACGTATGGCTCATCCGAAAAAATCTGCAACACAACAACGGAAGAAGATGCCGCGAATTAGCGAAGGGTTATTGGACATACGTGTGAGCTTGCTTTGGGTG
>JAKEIB010000335.1 GCA_022614705.1 Planctomycetota bacterium | reverse complement strand
GATATCGTTCAGGACGCCTTTGTGCAGGCGTTCGTGAAGCTCGATTCGTTTCGCGGCTCGTCGGCATTTTACACTTGGTTGTATCGCATTGCGTTCAACCTCGCCATGAGCCACGCCCGGCGCGAGCGACGGGCAGCCTCGCTCGACACGATGAAAGACGGTTGGGGCAGCGAACCGATCGATGGACAAGCCGCCCCGGACGCCGGCATCGAACAGCGTGAGCAGGTCGAAATGGTGCATGCCGCGCTGGCCGAGCTCAGTGCCGAGTATCGAACGATCCTCGTGCTGCGAGAAATCGATGGTTGCCGTTATGACGAGATCGCGGAGATTTTAGAATTGCCGGTGGGAACTGTGCGCAGCCGACTGTTTCGCGCGCGGCTCGCGCTGCGCGACCAGCTTGCGCCACGACTGCACGTGGAGAAATTGGAGTCACGGTCCGTTCCCCTCCCCGGCTCGGCGGGGAGGGGTTAGGGGAGGGGTCCGTTCGATCACCCTCCCCTGACCCCTCCCTTCAAGAGAGGGGAAATTTAGCCGACACACGATGAACGATCCTTCACAACCAGAAATCGACGACGAGCTTCTGAGCGCGTACCTCGACGACGAGCTGTCGGCCGAAGAGCGTGCGCTCGTGGAGAGCCACTTGGCGACCGATCCGCACTCGCAGCAAACGCTCGAGCAGCTGCGAAACGTGTCGCAATCGGTGCGCGATCTGCCGCAAGAAAGCGTCGGCCGCGATTTGCGCGACTCCGTTCTTCGGCGTGCTCAAGTCGCAAAACTCAACACGGATCCAACAGCGAGCCGGGCCGTCCTCGGCCCCGATTCACAAGCGCCTACTGCGGGGGTGGCATACCCAGGGCCTGACGCGCGTGTGGCTGCTAACGATGCCTCGCTGCCGACGATATCAATCGGCCGCACCCGGCGCGGCTGGGTGTGGGCCTCGCTGGCGGTCGCGGCGGCCGTTTTGATCATGGTGTTCCAACCCGGCCGCGAGCACGACGCCAAGTTGCCGATTATTGCTCAAAGCAAGGACGAATCAGCGGCGATCGATCGACAACTGGCGGAACACGACAGCAATTTGGGTGCCGTGAATAAACCGTCGCCTGCCGCGGCGGCGGGCAAACCCTCTGGCGCGGTCGCATCCATACCGGCAACGCCGGAACCGATGCCACAGGGTATCGCCGATAACCGGGGGGCGATTACTCCATCGACGACGACAGACGCCTTTGGCGTTAACGGTCGGCCCGAATCGAATGAATTAGCGGGTGGACAAGCGGCGGCCATGCCCGAAGAGAAGTACATAGCGCCAAATGGCGCCCTCACCGCGCCCGCTGCCGCCGCACCGCAGGCCCTAGACGATTCGGGCAACATGGACGACGGCCTGGTCGTGGTTCACGTGTACGCCAAGCGCGCCGCGCTCGAGAACAAAGCCTTCGACCAACTGCTGAGTAAGAATGGCATTGCCCTCGAACAAACGGCTGCCGCCGGCGACGTGTCGGGCGATGCCGCCGCCGAGGCCGAGTCAAGTTCCCGCGAGCCGGCGCGGGTGACGTCCGGCCGCTTCGCGCAGGAAGGCGTCGACGAGGCGACGAAGGACGACGCCGACGTCGAAATGGTGTTGGTCGACGCGCCGTCCAGCACGATCTTCTCGTGCATGAATGATCTCAACAACGACTACGCCAATTACGTGGGGGTCTCGGTCGACGATTCGTCTACCCGTGACGAGGAGCTGGCCGAGTCGCCGCCGACCACGGAACTCGCAGCGGACCTTGGCAAGTTCAGCCGCGGTATCGTGCCGCAACAACCGGCGGACGAAGTCGCACGCGACAGGTACTCCTATGAAGCGGCAGACGATGTCCGACGATTCAGCGGCAGGCTTGGCTTCGGTGGCGGCGTCGGCGGACTAAGCCAACTCCAAAAAGAAGCGAGTGAGTCGCTCGCCGTCAGGAACGAGACCGATCGAGGACGGGCTCGCCGCATTCAATTTCGAGCAAGTGACGGTCGTCAGGAACTGGAACGGTCGGCGAACGGGACGTTTTTTGAAGTGGCGCCTCCGGCCGACGTTAAACTTCAGCGCAAAGTCGAAGCGAGACCTCAGCTTGAGTCGCTAGATAAAACGAAGTCGACCGCCACGGCCAATCGCGACCGATTGCAGGTGCTGTTCGTACTCCGTCCGGGCGACGAACCGGCGCCTTCTCTTAAGGCCAAGAATACGACAGAATAGTCTGCTGTAGCTGGGGTCTCCGACCCCGGCCTCCGTGCCTAAACAATCGCAAACGCGTCCGGCCTCGCAGAGGCCAACTACAATGATCGCAACCGGCCTCATAGAGGCCAGCTACAGCAAGGAGCACCCATGGCCGACGTCACGATTCGCATGCGACCCAACGGGCCGCTGGTTATTGAAGGCCCGTTCAAGCTGGTCGATTCGCGCGGAACCGAGTTCGAAATCCCACCGAACAAGCCGGCCGTGGCCCTGTGCCGCTGCGGCCACTCCTCCAAGAAACCCTTCTGCGACGGCAGCCACAAAACGTGTGGCTTCGTCTCCGACGAAGCGCCGACGCCGCCGGCGGTGGGATAACGTCGTCGACGTTCAAGACTTGCGACGAAGCTTCTTTCGAACGTCATCGCGCAGCCGTTTCTTCCAAATATGAAGTAGTTCGTCGCACGCATCGTCATACCGCTTCGTGAAGTCAATCACTTGAAACTGTGGTAGTGTCCAGGAAATCGCGCGAATATCACATTTCCTGTACAGCAGCGGAATGATGCGACCCTGATAGCGCTTTTCGATTAGCGCGTAACTCAATTCACGCTTGACCCACATCGACTTCACCGCGCTTGGTGTCAGCAGCAGCATAAACCAACCACACCGCGCGAGGGCCGTTCCAATTTCATCCTGCCACTGTTGGGCTCCACGGATATGATGGGGGCTGAACCACACCGGTACATCGTGAGCTTGCAGCACGTCCCTCAGTCGGCGCGCCTTCACAATGTCTTGGCTGGCGTGGGAAAGAAATACCTCACGCATTCGAGTGGCTCATCTGAGTGCTTGCCATTGCTCGAATCTCGCTAACCGCATCAGTGAAATCATTATGATCGACTTGTCGATGCGGCAACCTGAGCAGGATCCAAGGCATATCTTTGCCTGCTTCAAGAACTGGACCAGCAAACACCGTGAAGACGCGCCCCTCGTACTTTCGCGATCCAAGCGCATACTCAATTTCTTGGCGAAGCCAATCTGACTCCATAGCTTTTGGTGTCAGAAGAATGACCATCAGATGTGAATCATCCAGTGCCTTGCCGATTTTCTTAGCCCAATTATCCCCCGGCGCAATCGCTTCGTCCGAATTCCAAACGTCGAACCCCACCCTTGAAAGCTGCTTTGCGAGTTCCCGGGCCAGGGCGATATCTTTCCGGGCGTAACTCAGAAATATTTTCATAAGCTTATTCTATCGCCTGACCAGCGCTTCATCAATCTTGGCTTTGCCGGTCTAACCACGGAAGTATAGATATGCGGCCAATATCGCGACAAGCACGAGCGCCGTCGCGATCACATCCACCGCCGACCAGCTGGCCCGCGACTCGCGGCGCTGCTCGTCGGTGAGCGTGCCATACGTCAGGCCGCTCAACTTCGCTTTCGACGGGGCGCGCGTCGCATAGCTGACGCCGACCATCACCGCGCTCGAGATGAGAAATATCAGCAAACTAAAGTACTGGAAGTACATGTTGTTGACGATGAAATTGAAGCTGCCGGGTGCATATCCTTTGGCGTAGCCTTCCCACGCGAGCGCGATGGGAGTATCGATCGCCAATCGCCATAGCCCCAACGCAAAGCCGATCACGAGCGCGGCAAAGCACCCGGCAGCGTTCAGCCGCTTGAAGAACACGCCGCCAAAAAACACCACAAACACCGGCGGACCTAAGTATGCGGACATGCTCTGAAGGTACTCGTACAGCCCCTTCGCCTCGCTGATCACGGGTACCCACAGGAGCCCCAGCAATACCATCGCGGTGGTGGCCATGCGGCCAACCCACACCAACTGTTTCTGCGACGACTTCGGTCGGACCTTCTGGTACATGTCGATCGTAAAAAGCGTCGAGCAGGCGTTGAACACGCCGGCTAGCGAGCTCATCAGCGCCGATAGCAACCCGGCCACCACAATGCCGCGAATCCCCAGCGGCAGCACCGACTTCACCAGTAGCGGAAAGGCCGCCTGCGCCTCGCCGCGTAGGATTTGATCATTTTCATCCATCAGCACGTTCAGCGAGTCAATCGATCTCTCCTTCGCCAGCGCGTAGCAGATGATGCCCGGAACAATGAAGATGAACACCGGCGACAACTTGAGGAACGAAGCAAAGATACTACCGCGGCGGGCCTGCGTTTCATCCCGCGCGCCAAGCGCTCGTTGGACAATGTATTGATCCGTACACCAATACCACAGGCCGATGATCGGCGCGCAAAATAGCATTCCCACCCACGGGTAAAGGTTTTCGTGCCGGAAGTACCACGCCACGCGGCCCGGCTCTCTCACCGGCGACCAGGTCCATTCCACGCCCTCCGGCACCATCGGCTGCCAGAGATCAAACTTTTCCGAACCTGCGACCTCGCGCAGCCGATCCCAACCGCCAATCGCATCCAAACCGTAATACGTCACCAGCACGGAGCCCAGGATCAGGATGCCCGTCTGCACCGCGTCGGTATACGCGACGGCACGAAAACCGCCGAGCGCCGTGTACAGGCCGGTGAGCAGAATCACCAGGACCGAACCGATCCAAAAGCTGTCGATGTGCGTGCCGCCGACCGTGAACCCCCAATCCGGCAGCAACGTGCGGAAGACGACGCCCCCCGCGTAGATGCCCACGGCAATCTTCGTCAGGATGTACGCCACGAGTGAAATGATCGACAGCATCCATCGCGATAAGACCGAGAACCGCCGCTCCAAGAACTCCGGCATCGTGAACACCTGCGACCGCATGTAAAACGGGACAAACACCCAGCCCAGCACCAGCGCGCACCAGGCGTGCAGTTCGAAGTGGGCGAAGATGATGCCGTCGGTCGCGCCGCTTCCGGCCAGGCCCACCAGGTGCTCCGACCCGATGTTCGACGCGAAGATCGACGCGCCGACCACGAACCATCCCAGGTGCCGCCCGGCCAGAAAGTAATCCGACGCGGTCTCTTTGTTCTGCAGGATGACCCACCATGCCAGGGCCAGAAGCATCAAAAAATACAGCCCGACGACCGCCCAGTCGATTCCGCCCATAGACCACCCTCCACAATTGAAACCGCGGGGACTGGCTCATTTTGCGCAGTCTTCGCAGCAAAATGTGCCTGTCCCCCCTCGTCCGACTCGCAGTCTAACGGGCGGCACAATGCCTCACAACCGTTCATTCCTCAGCGATGCTCGCACGAACGTGCGCTGGCGCAGGACGTTGCAATCCGCACCACGCGATTCCGCGCGCCGCCATGCACATTCGCCACGCGCGGCGTGGCCCTCACGCCACGACTAAACGGCGACGCGTTGCCCGTCGAGAACCGTTATTCGGCGACGTGCTTGAGCCGGATCGCCCTTCGCGTCGATATTCCCGAATGAATACCCAGCGTTCCCGGCATCGATGGGGATTTCACACCACGCCCCTATCGCACGCACGACCGGCAAGGTTTCGTGCGGACAAACCCGAACAAACTCATGCGAGCGGCGGGGTTTACCCCCGCCGATATGGACGAGAGGCCGTATCCATGTGGCGATCATTCTTCCTGGCCCTCGGCGCGTATTGCTGCCTGTTGGGCGTCGAATCGTTGGCCGTTGAAAAAGCCATCGTCAAAATCGACGGTGCCGGCCCGCAAGCCGCCACCCGCGAAGTCATCCCGCCCGACTGGGCTCCCTGGACCCTCCTCGGCACCGGCGCCGTGGTCGTGCTCTATTCGTTCACGATCCCCCAACGCGTCGGCTCCGGCTGATCCACGTACGTTAGGCTTTCCAGCCTGACCTGAACGACGCGCGTGCCACTACTCGTCAAACCTGTCTGTTGTCCCGCCAAAGCGAGCCGGGGCGTCCCCGCCCCCGTTCTGCCGGCGATTCATTCGAGACGTGATCGTCGCTGCAATGCGCACTTGACTGGCGTGGAGCAAGTGCAGTCATGCGAACAGCGCGGAGCATGATCAGCGGCACACGGTAGGCTTTATCCGTTGACCCAACTGCAGCGCCTCGTTAGGCAATGGCATGGCGCGTGGCCTCGCTGAAACGGCCAAACTCGTCATCGCTAAGCAAGCGATGCGATTGAATGCAGGCCAAGCGTAGTAATGCGGTCGAGCGGCGCATGTCGTCGAACGCATCGGCCATTTCGTCGTTTCGGCGATTGATCAAGTCAAATACGGCCAAGTATCGTTCGTGCGGATTCACTTCCGTGGCGGACGAAAGTCGCGCAACCTCGAGGAAATAAAGGGGACGGGAGTCATTTTCAGGGAATCGATTGAGCACGTGGTACACATAACCGCCGAGGATCGACCGCGAACGGCGTGGCATCAGGGCAGCCTATCATAACCCCGCTGCTCCCGCCAGAAATGACTCCCGTCCCGAATGCCATCAACTTAAGTTGTAAGTTTTTGCGTGGCAAGTTGTTGGCGAAGCTGGCATCGTGGTTGTCTCATCAGTCGGTAT
>JAKEIB010000334.1 GCA_022614705.1 Planctomycetota bacterium | reverse complement strand
GGCCATCGCTCACCTTCCGATAGTCCCACCGAAAGGAAAACTCATCGCAGTAACGCCGCAAGTGGCGACGACCAACGTGATGAAAGATTCCGTGGACGCCGCGCTTGAGCAGCGCGAAGAATGACTCGGCTGTATTAACATGGGTGTCCCCCACGGCGTATACGCCATCGCTGTGACGAATGACCCCATGTCCCATCGCAAAGCCCTTTGCAAATCCATGATAGGAAGGGAAGTCATCGGTCATCAGCCGTGCATTTTTGGTATCGACGTGTGTTTTGATATGCCGCCGTAGATTGGACGCGGTAACTTTCCTTATAGGAACTGCCCGCAGTTTGCCATCGCGCTCAACTAAGGCAAGCACTGGCGTTTTGGTTTTTGTGCTGCGTCCTCTTCCACCGCCCTTCGTTTTTCCGCCGACATATGTTTCATCAACCTCAACCGTTCCCTTCAACAACATAGTTTTCAATGGCTCTTGGCGCATTGCTTCGCGAATCCGATGGCAAACGAACCACGCTGACTTCTGAGTGATACGCAGCTCGCGAGCTATCTGGTGGCTGCTGACGCCCTTCTTACTGCTCGTCATCAAGTGAATTGCCATCAGCCATTGCCCGATTTTGATTTTGCTTTCCTCAAAGATCGTGCCGACACGAACCGTGAATTGCTTGCGGCACGCCTTGCACTTTTTCAGGCCAGGGCGACCTGGACGCTTGCTATCCGGCTTGGAAACCAGCGCGTAGCCCTCGCCACCGCAATGCGGACAGATCGGCTTACCGTCGGGCCAGCGCTTCGATTCTAAGAATTCGCGGGCCTTGTCCTCATTCACGAATAGATGGGACAATGTTGAGAGATTTAGGTCGGCGTCAGTTCCAGTCGGAGGGCGTTTTGCGGGCATGATTGTTTCCTTATGCCCCGATTCTACCCCTAGCGTCTGGGTTTGTCAAGTATATCATTCCGACCAGGTTTATCGCGCTAAGGTTCTCGAAGATGGCAACGTGCTTTTCGAAGACATTCTTGGCACGCAGATCGCGAAGCTTGATCCCAAACGGTTCCCGCCCGTGAAGCTATTAACCGCCGGACGCAAGCCCGGTGACCTGATCCTCGATGTCGATCTCGATCCGTATGTCCGCAGCTTCCGCCACGTCAGTACGCATATTTTGCTCCAAGAGGTAAACGAAGAGGAAGTGCGGCACGCGCTGAGCGTCGGCCGGGCTTATGTGGCGTTCGATTGGCTCGCCGATCCGACAGGCTTCGTCTATCGAGCGGAACACGACAGCAATCATTGGCCAATGGGCAGCGAAGTGCCATTCGCCGAAGGCCTGCGACTGCGTGCCGAGGCGCCACTCGAAGGGCGCTTCAAACTCATTCGCGATGGCGAGATGGTGCTCAGCGAGACCGGCTCAGCGGTTGACTTTCTTGTTGAAAGGCCAGGCGTTTATCGCGTCGAGGTCTGGCTGAAACTGGCTGGCGAAGATCGACCCTGGATTCTCACCAATCCGTTTTACGTCCGCGGCGAAGGATAGGTAGCTATTTTGCGACAGTCTGGGACCACGTGATGTTTCCTCAACGACTCAAAGTCGCCGCCAACAGCGGGAGAACATGGCAGCCCGCAACGATCGCCGCGGAGTTTCGCGACGTGCTTCGAAAGGCAGGGCTGGAAAAGTGCGGTCGCTTTTACGATTTGCGGGGCTCGGACAACACAGAAATGGAGCGAGCCGGTGCGTCACACCTGGTGCAGCGGTACGTCACCGGCCACGCAACCGCCGACATCCTCAGCGAGTACGTGGCCCTTGACCCGGCCACCGAAATGCAAAAATACTTTGTAACGATCGAGCCGCTGTTGGACGCCATGCTCAACCGGGCACGACAGCTCCGCATTACGTTGCCGACATGATACATTAGAGGATATGGCCACGTACCGGTTCAAGCTCGCGCGCACCGACCCAAGCGGCGGTCGCCGCGGCGACCTCTTCACGCTCGACCTCGATAGCCGGATGACCGTCCTCGACGCCCTGTTCATCATCCAGCGCGAGTACGACCCGTCGCTTTCCTTCCGCTGCTCGTGCCGCGTCGGCATGTGTGGCACCTGCGCCATGCGCATCAACTGGATGCCCCGCCTGGCCTGCCAGACCCGCGTGGAAACCCTTCGGTCAGAATCGATTACGATCGAACCCCTCGCGAGTCTCCCCATCGCGAAAGACCTCGTCGTCGACCTCGGCCCGTTCTTTGCGAAGTGGAAAAAAATCCGCCCGGCGCTTCACCCCAAGAACAAAGACTCCAAAGAGCTCGCCATCGTCCCGCCCGACTCTGAGTTCGGCCGCCAGGCCCAAGGTAAACGCGACTGCATCACCTGCGGCGCGTGTTACAGTGTCTGCGGAATCGTCGGCACGAGCGCGGATTATCTCGGCCCCGCCGCCATCAACCGCGCGATGCTCCGCCTCCTCGACCCCCGCGACGGAAACGTCGACGACCGCCTCGCCGTGCTCAACGACGAAACCGGCGTCTGGCGCTGCCACACCCAGTTCAACTGCGTCGCCGCCTGCCCCAAAGGCATCAACCTCACCGACTCCATCATGAAGATGAAGCGGGCGATGCTGTTTCCGAAGAAGTTTCACGACAAGTAGGCGCGCGAGCAACACCGACGCCAAATCCAATAACTACCATGTGCCTCCCGACTGATTTCTCGTGTCGTTCACCTGACGACGTGATTGGATGCCCCGAATACGGCGGTCGCGGTCGCTGGGAGACATTCGATCTATGTAGCAAATGTGAAGGCCAGGGCGGATGGGGAAGT
>JAKEIB010000333.1 GCA_022614705.1 Planctomycetota bacterium | reverse complement strand
TCGTCGCAAAAAATCTGACACATTGACTCGTTGAGAATCCCTTAAATTCAGGTGTTTGCGAGCTTCTTGATGTGGCAGATTTATTCGGACGGTCCATAATGGCTTGGAGTCTGCGATGCACCCTAAATTCGAACATCATACCCACGCGCGGACCAATTGCGATTGCGTCGTCCACCGACGCGACTTCTTGCGCGTCGCCGCGGCGACCGGCGCCGCCGCGGGCATGATGAGTTGGACCGACGCGATCTGCCTGTCAGCCGAGGACATGCGCAAACGCGGCATGGCGTGCATCCTGCTTTGGATGGGCGGCGGACCCAGCCAGTTTGAGACTTTCAGCCCGAAGCCCGGCCATGCTAATGGCGGCGAGACCAAGGCCATTGCCACGAGCGTGCCTGGTATTCAGATCGCCGAAACGCTCCCGAACATGGCCCGCGTGATGAACGACTTGGCCATTATCCGCTCGATGACTAGCAAGGAAGGCAGCCATCCGAGAGCGAGCTTCCTGCTGCATCACGGCTATTTGCCGATGGGCGGCGTGAAGTTCCCCACGCTGGGCTCGCATGTCGCTCATCAAATCGGCGATCCCAAGTTCGACCTGCCGAGCTTCGTGCGCATCGGCGGGCGACGCGCCGACTTGGGCGGCGCCGGCTTTCTGGGCGTCGATTACGATCCATTTGTGCTGCGCAACCCCGAAGCCAAGCCGGAGAATACGCAGCCTGTTACGTCACTGATGACGAAACAGCGATTCGGCCGCGGCAAACAGAATCTACAAGACATCGAACCGGCCGCGGACGCCCGCTACGCCCGCCGGCTCGAGATGCTCGACCGCCTGCAGAGCGACTTCGGCAAAATCGAAGGCGCCGACATTGTGGCCGACCATCGCAAACTGATTCGCAAGTCGTCCGACATGATCCTCAGCCCCAAGATGGAGGCGTTCGACCTGGCGAACGAGTCGGACGGGATGCGCGATGCCTACGGCCGCAACCCGTTTGGCGCCGGCTGCCTGCTGGCGCGGCGGCTCGTGGAAGCGGGCGTCACGTTCGTCGAAGTCAATCTCGAAGGCTGGGACACTCACGAAGATAACTTTACCCGTACCGCCCAGCGCAACGAAATCTTCGACAAGCCGATGGCCCAGCTCATCACCGACCTGAAGCAGCGCGGGATGCTGGATCGCACGCTCGTGCTCTGGATGGGCGAGTTCGGCCGCACGCCGCGGATCAACGCCCGTGCCGGCCGCGATCATTACCCGCGGGCGTTCAACATCGCGCTCGCCGGCAGCGGCATTCGCGGCGGCCAGGTGATCGGCGAAACCGATGCCGGCGGCATCGAGGTCAGCGAGCGCCCAGTCGCCGTGAGCGATCTGTTCCGCACGGTCTACACGACTCTCGGCATCAACGCCGACCACGAAAACATGAGCCGCATCGGCCGCCCCATCAAACTCGTCGACGGCGGCGAAGTGATTCGCGAGCTTTTGGGTTGATTTCCGCCGCGATCCGGAAGATATTTCACGCAGAGGCGTGGAGTCGCAGAAAGTCACACGATCGCGCCACTATGCTCGTTGCGCGTCTGCGCGAGCTGATTTGCAGGTTAACCGGATCGCGGTGCGTTGATGGATGGGTGGAACTGGGACATTCTTTGGGATGATGCCACTCGCATCGGCGCCGCCGCACTACTCGGCGGCGCGATTGGATTCGAACGCGAGTGGAAAGGCCATTGGGCTGGCCTGCGTACGCATATGATGGTCTCGATTGGCTGCGCAATTTTCGTCATCGCAGGTCTGGCGGTCCCCGGCCAACATCCGGAGGATGCCGTAACGCGCGTCATCCAAGGCATTGCCGCGGGCATCGGTTTCCTCGGTGCGGGCACAATTCTCAAGCTCGATCAGAAACAGGAGATAAAGGGCCTCACCACCGCAAGCTCAATTTGGCTCGCTGCCGCGCTCGGTACCGCGGCCGGAATCGGTGAATACGCTCTAGCCATTGCCGCGGTCGTTGTTTCGCTGTTCATACTCGGCGTGCTAGGCCCTATTGAAAAGGTCTTTGAGCGCCGCCAGGCCCGACACCGCAAGGAGCGCGATCAGGCCGATCGCCACAAATCGGAACGGAAGCAAGAGAACGAGCAGAAAACGGCTCAGTAGTCGGTGAATTGCACCTTCCGCGCGAGGCGACCGCCTACGGCAGCTCGATGTCCTTCAGCTCATACTCGACCGGCAGCTCAACGATGGCGGCCGGCGTCTCGTACACCCAGCTGAGGCCTTCGATGCCGTCCGGCAGGTCGAACAAGTAGGCGACACCAACCTCATTGCGCGTTTGCCGCGTCGTTTCAAACCCGGCGTTTTCGATCGGCTCGCCGTCCTTGCCCACCAAATAGGAAACATTCTGAAACGCCCAGCCGCGATGCGACTGGAGGGCGTCGTTGTCTTCATCCAGCGCCAGCCGCATGTGAACTTCCCAAATCGCATTGTTCTTACGCACGTCGTCGAGCGTCACCTGCACGCCCCCGCGGCGGTCGGTTTTTCCGGACGCATTCTCCAGATCCTCAAAGCGGAATTTCACCTGGCGGCCGGGGACCAGTGCCCTTAGCGTGCCGCGCAGCGTGGTGATGCGCTTCGCCTCGCGAGACGGCAGGCTGAAGGGCAGCACGATTTCAGCCGCCTGCGTGCCCGTGGGCACTTCGACGTCTAAAACGGCCTCCGGCTGGCTCACGGAGAGTTCCTGTCCTGTGTCGGTCGTCGCTTTGACGTCGGCCACCGGCTGCGACAGCGCGATGGGCCGCAGCCGCGGCTCCCAGGCCGCTTCCAATTGCAGCTTGAGCGATTGGCGCTGCGGCTGACGCAAATTTCGCTGAGCCTGAACCTCGAGCACTTCAATGCGGAACGGCCCGGTGTAATTGCCCGCACCGTGACGCGGCCGGTCGTCGCTGGCGCGCGACACGATTGACAGCGCATCCTCGCCGCCGTAGCTGTAGATACCTAAATTCGCTTGATCGAGAATCTGATCTAGCGCGGGCCAAAACGGCTCCGCCTTGAGTTCGATCGTGATGTCATTCGGCGAGGCGTCCGGATCGTCGGCGTTTTGATCCCGATTGTCAATCATGCGGTTGCCGGTTTGCTTCTCGATTACGGCGAACACTTCTTTCAGCGGCATCTCCTTGGCCAATAGCGTGACGGTCGTTGCCTCGACCGCGGCCTTCGCCACCCGGTCTTCCACCTTTTGCCGGATGCGCGACAGCCGCTCGCGCACCGCCAACGGCATTTGGTCGCTGTCCTCGGGCAGCAACTCAAGAAACGTATCCGTGGCCGCAGTCGTCGATCCAGCCAGCTCGATCAATTTGGACTCGGCCGCGTCACGATCGGCCGCGCGATCACCGTTCAATTCCTCAACGAGTCGGCCGATTTCGCGGGTCAACGCCTGATCGACTTTCGCGGGCGCGGCGCTCTCTTCCGCGGCCAATGCCGTGGCGGCAATTAACAAAGCACATGTGACAGAAATCATTTTGGTGCGCATTTTCATGTCCTTCGCAATGGTTACCACCATTGTACTGATCCATACCGGCTGTCCAAAGCCGTAAGCTAGACTTGTTAAGACACGCGTCAAATCCGCGAATCGGAACTATTGAACCTTTCCCATGTTTTACGAAGAAGCTCCGCGAATGGATCGATTCGGTAGCATTTTCCGTATCGTTGTAACCGCCCTCTGCATCGCCGCAACTTGTGCGATCGCTCCCGCCGCGGAATTCATGTTCCGCGCCCGCGTCGATGGCCAGATGCTGGAAGGCAGGCCGCTCTCATGGTCGGCCGATCAGATGCTACTGTTAGGCCGCGACGGCCAGCTTTACGACTTCAATCCCAAGCTGGCCAAGGAAGCGAAAAAGACCAGCCCGCGATTCTTTGGCTACTCGCCATCGGAAATGAAAACGGCGCTGCAGCAGGAGTTCGGCAAGCGGTTTGACGTTTCTACGACGCGGCACTATCTGATCGTCCATCCGCAGGGCGAGCGCGATCAGTGGGCCAACCGATTTGAAGAACTGTATAACCGCTTCGAGCACTACTTCCGCGTCCGCGGGTTTAAGCTTACCCAGCCGCAGTATCCACTCGTGGCGGTCGTGTTCCGCGACCAAGCCGAATATTATCGCCACGCCGTGGCCAGTGGCACGCCCATGCGGGCCAACACGCTCGGCCACTACGACCCGGTTTCGAATCGCGTATTCCTGTTCGACGTGACCTCCGGGGCGGGCGGCGCCGATTGGTCGGAGAACGCCGATACAATCATCCACGAAGCAACGCATCAAACGGCCTACAATGTTGGCGTTCACAAGCGCTTCAC
>JAKEIB010000332.1 GCA_022614705.1 Planctomycetota bacterium | reverse complement strand
TCGTCGCAAAAAATCTGACACATTGACTCGTTGAGAATCCCTTAAATTCAGGTGTTTGCGAGCTTCTTGATGTGGCAGATTTATTCGGACGGTCCATACCTCACGTTCTATCGGCCGACGGCTGACGGCGTGGAGATTTGGCGGGTGTTGCACGGCGCGCGAGACATCGAGTCCCTGTTTGGCGAAGGCCGATAGGACGACGATTTCTGTCGGCGGGAACAGGAGTTGAAACTGCGTTGTCTGAATCGCCAATCGTTCCGCCCCTTTTTGTCTCTGAGGCGCTGCTTGACATATCGCGACGAAGCATCGCGGCGGGGAAAGGTTTGTCGCGGGATGAGTTTTGGAAAGCGGTCAAACGTAGTCACCGCCGCAAGATGTGACACAATCCGTGAACGGCCGGCGAGGCGAGCACGTTATCGCTTTGACAAATCGTCGGAATGATGCGATATTCGATTTCTGATCAGTACGTGTTGAAAATCCATCGATTATCGCAATTCTCACGAGCCATCCACAATGCAGCGTCGGCGAACCCATCGACTCGTCGCATTAGTATTTGCGATCGGCATAGCGGCTCCGATGTTGCAACCGGCGCATGCCGACATCTTCGAGTGGGAATACGTTAATCCGAACGATCCGAGTCAGGGTAAGCAGCAGAGTTCTACGCTCGTTCCCGACGGAGCGGGACTAGTAGCAGCTCCCAATGCGTTGCTTTACCATTCGGATCTGACAAAGGCGTACCTCATAGGCGCCAACCTCACCGATGCTACATTCTTTAATTCGCAACTGACGAACGCTGACCTCAGCCAGGCAAATTTGATTGACGCCAGCGCTATGCAAGCTAACTTCACGAATGCCGACTTAGTGAACGCCAATCTTACGAACAGCACTTTCCAAAAGGCTGTACTTACCAATGCTCGACTTACGGGCGCGATCATCGATGGCGCGATTTTTCAAGAGACGGTGCAGTTCGGCTTCACGGCCAGTCAGCTGTATTCAACGGCCAATTATCAGAACAGGGATTTGAGCGGGATCAACTTTAATAAGAACGATCTCACCGGCTGGGACTTTTCTGGCCAGAACTTGATGGGAACGCAGTTTAGTCAATCCATCGTGAAAAACGCAAATTTCACCGGTGCCGACATTCGCGGGGCTAGTCTGAAAACTGCGGCGGGATTGGACACAGGCATGACGCTGGCGCAGCTCTATACGACCGCCAGTTATCAGAATAACGACCTCTCCCAGACGGAATTTGAAAACTCCAATTTCTCGTACGGATACTTCGGAGCTATGACCCTCGTCGGTACCGATCTTCCGCATCAGCTCACGGGCGCAACATTCACGTATACCAACCTTTCGGGTGCAAACCTCGGCGGTACGAATCTTACAATCGCGAGCCTAATTGGGGCCAATTTGGATAACGCCAGTCTCTCCTCCAGTACGTTAGCAAATACGGTATTCACCAACGCAATCGTGACGCGGGCAATTCTGTCATCGACGGTGGCCAACGGCTTCACAGCCGCGCAGCTCTATTCCACGGCTAGTTACGTCAGTGGGGATCTTAGCGGTATCAAGTTGAACAAGAACAATCTGACGGGCTGGAATTTTTCAGGGAAGAATCTCTCTGGAGCGAGTTTCGCCCAGTCCACGCTTCAAGGTACAAACTTCGCAAGTGCGAATCTCGTCGGAGCAGATTTTACCTCTGCAATTCTGGCCGGGGCCATTTTTGATCAAGCCGATATCCGAGGAGTAATCTTCAATCAGTCTTATTTGGGTGGCGACGAGCTCTCGACAGCGCAGCTTTACTCGACGGCCAGCTACCAAAGTGGAGACCTGACGGGAGTGAGGCTGTTTTCCCACGACCTCTCCGGATGGAATTTCTCCGGCAAGAACTTATCGAGCGGAAGTTTCGGGGGGTCGTATTTGAACAACGCCGATCTGAGCAACGCGAATTTGACGGGCGTCGACCTCGGCTTCAACGTGACAGGAGCAAATTTCACGGACGCCGTTCTTACTGGAGCGTACATCAGTGCGTCCGGATTCACGCCCGGCCAGTTGTACTCGACGGCCAGCTACAAGAATCATGACTTGCGCGGGATTCACTTCACGAACGCTAATGTCAATCTCTCGGGATGGGACCTCTCGAATCAGGACCTGACCGGTGTAGAATTTCGTTCGATATCGCTTGCAGGTACGAATTTTTCTAACGCGATTATCAACGATGCAAGATTTGAATCAATTAACCCTGGTACATTCACTCCGGCGCAGCTGTATTCGACAGCCAGTTATCAGAATCACGACCTCCGGGGACTCAGGCTTTCCGCTAGTGGAAATGCTTTTGACCTCACACTGCAAGACCTCACCGGCGCTGATTTGACTATCGCTTGGTCTGGAACCAATCTAACAGACGCTGTGGTTGGTGGAACGCATTTCCATATGTACTCTAGTGGTTCGGTGCTCACTGCGACACAAATTTATTCGACGGCAAGTTATCAATTGAGGAACATGGCCGGGGTAAAAATTGAGGGATGGCAAGTCACTTTGGATAATTGGGATATGTCCGGCATCAATCTTTCAAACGCCGTGTTTAGCGGCCACTTCGAGGCGGGTTATCTGACATTGAACGAATTTAATTTCGCCGGAGCCGATTTAACGAACGCTTCCTTTGATAGTGTCATCTTCACAAACACGAACTTTAGCGGCGCGGACGCGCGCGGAGCGAGCATCTATCTCAATTTTGCCAGCGTCACGACCACGAACCTGATTCATCCGGACGGCACAATCCAGGGCCTCAATCTGACTAGCGGAAACTCGCTGGTAGTGCGCGACTACGACAATCCGATTGGGCCGGCTGAAATTGAAGTCGAAAATGGCTTTTCGGCGGACAACACCAGCGTGTTGAAGATGGTGTTCGATGCCGACGACTGGAACTCAAAGTTCACTTTCGAAAACGGAATCGCAGTTACGCTGGACGGAGCATTGCAACTTAGTTTCGCCGACGGCGTCAACTTGGCCACGCAGGTTGGTAGAAGTTTTCAGCTTTTCGATTGGTCCAACGTCAGCCCGAGCGGAGAGTTCACGATCGACAGTCCCTATGTTTGGGATGCGACGGACCTTTACTCGCTTGGCCAGGTCCGCCTCATTTCGATCGTTCCCAATCTACCGGCGGATCCGCCTGGCGATTTTAATCAGGACGGCGTCATCGACACCGCCGACTACATACTCCTACGAAAGGTCGGCGGCCTGGATCCTTCGCTCTACGAGACGTGGCGACATCACTTCGGTCAAACACCGGGCGGCGGTGCAAGAGGTGCGAGCGGGGCACCCACCAGTACGCCGGAACCTTCAGTCGTTGTGCTCATTGGAATGGTAATCGCCTGTTTCGCCGCGCGAGAGCGCCGAGTGCGTCGAACAGCATGTGCATGTCCCTAGCGGCCTGCCGGCTGTGAATCTTCAAGCCGATAGAGATGCGTCTTCGTGCGCAGGATGAGCGCATCGCCGTCCACCGCCGGCGACGCCATGCAGCCGTCGTCCAGCGTGTTGGTGGCCAATTCCTTGAACTTGCGGCCGGGGGCGAGGACGGTGGTTTCGCCGTCTTGGTTGCAGAAGTAGATGCGGCCGGCGGCGTAAATCGGCGAGGCGGCGAAGGCGCCGCCGATGCGTTTTTGCCAGACGGGGTCGCCGGTGGCGGCGTCGATGCAGTTGACGATGCCGTCGTCGCTGATCATGTAGATCAGGCCGTCGACTAGAAGCGGCGAGGCGGTTTTGGAGACGCGCGAGTTTAGGCGCCAGAGGACCGTGTCGGAGTCGGTGAGGTTGCCAGTGGGGCCCAGGCGGATGGCCCACAACTCGGGATGGGTGATGCCGGTGACGAGGTAGGCGATGCCGTCGTGGAAGACCGGCCGGGGGGCGACGGAGAAGTCGTCGTAGTCGATGCGCCAGATTTCGTCGCCGGTGCGCGGGTCGTAGGCGAACGCGGCTTTCGCGCCGGGGCTGATCATCTGCGTTCGGCCGTCGGGCGTCGTGACGATGAGCGGCGTGCAGTGGGCCTTGCGATGGTCGCCGTCGCGGATGCGCTGAACGGAAGCCGGGTCTTCATTGCCGGTAAGGTTCTGGTCGTTCCACTCGACGTCGCGGATCGTTTTCCACACGGTGTCGCCCGTTTGCTTATCGAGTGCGATTGTGTATTGCAGGTCGACGCCGTCGAGCGTGAGGATCACGAGGTTTTCGAACAGCACGACGGAGGACGATGGGCCGCGGTAGTGGCGGCAGGGCAGGTCGTCGCGTTGCCAGAGGATTTCGCCGGTGGCCGTGTCGAGGCAGGCGGTGCCGTAGCTGCCGAAGTGGACGTACACGCGGCCTTTCTCAATCGCGGGCGACGGCGCGGCATAGCAGTTAAGGTGATTGCCGAGCGGTTCGGGCTCGTCGCAATGAAACAGTTTTTTGTTGTGCAGAACTTCGCCCGATTCGGCATCGACGCAGACGGCGAAAAAGTCGTGGCCGTCTTCGGTCGCCGTGGTAAGCCAGATCTTGCCGTCCCTGACGACGGGCGTGGACCAGCCGCGATGCGGAACGGGCGTTTTCCAGCGGACGTTTTCGGTCTCGCTCCACGTGAGCGGCAGATTGCCCGATGAGGCTTGATCATTGGCGACGACGTGGCCGTTGCCATAGGGGCCGCGGAACTCGGGCCAATCGGCGCGGGTGTTGATGGGGACCGTCGAAAGCAACAAAATCGCAAGCAATTCTCGAATCATAAGTGCAACGTAGCTGGATGCGCAGCGACCGTCAACGATGGGATGTCGCCGCTGCGCGGCTCTGCGTTAGGATCATCGCCGGGTTCCGGGGGCTTACGCCGCCCGGCTAAGCGATTTCGCCGCTGCGCGGCTAATGGCGTCGTGGGTTGCGATAGAGGATGCGTTTCAGCAAATCGGGCGAACCGCGTTCGCCGTTGCGAGTGTGGTGCCAGTGGGGATCGGTGGGGACGAGAGCCGGGTCGTGGGGCCAGGGATCGAGTGGTTCATCGTCGTCGAGCGCTACGGCAAGGGCAAGTGAGTTCATCGTCACGTCGCCGGCGCGCGGGGGGACGAGGCCGGCATCCACGCGTGGGCAGCCCATGAGAAGAGTCGGGTCGTAACCGCCGACGCGGTTGACGATTTGTGCGATTTGATAGAGCGAAAGCGCACGCGGGCCGCCGGCATGGTAGAGGCCATTGAGGTCGTTGGCCAGGACGCGCTCGTAGAGGCGGTTGAGGCAGTCGGTGTAGGCGGGCGTGCGAATTTCGTCGAAGTACAATGTCGCTGGGCGGCCTTTCTTGAAGCGCGATTGAATCCAGTCGATCGCGCCGGCGTGGCCGTTGAAACTGATGCCCATCGGCAGCGAAATCCGCAACATGCATGCTTGCGGCATCCAGTCGGCGATGAGCTGCTCGGCGGCGACCATCGTTTTGCCGTACACGGTGACGGGGTCGGTAGGGTCGGATTCCGAATAGGCGAAGCGAGCCGGGTCGTCCTCGACCCCGAACGGGGCGGAGGACCGCCCGGCTCGCTGGCCGGAAAAAACGAGGTCAATCGAGAGATGAACTAAGCGCACGTCGCGCTCGACGATGATCGAGAGCAGGTTAATGAGGCCTTCGACGTTGGTGCGCCAGGCGAGGCGGGAGTCGAGTTCGCAGGCGCGGAGCGCGCAGTTGCCGGCGCAGTTGAGGACGGATTGGAACTGATATTCGTCGAAGAGGGGCCGCAAGCGCGGATGATCTTCGGCGTTGCACGCTATGATGCCGTCGCCGGTGAGGGGCCAATTGTCTTCCTGGCGGATAGCGATGACCTGGCCCGGGTAGCGTGTGCGGAAGTAGTGAAATGCGTTGTAGCCGGCAACGCCGGCGACGCCGGTGATGAGCAGCGGAAGTGGGACGGATTCGTGGGCGCGGGTGATCACGCGATGATTGTAGCTAAACCGCAAGCGTTGGGCGATAGTTTTGGGTAATCGCTAAGCCGCAAGCGGCATCAGCCCGCGGCACGGCGGCGGGCGACGAAGGCGGCGTAGTCGGCCGGGGTGTCGATGCCGCTGGCGGCGTGATGGACGACGCCAACGAGGATTGTGCCGCCGTGCTGCAACATGCGGAGCTGTTCGAGTTTTTCGGCCTGTTCGAGAGACGACGGAGGCAATGCGGAGACTTTGAGCAACGTCTCGCGTCGATAGGCGTAGATGCCGAGGTGTTGGTAGAAGAGGGGCGGGGCGTTGAAATCCGGGGGCGAGGACGCCCCGGCTCGCTCAGAGGAGGCGGGGGTGTCTCGGACGAACGGGATCGGGCTGCGGCTGAAGTAGAGCGCGCGGCCGTGGTTGTCGAAGACGACTTTCACGCAGGCCGGGTTGTGGAGCTGCTCGGGCGAGGGCAGGGGAGTGGCGAGCGTGGCCATGCCGGCGATGGGGTTTTGTTCCAAGAGTTCGATGACGCGGTCGATGTTGTCGGGCGACATCTCCGGCTCATCGCCTTGCACGTTGACGAGTATGTCCGCGCGCGGCATTTTGCAGGCGACCTCGGCGACGCGGTCGGTGCCGCTCGCGCAGTCGGCGCTCGTCATCACGAACTCGCCGCGGAACCGCTCGACTTCGGCGGCGATCTCCGCATGGTCCGTGGCGATGAGCACGCCAGCCGGGTGTCGCGCGGCGCAGGCCGCCTCATAGGTGTGCTGAAGGAGTGTCTTGCCGGTTTCTCGCAGCAGCATCTTGCGCGGCAGGCGAGTCGAGCCGTAGCGGGCGGGGATGACGACGTAACTTCGCGGCATGTTCAATTCCTTTAACGTGTATGCGAGCGCCAAAAGGCCGGCCTCGCAGAGGCCAGCTACAGGCGTGCGGGGGCCGGCCACGAAGAGGCCAGCTACGGTTGCTTCGAGCGGGCGATTGATAGCGAAATTGGCCGAATCGGGGTAGGTCGAAAATGAGCGGCAAACGTAGAATTGCGATGATCTCAGGCAAACCTCTCCAGCTTTCGCGGAATGGAATTTTATGTGCGGAATTGTTGGCTACATCGGGCATCAGCAGGCGGCCGATTTTCTGATCGAAGGTTTGCGCCGGCTTGAATACCGCGGCTACGACAGCAGCGGCGTCGTGTTCAACAACGGCGGCCGGTTTTCGATCACCAAAACGGCCGGGCGGATCGACGATCTCGCGGCCAAGCTGCACGAAGCGCCGATCCGCGGCACGATCGGCCTGGGCCACACGCGCTGGGCGACACACGGCCCGGCGACCGACGAAAACGCGCACCCGCACGTCGGCGGAAAAAACATCGTCGCACTTGTGCACAACGGCGTGATTGAAAACTTTCGGGCGCTCAAGGAGCAACTGGCGGAGCGCGGTTACTATTGCAAATCGTCGACCGACACCGAAGTCATCGCGCAGCTCGTGGCGTACGAACTCGATTTGCGCGGTGTTCCAGCTGAATCGGCGTCGGCGGCCGACGAGTATGCGCCGCTGGTGGAAGCGGTGCAGGCGGCGCTTTCGCAGCTGCGCGGAACGTACGGCCTGGCAATGGTGTTTCGCGATTGGCCGGACGTGATCGTGGCGGCCCGACTCGGCAGCCCGCTCGTGATCGGCATCGGCAATGATGAGCATTACCTTGCCAGCGACGGCTCGCCGCTCGTCGGCCGCACGAACCGCATCGTTTACCTGGCCGATCATGAGCTGGCCGTGATCACGAGCCAGTCGATCCGCGTCGTTCACCGCGATGAAGGTCACGTGCGGCACAGTGAAACGGTGCTTGAGATCGACCCGACGCAGGTTGAGTTGGGCGGCTTTCCGCACTACATGCTCAAGGAGATTTTCGAGCAGCCGGAAACGGTGACGGCCGCCGTGCGTGGCCGGCTCAATCGCGATGAAGCGACGGCCGTGTTCGGTGGCCTGAATCTCACGCCTCATCAGCTGCGGGCGATCGATCGCATCGTTCTCACGGCCTGCGGCACGAGCTGGCACGCCGCGATGGTCGGCGAGTACCTCATCGAGGCGTTCGCGCGGATTCCGGTCGAAGTGGAATACGCAAGTGAGCTGCGATATCGCAACCCGCCCATGACGCCCAGCACGCTGTTGTTCGCGATCACGCAAAGCGGCGAGACGATCGACACGCTGGCCGCGCTTCGCGAAATGAAGCGCAAGGGGCACCCGACGCTGGCGATTTGCAACGTCGTGGGCAGCACGATCGCCCGCGAGGCCGACGGCGGCGTTTATTTGCACGCGGGGCCGGAGATCGGCGTGGCGTCGACCAAGGCGTACACGTCGCAGTGCGTCGTGATGTCGATGCTCGCGCTGTATTTCGGGCGGATGCACCATCTCAGTTTTGAGGCCGGGCTGAGAATTATCGATGAGCTGACTGAGTTGCCACGGCACGTGGAGGAGGCGCTCGATACGAACGACGATGCACGGCGCATTGCAGCGAAGTACGCCTCCTGCGACAACTTCCTGTACCTCGGCCGGCAGTACAATTTTCCCACCGCGCTCGAAGGCGCGCTGAAGCTCAAGGAAATCAGCTACATCCACGCCGAAGGATACCCGGCCGCCGAAATGAAGCACGGGCCGATCGCGCTCGTGGACGAGCACACGCCGAGCGTATTCATCGTGCCGCAGGGCGGCGTGTATCACAAAGTGATTTCGAACATGGAAGAGATCAAGGCCCGCGGCGGGCCGGTGATCGCCATCGTCGACAAGGACGATTCGCACGCGGTCGAGCTGGCGGATGACGTGATCCGCGTGCCGGCCGTGGCGGAGTTTTTACAGCCGATCGTCACCGCCGTCCCGCTGCAACTCCTGGCTTATCACGCGGCGATATTGCGCGGTTGCGACGTCGACAAGCCGCGGAACCTGGCGAAGAGCGTGACGGTGGAATAATTGCGGATTTCGGATTTCGGATTGCGGATTACAAGGCAATTTTGGCGGCGGCGGCAACGCTGGACTCTCACGTAAGGCTCATGCCCAACTCACTCGAAATCTCGGTTGTTCTCGACCAGCTCGCCCGCGGGCCGGGGCTCGTGCGGCAGGTGATTTATGAAGTGCCGGTTGAGTTGCGCAAGCGGCGGCCGGCGCCGGGGATGTGGTCGGCGCACGAGCATGCTGTTCATCTGTCGATGGTGGAGCCGATCATGCTGCGGCGATTGGACTACATGCTGAGCGACCCTTTGCCGCGGATCAAATCGTACGAACCGTCCCGCGATGAACCGGAGGATGCACTGTTGAAGCTCGATCTCGATGCCGAAATGGACCGCTTTGAACGCCAGCGAGCCGCGTTCATCGAGCGGCTTCGCCAACTAACGCCGGAACAGTGGCAAATTACGGCCGAGCACGAAGAGTATTCCCACTACGGCATTTTCATCATGGCCCGACACATCGCGCTACACGATTTGCATCACGCGTATAAGATTGAAGAGCGGTTGCTGCGGAAGAACTGGGACGATAATCCGAAACCTTGAGGTTAGTTGCCGCGATCGCTGAGAAAAAAGTATGCGGCTATGGTCTACCCAAATCGACGAGTTCCTCGCGCTCGTGCTCGCAAGCGGCTTGGTGGACGAAGCTGCTCTGAGCGAAGCGTGTGCTGATTTGTATGTGGATCGAGCAGATCCGGAGGCGGTTGATGCGCTTTGTCGCTATCTCATAGCCAATGACACGCTAACCGAGTGGCAATGCGATAAGTTGCGGAAGAAAAAATGGAAAGGCTTCTGGTTGGATGAGTACTGCTTACTAAAGCAACTCGGCAAAGGAGACATGACATCGACTTATTTGGCCAAGGAGCGGACTACTGGCAAGCGCGTGGCGCTTGTTGTGACGCCGCCGATGGTCTCGCCATGGGTCGACGGCCCCATTTATCGCGTGGAGGAGGTTCCTGATCCGTAACCTGGCGAAGCATTAATCTTTTTCGGTTTGCAAATCGAAATGTGTCTGCAAGTTTAGCCAAAACCGCTCCGACGTTCCGAAATACCGCGCGAGTCGGAGTGCAATGTCGGCGCTTATGGCCCGCTTGCCACGGATGATTTCGTTGATCCGACGCGGCGGAACGCCGGAATCTTTAGCGAGCCGATACTGACTGATGCCCAGTGGAGCCAGGAATTCCTCATACAGTATCTCTCCCGGATGAATGGGCAGAAGTTTGTTACGGCTCGGCATAGTAACTTCCAGTGATAATGCGTTACAGCGGGGCATTTGCGGATTGCATATTCTCGTAAATCATCCGCAATTCGTGGTTGTCGGGTTCGTATTTCAGCCATTCCACAACGGAATCTCGTGCCAAGTTGATGTCGTGGAGCTGTTTCGACAGCTTGAATCGTTCGGAGTGCAGCAGCACTAAGAATCGCTTCTTGTGGCTGTCGGGCCAGTTGTCGGGGATAGCCCGCGTCGCCGCCGCGTCGAGGTGCCTGCGGGCTTCGTCCCAGCGTTGATTCTGCATGGCGAATTGGCCGAGGAAAAGTTCGGGCACGGGGTGATCGGGCATTTCGGCGTGCGCCTGGGCCAACAGTTCTCGCGCCTGGTCGGCTTCGCCGTTTTGGAATCGATAGACGGCGAGCAGGACTTTTGAGGGGTGGGTGTAGGGAGCGAGTTTTCGCGTCGACTCGATTTCCTGCAGGCAATCGTCGTATCGCTTCTGCTTGGCGCGAATTTCGGCCAGCTTCAAATGCGTGCTGGCCGCGTCGGGCGAGATTTCGATCGCGGCCTGGCAAGCAGCGGCAGCTTCTTTGAGTTCGCCTTGCTTCAAGAGATTGTCGGCCAAACTAAGTTGAGCATCCGT
>JAKEIB010000331.1 GCA_022614705.1 Planctomycetota bacterium | reverse complement strand
TCGTCGCAAAAAATCTGACACATTGACTCGTTGAGAATCCCTTAAATTCAGGTGTTTGCGAGCTTCTTGATGTGGCAGATTTATTCGGACGGTCCATACCTTGTCGGCCGCAATTTGTTTCACATCATGCATCACGAGGACGCCGACCTGCGCATTCCGCCGTCGATCAACACGGCCAAGCGGATTCACAAGCTCTACATCCGGGCGGCCAACATCCTGGCGGGCCGCGCCGTGCCGCCCGGCGAAAACAACATGGAAGTGGTCCACGCACGCCCGGCCGGCGAAGTGTTCCGCGTGTTCCCCGTGCCGTTCTTCCTCGTGCGCAATCAGTTCATGCGACGCTGGGCAGAGCTGATCCTGATGTCGATGGCCGAAGCGATGCAGCACACGGAGAACCGCAAGAGCCTCGAAATCTCGACCGCATTCGCTGGCCAGGTCGGTCAGTACATCAAACGCGTGTACATCAACATGGCCATCGAGCTGTTCGGCAAGACGCGCGCCGAAGCGACCGCCGACGGCTTTGCGCTCTCCGACGCCGATTTCGCGGCCTACAACCCGGCCGACTTCTTCACGCAAACGGAAATGGTCGACACCGTGCCGCGACTCGACCGCGTATTCACCGAAGACCGACTCGACGTGCTCGCCGAAGGCATCTCGGTGACCGAGTTGCCCGAACTTCACCCCTGGCCTACGAACCTCACGAACTTCTACGCCACGACGCGCACCGACGCCACGATAGGTAGTGGCGCGGCAAGCAGCGCGTCGTCGGCACCAATAATTCCGGCCGCGCCGGGACCGTGAAAACAAATTGCGGATTGCGGATTTCGGATTGCGGATTGAAAGCCGCGTGGTCCAATCCGCAATCCGCAATCCGAAATTTCCCCTGAACCCTGAGCCCTGAACTCTCTCCATGGACTGGCCCGTCGCCACAGTATTGCTCGGTACACTTGGCACGCTCGCCGCGGCCATCCTCAAGTGGATGCCGCGGCGAGACGGCGATCGTAGCGCGGTCGTCACAAACGGCCGCGTGTATGCCCGTGCCACGGACATGGCCGAGATTCGCGCGCGGCTGGTGTCGCTGGAACAAGCCCATCACGTGCTTCGCGCCGAAATCCGTGCCGACATCAAAGAACTACAAACCACGATTCGGGAAGTCCTTAATCAAAGATAGTTGTTAGTGGTTAGGTGAAGCGGTTTAAAACCGACGAAAGCTGTCATCCTGAGCGCAGCGAAGGATCTGCCGGCCTCGCGCGTAATAGATTCTTCGCTTCGCTCAGAATGACTTGCGCCACCGTCCACAAACAACTATCCACGAACAACTAACAACTAACCAACCATGCAAATTCGCGATCGCATTAAGGAACTTCGCCGCGTCCGCGCCTCGGACCTGCGGCCCAACCCGCGCAATTGGCGACTGCACCCGCCGCAGCAGCAAGACGCGCTGCGCGGCGTGTTGGCCGAGGTCGGCTACGCCGACGCGCTCCTGGCCCGCGAGCTGCACGACGGAACGCTCATGCTGATCGACGGCCATTTGCGCGCCGAGACGACGCCCGAATCGATCGTGCCCGTGCTAGTGCTCGACGTCGACGAAGCCGAGGCCGATAAGATTCTGCTCACGCACGATCCGCTGGCCGGAATGGCGATAGTGTGCGACGAGCATCTGCAATCGCTGCTCGCCGAGGTGCAAACCGAAAGCGAGGCCGTGCGCGGCTTGTTCGAGACACTGGCGAACGGGCAGAGAGCAGGAGGCATGGAGCATGGAGTGCCCGTCGAACGAGTGGAAATGAAGATTCCGGAGAGTTACCAGGTCGTCGTCGAATGTCGCGACGAAGAAGATCAGCGAGCTGTATTCGATCGCATGAGAGCGGACGGCTACCGCTGCCGAGTGTTGACACTTTAAGCATGGAGCGTGGAGCGAGGAGCACGGAGTAGGAATTCCGACTCCCTGCTCCTTGCTCCGTGCTCCCTGCTAATCGGTGAAACTTATGCCAACCATCGACGTCACCGTCTCCTGCCCCGTCCACGATTCGTTCCGCGTGCAGCAAGTAGCCGGCATGTTCGACGTGCCGCTGGCCGAGAAGGCGACGGAGCGCTTTCAAGTCGACGTGCCGGACGCGAACGAAGATTGGCAAATCGGTCTCATCGTGGGTTCCTCCGGCAGCGGAAAGAGCACCGTGGCACGAAAAGCCTTCGCCGACAACCTGTACAGCGGCGCCGAATGGCCGGAAGATCGCGCGGTTGTCGATTGCTTCGGTGATTTGTCCGCGCGCCACATCGTCAACCTGTTCACGGCCGTCGGCTTCGGCTCGCCGCCGTCGTGGGTGAAGCCGTATCACGTGCTGAGTAACGGTGAGCGATTTCGCTGCGACCTGGCGAGAGCGCTCGCGGAAGGCTTTCGGCTTTCGGCTATCGGCTGTCGGCAAGATTCCGATTCTGGCCGAGAGCCGACAGCTGAAAGCCGACAGCCCCTCGTTGTCTTCGATGAATTCACCAGCGTCGTCGATCGCAACGTCGCCAAGGTTTGCTCGGCCGCGATCGCCAAGGGCATTCGCCGCGGTCACTTGCCGTGTCGCTTCGTGGCCGTGACGTGTCACTACGACGTTGCCGAGTGGCTGGAACCCGATTGGGTTCTGGACATGGCCACGTGCGAGCTCACACGGAGGCGTCTTCGGCTCGAAGATTCGTCCGCCACGGCCGATCTCCGACCGTGGCGAAGACCGACGATCGAGCTCGCGATCCATCGCTGCCGACCTCGTGCTTGGCAACTGTTTAAGCGTCATCACTATTTGAGCGGCTCGCTGGCCGCCGGCGCCCGTTGTTACCTCACGACATGGAACGATGTCCCCGTGAATTTTTGTGCCACCGTGCCTGTGATCGCCAAGAAAAACCACCGCCGATTCACGCGCATCGTCACGCTGCCCGACTATCAGGGCATCGGCATCGGCATGCGCGCCGTCGCGGCCGTCGCGTCGCTGCACCGTGCGGAGGGACTACGAATCAACGTCACGAGCAGCCACCCCGCGCTCATCCGCCACTGTCGCCATTCGCCGCTGTGGAAAACGGTGAACGTGAAAAAGACGGGCGGCCAGCGCTCGAGCGCGCGGTTCCCCGCGTACCGCAGCGCGGCGGGGAGAGCGGTGGTGTCCTTTGAGTATGTCGGTAGCACGGACTTCAGTCCGTCCGTCACGGACTGAAGTCCGTGCTACCCCGTCACCCGACACCTAACCTAGCGAGAGACTCCATGTTGTGCCACCTAGTCCCCATCGACCTCACCGACGAACAGAAAGGCCAGGTGTTCGGCATCCTGTCGGTCGGCTGCGATTGGCAAACCGCGGCCGACTTTGTCGGCTGCTCGCTGGCCGAGCTGCGGCGCGCGATGCAACAGGACTCGGCGTTTGCTGCGCGGGTCCGTCGTTCGGAAGCCAACGTCGAATTGATGCACATGCGAATCGTGCAAGAAAGCGCTACGGACAAAAAGAACTGGCGGGCGTCGATTTGGTGGCTCGAACGCCGCTCGCCGGAACGGTTCGCGCGTCGTGCCGGCGTGGTGACCGCGCGGCAACTCAAAGCCTTTGTTTCGATCCTGGTCGATATTTTCAGCGAGGAAGTTCGCGACGCCGGCGATCGGCAGAGACTTATCGCCAGCTTCAATCGCGTGGTGGCCTCACTCGAACAAATGCTGCGCGACTCACAACCGGAATGGGCGGATGAATCCATTTGGCAGCCATTGACGCCGCCGGACATGGATGCGGGGCTGACCGACGACGAAGCGACCGACAGCGCTGCGTTGGACCAATGATCGCCAGGATACTACCGATGCGCTCCGATCTACCCGAGTTCGACCCCAGAGAAACGCCGCTGCACGCGCTGTGTCCGCTCATGCGCGATGTGCGCGACGGGTGTCTCCATCGTCAGCCACTGCCGGCTGCGAGGGAATCGACTTGTGCCCAGCCAATGGCGACGCTCGCCTGGGGCCGCAAATACTTGCCCAAGCATTTCGCCAAGCCGGCCTCGGCGATGCACAAGTGGCTCGGCGAACAACTCGACTCGTTTCGCACCCAGCGCGGCTGCAAAGTGAACGTCATTGGTCCGCGCGGCAGCGCCAAGTCCACGATCGCCACCCTGTGCTACGTGCTCCGCGCGGCAGTCGAGGAGTGGGAGCCATATATCTGGATCGTCTCCGACACCATCCCACAAGCGCAGATGCACTTGGAAAACGTCAAGAAGGAGCTGCTGGACAATCCGCGCCTGGCGCGAGCGTACCCGCAATCCACCGGCCGCGGCCCAACTTGGCGAGCAGAGCTCATCGAGCTGCCCAACGGCGTGGCCATCGAATCGCTCAGCACGGGCCAGAGCATCCGCGGCCGGCGCTTTAACGAACATCGACCGTCGCTCATCATCTGCGACGACCTGCAGAACGACAGTCACATTTCGTCCGCGTACCAGCGCGACGCGTCGCGCCGCTGGTTCGATGGTTCACTGCTCAAAGCCGGCGACACGCGCACGAATTTCGTGAATCTGGCCACCGCGCTCCACCGCGAAGCCCTGGCCTTGCAGCTCCACGGCGCGCCCGGTTGGACGTCGCGTCGTTTCTCCGCGATTCAAAGCTGGCCGAACGATATGGAGCTTTGGAAGCAATGGGAAACCATCTACTGTGATGCGACGAATGACCGAGCCAATCATGACGCACGCGCATTTTACGAGAGTCACCGCTGCGCAATGGAGAAAGGCGCCATGGTCTTGTGGCCCGCCGCGGAAGACTTGTACGCGCTCATGCAGATGCGCGTGGAAAGCGGCCACGCCGCGTTCGCTCGCGAAAAGCAGGCCTCGCCCAGCGACCCGACTGTTTGCGAGTGGCCCGACGAGTATTTTGAAGACAATATCTGGTTTGATCGCTGGCCCGATGATCTTCCGATTCGGACAGTCGCACTCGATCCGAGCAAGGGCAACGATGCCCGCCGAGGCGACTATTCCGCCTTCGTCATGTTGGGAATCGATCGCGGCGGCATGATCTACGTTGAGGCCGACATGGCCCGCCGCCCGACTCCTCAAATTGTTGCCGACGGCACCGTCATCTGCCAATTGTTTCAGCCCGTGGCTTTCGGAGTGGAAGCCAATCAATTCCAAGAACTGCTCTGCGGCGAGTTTGCCTCCGAATTCGCGCGGCAGGGGCTCGCGCACATCGTGCCGGCGGCGATTCACAATCATGCCAGCAAGCTGGTGCGAATCCGACGCCTGGGGCCGTTCCTGTCGCAGCGCCGATTCAGGTTTTTATCGAAGTCGGCCGCGACGCGAATGCTCGTCGATCAACTCCGCGACTTTCCCGCCGGCGCGCACGACGACGGCCCCGACGCCCTCGAAATGGCGCTCCGCCTCGCCGACGACGTGTGGCACGGCTGGAACGCGAACGACGGATTAGGAGATCGGTTACCCGTGGGATGAGTGGTACGGAGTGGTACGGACTTTAGTCCGTACATTCGGACATTCGGACATTCGTACGGACTAAAGTCCGTCCCACAAAGCCCAGACGCGCGCCGCGCTTTCACATCTCGGCCCTTTCAGGCCTCAAACACGGAGACGAACGAAAAGATGAACGCAACCACAACCAACACCCTAACGTCTGACCATTGGGAAACCCGCCTCCTCGAAGCCTTTGACGCCCTGTGGGACGACTTTGTCGACCCGCGCGAGGCGTACGCCGATTCGATCGACGGCTGGTGGTTGCCGGTTGGCGCTGCGTCCGGCGGTTCGCCGCGCACGGGCGACGGGCCGTTCAGCGAGCAAATGCTCGGCGACCTGCGCGCCCAAAGCCGCCGTCTCGCAGCGACTAATGAGTTTGCGATCAACGGCCTGGAAAATCGCATCAGCTATATCGTCGGTCCCGGGCACAGCTATCGTGCAACCATCTGCAAAGGAATGGACGCATCGTGCGACATTGCCATTCAGGTGCAAAGAGTGATCGAGCGATTCACCGAGGAGAACCGTTGGCAACACCGGCAACAGGAGATATGGCCCATCGCAATAAATCTGCAACATTGGCCTGGACAAGTACATAATATCATGGGACAAGGCGCGCGCCATGAGCGTAGGCGCCTATTCGACGTG
>JAKEIB010000046.1 GCA_022614705.1 Planctomycetota bacterium | reverse complement strand
TTGACAGCCGTGGGCGGGCACGATTCGATCCTGCTTTCCAACCGCCCCATCGCAAAACTGAGATCCCATGGGGGTCGCCGGGAGCCGTGGCGAGTGCGCGCACGACGAGCGCCTTGGGGGCGGCCGCATGCGCGGGTCTATCCACGGACTATCCGGCGGCGAGCGCTACGGCAGCTACGACACGGACGGTCATTTCACGCGTATCACCCTAGCACAGTGCGCGGCCAATTACTACAAGAAAATTTGGCCACCTAATGGGTGGCCAAAAATAGGGGTTGACGAGGGGGGCGTGGCAACGTCGAATCGTTGCACCGTATGGAGGGGCGCGTTTGGTGGCGGCTGTTTTCGTCGGCGTCGCTGTGGGCGATGGCGTAGTACTACATCTGCGGGAGCTTCGGCTGGTCGTTTTTCGTGAGCTGGATGCCGCGCTACATGAAGGACGTGCACGGCGTGGCATTCGAGAAGTCGGAGTGGTTGTCGGCCTGGCCGCTGTTATGCGGGGGCGCGGCCTGTTTGGTGGGCGGCGTGTTGCGCGATGCGCTCGTACGGCGAACGGGTTGGCGGCGCGTTGGCCGGGCCGTGTTTCCGGTCAGCGGCTGCGTCGTGGCCGCGGCGGCGATGCTGGCGATTCCGCACGTGCGGACGCAGGGCGAGGCGACGATCTTGATGTGCGTGGCGTCAGCCGCGTTCGACTTTGGGCAGGCGGCCAACTGGGCGGCCGCTATGCCGGTGTCGCGCTGGGGTGTTCATCAACATGGTGGGCAACCTCGGCAATGCGGCGCAGCCGTATGTTGGCGCGACCGTTTTTGACACGTTCGGATGGAACGTATTGTTTGCGCTGTATGCGGTGGCTTTTCTGCTGGCAGCGACGACATGGACGGTAATCAACCCGCGGCGCGTGTTTTATGAAGACGTTGATTCCGAGCGATGAGCGACTGGTCAATTGGTCGGAGCGTCCTACGATGTCGAAGAGTGGCGAACAATTCAACCGCCAAGAACGCCATGTTCGCCAAGAAAGGCGGGCACCGTACAGGTCGAACGATCAAGCTTGGCGCACTTGGCGGTTTTATTATGACTTGACTGAGGTCCACATTTTGGTGGCGGGAGCAGACCATGGCACGACCCGTGACGGTGAACATTCCGCACTCGCTGGGCAAAGACGAGGCGCGGCGGCGGATTGAGGCGGGGTTTGGGCAGATGCGTCAGCAGATAACGGGCGGGCTGGGCGCGATGCTTGCGTTTCAGGAACACTGGGAAGGCGATCGGCTGCACTTCGAAGCGGGCGGGCTCGGGCAGAAGCTTACCGGGCGGCTCGACGTGCTACCGGATTCGCTGCAGGTTCAGCTCGATTTGCCCGAGATGTTGGCCGCGATCGCGGACAAGATTATTGGCCGGCTGAAGACCGAGGGGCAGAAGTTGTTGGATAAGAAGTAGGAGACGCTCGACGATAGTGCCGATTGGAGCCCGCAGCGCAAGCAAGAAGCCTTGGTTTTAGTCCCTTGCTTGCGCTGCGGGCTCCAATCCGGTGGGCGGTTGTGTTTGCAGGAGCGGTGCGAGGGTTTTGTTCCAGAGTTTGTAGCCGTCGGCGTTGAGGTGCAGGCCGTCGTCGAGGAAGAGTTTTCTGATAGGAACGTTGTTGCCGTCTAGCATTGGCGTCGCGATGTCGACGAAAACGACTTGATCGTTAATGCCGGCGAGTCTCCACACGTACTTGTTTGCTTCTTTCATTTGCGGCCACATCTTGAGGCGGGCGATGCTCGGTTTGATCGAGAGAAAATAAATCCGCGTTTTTCCAAGCCGCTCGCGGACGAGCCGAACGAACTCAAGAAAGTCGTCGTAAACTTGCTGCGGCGATTTGCCGGCGGCGATGTCGTTGTCGCCGGAGTAAAAGACGATGGCGCGCGGCTTATACTTGGCCACGATGCGGTCGAAGTAGTGGTTGACATCGGAGATTTCAGAGCCTCCGAAGCCGCGGTTAACGACCGGTAGGTCGGGGAAGCTTTCGGCCGTTTGCCAGAGGCGAATGCTGGAGCTGCCGACGAACAGGATGGCATCGCGGGGCCAGGAGTTTTGGCGGTCCCAGGTTTCGAAGGCGGCGATTTCGGACTCGAAGCGGTGGGTGTCTTGAGCAGCGCTGGAGCGAGCGGGTTCGCTTGCGTGGGTTGTTGAGCCGCAAGCGGTAAAAAGGTTAGCTAAACCGCAAGCGGTGGAGAGGACGCTTACAAGTAGCGCGCGGGATAAGTGCCTATTCATCTTGCACGGTGACTTTTTCCATCTTGTCGCCCTGGCGGACCTTGTCGACGATTTTTTGGGTGTCTTCGATGACCTGGCCAAAAATGGAGTGCTTGTTGTCGAGCCAGGGCGTGGGGACGTGCGTGATGAAGAATTGCGAGCCGTTGGTGTTCGGGCCGGAGTTGGCCATCGACAGCACGCCGGGGCCGCTGTGCTTGAGGTCTTTGTGAAACTCGTCGGCGAACTTGTAGCCGGGGCCGCCGGTGCCGGTGCCTTCGGGGCAGCCGGCTTGGATCATGAAATCGGCGATGACGCGGTGAAACGTCAGGCCGTCGTAAAATCCTTGCTTGGCAAGTTTTTCGAAGTTGGCGACCGTCTTGGGGGCTTTGTCGTCGTGGAGCTTGAGGCGGATATCGCCGTGCCTGGTTTTGATGGTGGCGGTTTTCATAGTGCTGGATAGTTGTTAGTGGTTAGTTAATAGTGGTTCGTTGAAGCCGTTTGGAAATTCATTATTGTCATTCCGAGGTCTTCCGAGGAATCCGGCCGGACCCCTCGGAGGACCTCGGGGTGACAGAACCATTCTATTCTTTCAGCACCATATCGATGCACAACACGGCGGCGAGGATTAATTTGCGGATGTCGCTGTCGGGCGGAAGGTGTTCGGAGATGGTGAGGATGTAGCTGTCGGCGGTGGTGAGCAGTTCCTTGCCAAGGCCGGCCCACTTCTTGGAGACGCTGGCCAGTTCGTGGTCGCCGGCCATAAAGCGGAAGTTCCAGCCGGTCCATTTGCCTTTAAGCTGACAGATTGGCTGGTCGTCGGCGTCGAGCACGGTGAACGCGCCGCCGATCGAGAACAGTTTTTGTTTGAAGCCGCCGATGCGCGGGCCGTCGTCGCCGTCGAGCACGTCGACTTTGGAGAGGAAGATCGAGATGCCGCGGCGGACCGTGAGCACGGGCTCGCCGCTGGGCGTGGTGACGTCGATCTCGAACGGCGTCATCCGCTTGTAATCGGTGAAGCGCAGCAGCTTGGTGAAAATGCCGAGGCGCTCTTCGCGGCAGTGCAGGATTTTTTCGTTGGTTTGCGGATCGTAGATGTCGAAGTTGTTGGCCGCCTTGAACAGGCCGGCGTGCTCCTTCACGAGAAACGCGTTGTTGCTGAGCGTGTGGTGCATGGAGTGTCCTTTTCATGCAAATTGCGGCGGATGAGTGCCGGCAATATGACAGACGGCGCGCGTTATCGCAAGCTTTGGCTTGGCCAGGCAGTAACGCTAATTGCATTGTCACCCCCGAGGTCCGCCGAGGGGTCCGCATAGATTCCTCGGCAGACCTCGGAATGACAGTGGGGGCACGGTCGCAAGCGGTGTCACAACTCTTGGCGAATAGGGAGCGTGCGATAACAATAAGCCCATGAGGTTGTTGCGAAATTTCGCCCATCGGCTGTGGCTGTCGTATATGGGCTTCCAGGAGCACGAAGGATCGCTCGCGGCGGCGGGGATTGCGTACTATCTCGCGTTGTCGTTCTTTCCGCTGCTCTTGGTCTTGGTGGCCGGGTTGGGTTGGGTGCTGCAGGGGACCAACTTTGGGCAGGACGTGCAGCAGCGGCTGCTGGCTGCAATCCAGCAACAGGTGTCGGCCGACCTGGCTCAGCAGGTCGACCGGATGCTGAGGCTGGTGAGCGAGCGGGCCGGCACGAGCGGGCCGATCGGGTTCGTCGTGCTGGTGGTTTCCGCGATTGCGATCTTTGCACAACTCGACTCGGCGTTCGACCGCATCTGGCGGCTGCCGAGCGATCCGCACGAAACCTGGGTGCACTGGACGGCGCGGCTCTTGATCGTGCGGCTCAAGGCGCTGGGCATGCTGATGGGAATGGGCGCGTTCGTGGTGGCGGTGATGATCGCGTCGATCACGCTGTCCGCCGTCGAGCGGGCCATGGCGCCAAAATTTCCCGAAGGCATCGGCATGACGTGGTACCTGAACCTGATCGTGTACATCGCGCTCAATTTCGTGGCGTTCACGGCGATTTACAAAATCGTGCCGCGGAAGCGAGTTCGCTGGCCCGAGGCGATTCGCGGCGGATTGCTGGCCGCGCTATTGTGGGAGGCAGGCCGACAGGCGCTGGCGGCCTACTTGCTGCGGCTCAATTACCCAAGCGCGTACGGCGTCATCGGGTCGTTTCTGGCGATCATGCTGTGGGCGTATTACGCCAGTATGGTGGTCCTGTTCGGCGCGGAGTACGTGCGCGTGCTGCGCGAGACGGCAACGATTACGCGGCAGAAGGAATTGGAGCTGACGGAGAAGTAAGGCAGCGGGTGGCATGCCCACGGCTCGGCGTGGGCATGAGGCCTGATGTCTGCTACATGCCCACGCAAAGCCGTGGGCATGCAACCCCAACATGATTCTCACTGCCGTAGCGAGTCGCTCATCGCGGCGGCGAGCGGGGCGAAGATGATCAGCGGCAGCCAGGCGGCGAGCGGCGGGGCGAGCCAGCCGTTGGAGCCGAGCGATTGGCAACCGAGCACGACGCACATGAACACGCTCACCACGGCCAGGCACAGGCCGATGGCGATGAACGGGTTGCGATTGGTGCGCGTGATCACGAACGGCAGCCCAAGGAACAGCAGCGTCGTATCGAGAAACGGCTGCATGAAGCGGTTGTGAATGGCGACGCGGACGTCGGCGCCAAGGTTGGTGCTGGGGTTACGCAGCTCGCGGATCATTTCGGGCGTCGAAGCGAAGTCGCGCCACGTCGTGCCGGCGGCGAGGAACTCGAACGACAGGCTGCTCACCACAAACAGCTGATTGCCCTGGAGCCAGTCGTAGTCGGTCGGCGTGAACACGACGGGGGCGTTGTCGATCATCAGCGACGGCTGTTTTAGCAATGCCTTGGGCTGAGTCACATTCGTGAGCAGATATCCGCTGGGGAGCCCGCCGTTGGCGGGTAGGAAGCGCGCTTCGGTGGCAGTGAGCTGTTTGCCGTAGCGATCGAGGCCGCGCGGCAATACGAAATTCGCGTTGGTGATTTTCTGCTCGGACGGGACGATTCTGTCGCCGCCGATAAGAATGTCGTTGCTGTCGAAGCGGGCCTGCATGAGCGATTGCTGCTGGCCGCCGAGGTTTTTGGAATCGGTGGCCAGATGTTGGCGAATCGAGGGCATGACAACTTCGCGATTCGCCGCGGCTACGAGACTCACGCCAATCGCGGCGACGAGCACTGGCCGCAGCACGCGGCTCCGCGTGATGCCCGCGGCGAGCAGCGCCGTCATTTCGTGGTGCCGTTGGATCCAGGTAACGGTGAACATCACGGCCACGAGTGTGAGCACGCCGCTCGTGCGGTCGAAGAACGCGATGCCGCGGTAAGCGTAGTAGCTTACCAGAATGGTGAGCAGATTGCCGTGGTCCTCGGCGTAGTCGACGAAGTGGTCGAGGTGGCCGAAGGCATCGATCACGATGTACAAACCGATGAGACTCAGGAAACAGATCACCAGCACCTGAACGAACTGACGCAGCATGTAGCGGTCGATGATGGTGGGCATGAGGGAGGCCGAGAGTGGGGAATGCGGAATCAGGGCGGAGAGTAATGCGATCGGTTCGCGGGGGTCAATACGGGTAGGAGTTGCGATTAATCGCGTTGAAGGCAAATAGCTGCGACCCCAACGGGTCGCCGGAATTTCGGACATGCAGCGCACCGGCGACCCGACCACCCTAGGGGCGGTGCCCGGGTCGCGGCTATTCACGGTATAATTGGTGCGTTTGCTAGCATGTCTGAATCATGGTCAGCGCGGCGGACGGTGGACGTATGGCAATGCATCGCGATATGGCAGGACGCAAGCGAGGGCGCAGCGTGACACGTTTTGCGGCTTCCGCCGCGCGCTGGTCGATCGGGGCGGCGCGATCGGGCGCGAGGCGCGGGCTGTCGGCCGTGGCGGCGCTGCCGCGTGCGACGATGGAGCTCGTGTTTCCTGCCGCGTGCGTCAGTTGTCACGCGGAGTTGAATGCCGATGAACCGGGCGCGAGGGCCGTGCCGTTTTGCGGGTCGTGTTATGAATCGCTCGATTTGTTGCACGAGCCGACGTGCCGACGCTGCGGTGGGCCGTTGCCGAAGTTGAACGCGAGCACGCAAGCAAACGAGGGCTGTTATCGTTGCCGCGGGCGTAAGATGTGGTTTGACGAAACGATCGCGGCCGGGTTGTATGGCGGGCGGCTACGCGAATTACTGCTTGCGATGAAGAGCGACAAGGGCGATCCGATGTCGCTCGCGATGGGGCATTTCCTATGGCAGTTGCGACGAGAGCGGTTCGAGGCGCTGAAGGTCGATGTCGTCGTACCGATCCCGTTGCATTGGCGACGGCGACTTGCGCATCGCACGAATTCGGCGGCCGTGCTGGCCGAGGTTTTGGCCGGGCGGCTGGGGGTGCCCATGGCGAGCGGCCTGCTGCGCCGCCGCCGTGACACGCCTCCTCAAAGCCAGTTAACGCCGCCGCAACGCTGGAAAAACGTGCGTCAGGCCTTTTCCATGAGTGCCGGCTATCATTTAAGCAAGGCCCACGTGTTGGTGGTCGACGACATTCTCACTACCGGCGCAACGTGCAGCGAGGCGGCGCGCACATTGCGAATGGCGGGTGCGGAACGAGTCACAGTCGCGGTGGTCGCACGGGCGATCGGGTGAGGAAAAAAATGCAGCTGGGGTCTGTGACCCCGGCTGAGTCAGTGAGCAGCCGGCCTCAGAGAGGCCAGCTACAGCTATATGGGCAACCGGCCTCAGAGAGGCCAGCTACAGTTAACGAAAACATGCTTCACGAATCCAAACAGCGGCGTACGCTGCGGCTGGGCACACGAGGCAGCCAGCTTGCCCGCTGGCAGGCCGAGTGGGTAGCGGGCGAGTTGCAGCGGTTGGGGCACGCGGTCGAGCTTGTCGAAATCGCCACGCGCGGCGACGTGGAACAGCGGCTCGCGATCGAAGAGATCGGCACGCGCGGCGTGTTCACGAAAGAGATCCAGCGAGCGCTCTTGGCCGGCATTGTCGATATGGGCGTACACAGTCTCAAGGATTTGCCGACGGAGCCGGTGGCCGGTTTGATGCTGGCGGCGGTGCCGGTGCGCGAGAGCGCGGCGGATGTGTTGGTGGTGGCCGCGAGCAGGGAGCAGGGAGCAGGAAGTTCGAAGCATGAGGCTGAGTCTTTCTCCGTGCTCCACGCTCCATGCTCCATGCTTCCGCACGGGGCACGCGTCGGAACGGGCAGTCTGCGTCGGCTGGCTCAACTTCGGCACTTGCGGCCGGATTTAAAGATTGGCGACGTGCGCGGCAATGTTGACACTCGGCTGCGCAAGCTGGACGAAGGGCAGTTTGATGCCATTGTGCTGGCGGAGGCCGGGCTGCGGCGGCTCGGATTAGCGCGTCGCGCGACGTACGTGCTGCCGTTTGATGTGATGCTGCCGGCGGTTGGACAGGGAGCACTGGGTATCGAATGCCGGGCCGATGACGCGGCGACGCGGGCGGCCGTCGCGTCGCTCGAAGATGCCGACTCGCGGGCGGCGGTGACGGCGGAACGTGCGCTATTGGCACACTTGCGCGGTGGGTGCATGGCGCCGGTCGGCGCGTGGGGGCGAGTTGAGAGCGGACAGTTGCAGCTCGCCGCGGTCGTACTCAGCGCCGACGGCAAAGAACGGCTGGTCGCGAGTGATTCGGCAGCGCCAGAAGAGGCCGAAGCGTTGGGCCAACGCGTGGCGACGGAGCTGATCGCGCAAGGCGCGGACAAGCTGATCGCCTCGAGTAGGTTAGGCTTTCCAGCCTGACCTGCGCGCCGAATAGTCAGCTCGCCGCAGCGAGTCGCCGTGGCGACCTGGAAAGGTTAACCTACGATGAAACCTGAGCTGCGCGAACTTTTCGACACACAGCTTGAGCTCGTGCTGCCCGAACTACCGCAGCAAGTGCGCACGTTCATGGACGACGTGCCGCTCGTGGTCGAGGATTATCCGTCGCGCGAGATCATGCGGCGGATGCGCGTGCGGCATCCGTCGCACTTATGCGGGCTTTACACGGGCATTCCACTGATCAAACGGAGCGTCGATCACTGGGGCACGCCGTCGGACGTGATTCACATTTACCGGCTGGGAATCCTCAGTCAGGCACGTGGGCGCAACGGCCGATTTGATGAGGCGGAGTTGCGGAACGAGATTCGGCGAACCATTCTGCATGAATATGGGCACCACGTGGGGCTCTCGGAGCGGGATTTGCGCGAGCTGGGGTATGGATGAAGTGGCGACGCGTTGACTGGTCGCTGAAGCGAACCAGTCCGTCGTGTCGTAGAGGTCGTAAACGCGCACTAAGTGCCGGATGGGAAGCGAGTGCTCGGCAAGATTTGCTGCTTGTTGCGCTAGCGGGGTTCTGCTGGCGTGCAGTCGCTAAGCGGCAAGCCGCGGCGATTTTGGCGTGAACGTGAGGGCTTCTTGCGATTCGACGCGTGCTGTCACGGGCTTTGGCATGAGCGTTGCTTTGGGTGCGGCGAACGCAGGGGGGCGCACCTGCGGTTACGCGTCTCATGCCGTACGGAATGTATATCTCGGCCGAAGGGGCTGCCGCGCAGGCCCAGCGGCTGGAAGTGATCGCCAACAATCTGGCGAACGTGGATACGGCCGGTTTCAAGCAGGACGTGGCCACGTTTCAGGCCCGCTTTGCCGAGGCGATCCAGCAAGACCAGGCACAGCCGGGCGACCGTTCGATCAACGACATCGGCGGCGGCGTGAAGATCATCGACGTTGAGACCGATCACTCGATCGGTCAGCTCAAGCACACCGGCAACGACTTGGATTTTGCAATCAACGGGCCGGGCTACTTTCTCGTTCGCGGCGATGACGGCCGGCAATATCTCACGCGGGCCGGTGATTTTGCGTTGGACACGCAAAACCGCCTGGTGACTCAAAACGGCCATCGGCCGGTGCTCGATCAGAGCGGCAGCGAGATCGTCATCTCGCGCGGCCTGCCGTGGTCGATCTCGCCGGACGGATTCATTTCGCAGGCCGGAGCGACCTACGCACTGGGCATGTCGCAACCGGAGTCGATCGATGAGCTCGTGAAGGTGGGCAACAACATGTATCAGCCGCTCGGCACGGTGCGGCCGCTGACGCTCAGCGAGCGCAATGTTCGCCAGGGATTTTTGGAAATGTCTGGCGCGAACCCGGTGCGGCAGATGATGGCGATGATCGAAACGACCCGCGCGTTCGAGGCCAATACGCGGATGATTCAAAATCAGGATACGGTGACGGGGTCGCTGATTAGCAGGGTGCTGCAAGCGTAGATGGTTAGTTGATAGTTGATAGTGGTTAGTGGTTAATCGCTTTCAGACAACTAACCACTAACAACTATCAACTATCTCCCAAAAGCGAGAAACACTCAAATGACAGTTCAGACGCTGTACACCGCCGCAACGGGCATGGAAGCCCTCGAGACGAAGCTGGATGTGATCGCCAACAACATGGCGAACATCAATACGACCGGGTTCAAGAAGGACCGGGCGAACTTCGAAGACATCTTCTATCGGCAGTATCGCTTGCCAGGCGCGGAGGATGGCGACGGCAATCGCACGTCGACCGGCATCGAAGTGGGCCTCGGCACGCGGGTTTCCAGCACGCAGTCGAATTACGAACAGGGCGCGTTCGAAACGACCGGCAACCAGCTCGACCTGGCGATCGAAGGCGACGGTTTCTTTCAGGTGCAGAATCCGAACGGCGATTTTTATTACACGCGCGCCGGCAATTTCGGGCTGAACGCGCAGGGTGAGCTCGTGCTGGGCTCGGCCAACAACGGTTATCGCATCGAGCCAAGTGTCACAATTCCGCCGGAGGCCACGGACGTGGTCATCACGTCCGACGGCCAGGTGCAAATACGGACGCAAGATTCGACCAATTTGCAAACAATCGCACAGCTGCGGTTGGCGAAGTTTGTGAATCCCGACGGCCTCTTGAAGCTGGGCGACAACTTGTACCAGAAGACCGACGCCTCAGGCGATGAAACGGTGGATACGCCCGGCGTCCAGGGATTCGGCAATCTTCGCCAGGGTTTTTTGGAGGCGTCGAACGTCGAGCCGGTGACCGAGTTGATCGATCTCATTACGACGCAGCGGGCGTTCGAGCTGAATTCGCAGGTCGTGCAGGCGGGCGACCAGATCATGCAAATCGTGGCCAATCTGCGGCGGCTCGGGTAACGGACGCTGAATTGAGTCTCACGCAAAAGCGCCAAGGCGCGAAGAATATGCAAGCTTCGATTAGTTTCACATTTGTGATGTTGGTGATGCTCCTCGCCGGAACGGCGGCGAGCGCAGCGACCGAGATTCGCGTGCGCGAGAATACTGTCGTGGAGAACGCGGTGGTGCGGCTAGGCGATGTCGCGGAGATTTCGAGCAACGACGAGCAACAAACGCGGCGATTGGCGGCGATTCCGCTGATGCCGGCGCCGGTCGATGGCTCGCAGCGGTTTTTGCGGAAGCGCGAAATCGAAGATTTGCTGGCAGCGCATGGCGTTGATCTGCCGGCGCTCGCGATCCGCGGCGCGGCGCAAGTGACGGTGACGGGATCGCGCGCTCGCGCGGGCGCGGGAGAAATTGACATGAAGACTCGCGCCGTGCTTCGCGACGGCGTTCGGAGCTTGATCGCAAATTATCTGCACACGAAAACGGGCGACGCCGGCGATTGGACGGTTATGTGCGACGTGGCCGAGCGGCATCTGACGCTATTGCAAACCGCAACGACGCGGCCGACGTGCGTCGGCGGAACCGCGCCCTGGTTGGGCCGGCAGCGGTTTGTGATTTTGTTCGCGACAGCGAACGGTCCGACTCAGTTTCCTGTGTATGCCGAGATTACGCCGCCGTCGGTTCCCGTGGTCGTAGCTCTGGTGCCATTGAACCGCGGCGACGTGATTACGGCCGCCGATTTGGAACTGCAAAATGTCGACGAAGCTCCCAAATCGAACGGTCGGCGGGTGGCCGCCCAATCGGTCGAATCGCTGATTGGAATGGAAGCCCGGCAACCGATACCGGCCGGCTCGATCTTGTTCACCGACTCGGTGCAATCGCCGGTGCTGGTCAAGCGGGGCGATTTGATCACCGTCTCGTCGCAGGGCAGCGGCATTCGCGTGCGGACGACCGCCCGGGCACGGCAGGACGGCTCGCACGGCCAACTGGTGCAGGTCGAATCGCTTGAGACGAAGGAGAGCTTCGACGTTCGCGTCGTCGGCGCGCGCGAGGCGGCTATCGTTGCCGTTTCGACAACGCCAAAGCGCGAGCTGGCGCGACCGATCGAAACGGCGCGGCGTTGAATTCACGGGTAATAGTCTCACGCAAAGGCGCTAAGGCGCAAAGCAGTCATGTCGAACAAAATTTGGCCGATCACGTTGCTCACCGGTTCTTCCAATAAAGGAATTTGCTTTGCGCCTTTGCGCCTTAGCGTGAGGAACATACGAACTGCTTTACGTGCGAGCGGCCTGGTTGCCGCTGGCTTTTGGAACGGCGCGGCAATGGCGCAGGACGCGAGCCTGGTGACGTCGTCGCCGTCGGCGCAGGAAGGGCAACTGACGCTGGAAAACAGCTCGTTCATGTATCGCAAGCTGCCGCCGGAGGCCGAGTATCGCGAGTTGCAGATCAACGACATCATCACGGTGCTGGTGGATTACCGATCGAGCATGATTAGCGAAGGCGATGCCGAGGCGAGGCGAAATCTCAGTATCAACGCGGTGCTGTCCGACTGGTTGGCGTTCGACGGCAAGGACATCTTTCCCGCTGCGCAAGAGCGGGGAGACCCTCGGATTCGAGGCTCGCTGCAGAGCCAGTATCGCACCGAATCGGAAATGGAACTTCGCGACGCGTTGACGTTTCGCATCGCGGCGGCCGTGGTCGACATTCGGCCGAACGGCAACCTGGTGATCGAAGCGCGGCGCGAAATTCGCATCAACGAAGAAGTATGGATGCAATCGCTGACGGGCGTCGTGCGGCGGCAATCGATCGGGCCGGACCGCACGGTGCGCAGCGACGAAGTCCACGAAATGCGGATTGAAAAGCGGGAGAAGGGCTTCGTCAACGACGCCTACACGCGCGGTTGGATCACGCGATGGTATAGCAAGTGGAAGCCGTTCTAGTGGCGTGTGACTGTAGCCGGGGTCTGTGACCCCGGTTAGTAAGCATCCGGTCTCACAGAGGCCAGCTACAATTCATTTCGATAGGTGAGAAAGTGGTCCTCAGAACGCTATTACTTGCATTTTGTGTGATCGTGACCTTCTCGGGGCCCGTTTCGGCGAGCACGCGCCTTAAAAATATCTGCCGCATCAAGGGGCAGGAAGAGAACGTGCTTCGCGGCTACGGGCTGGTGGTCGGCCTCAACGGCACGGGTGAAGCAAACGACGCGATCACGATGCAGGCGATCGCACGGTCCATGGAGATCATGGGGAATCCGCTGGTTATGGACGGCGGACTCAATGAGCTACGCAAAATCAAGAATGCCGCGGTGGTCATGGTTACGGCCACTGTGCCGGCCACGGGGGCGCGGCGCGGCGATCGGATCGATTGCTTTGTCAGCGGACTCAGCGGCAAGAGTCTCGCGGGCGGCCGGTTGGCGTTTGCTTCGCTGCAAGGTCCGAACACACTCGACAAACGAGTGTACGCCCTGTGCCAAGGGCAGGTGACAATCGATGATCCGGACCAGCCGATGGTCGGCGTGGTGCACGGCGGGTGCCAGATGGAGGCCGACATTTTCACCCCCTTTGTTCGCGACGGACACATCACGTTTGTGCTCGACAAGAACCACGCGAATTTTCAAACGTCCGACGAAATTGCCAAGCTGATCTACGAGCAGATGGCCAACTACGGCGCCACCGATTCAACGCCGATTGAGGACATGGTTCGCGCGATTGACGCCGCGAACATCATTGTGCGGATTCCGGAAACCTGGACCAAGGACCCCGTCGGTTTCGCGTCGGACATCCTCGACACGCGAATCGCCGAGCCGGAGCCGGAGGCGCGCGTGACGATTAACCCGCGGGCTGGGACGATCGTCATCAGCGGCGAGGTGGAGATCGGCGACGTGATCGTGTCGCACAAAAACGTTGTGGTCGAGGCGGAATCGGTGTCGCAAACGTTCTCGCCGATCGATGTCGATGATTCGAACCGGCCGAAGCTGGACCAGCTAGTGACCCAGCTCAACTCGCTCAAGGTGCCGACCAGCGATGTGATTGAGATCATTCGCGGGATTGAGCGGAATGGAAAATTGCACGGGCGGTTGATTATTGAATAGGTGGATAGTTGTTAGTGGTTAGTGGATAGTGGTTAGTAGTTCTAACGTAAATCAACTAACAACTAACAAGAGACAGCTTATGACAAGCATCAACACTAAAGTGTCGGCGCCCGCACAGTTCTCAACAGCGCTTGGGTTGTTGAGCGATTCGTCGGGGGCGGGGACGCCCCGGCTCGCTGGGGGTAAGACGGAAGAACTCCGTGAGAAGTTTACGCAGTTTGTGGGTGAGGCGTTCTTCGGGCAGATGCTCAAGGCCATGCGCTCGACGGTCGGCAAGCCAGCGTACTTCCACGGCGGGCGTGCCGAAGAAGTGTTTCAAGGGCAGCTCGATCAGCAATTGGCGGAGCATCTTACCACAGCCAGCGCGAAGCGATTTGCCGAGCCGATGTTCGAACGGCAGTTTCCACACGTCGCGAAGACAAGTGGGTCGAACGATTTGAACCAACTCGCACAACTTCGACGGATCTAACGCATGAACGAATGTTGGGAAACCGAAATCGGCGGGCTGCTCACGGAGCTGGCCGACGTGCAGAGCGCGTTGCTCGAGACGCTGCACGAGAAGCGGCGGATCCTGGCGACGAGCGATCACCAGGCGCTCACCGCGATGGCCGCGCGCGAGCAGCAGCTCCTGGAACGCTTGCAGGCTTGCCAAGAACAACGCCAGCAACTCTTGTCGCGCGCGGAGGCCGAAGGGTTGCCGGCCGATAGCATGCGTTCGCTCAGCAATCAATTGCCGGCGGAGAGCCGCGGGCGCGTGCAAGCAAGCATTCGCGAGGCGGCCGACCGCTCGCGACTTCTTCAGCACCAAAGCCTCACGAACTGGGTGCTAGTACAGCGAACGCTGCTACACCTATCGCAGATGATAGAGATTATTGCTACCGGAGGTCGGCCGCGACCGACATATGGAAAGGGCTCGGAGCGCGCGCCCAGCGGGGCGCTCGTGGATCGGGCCGCGTAGTGTGATTTTCTATCGGTCTTTTCTGCACGCTGCTGCGCAATGCGGTCTATCGATAGTTGTCAGTGGATAGTAGTTAGTCGCATTCCTCGTCAACAACTAACGACTATCAACTATCAACTAACCCACCGCAAGCAGTGGTATACGAACACGACTCGTTGAATCTTCCGGTGGCGCATGAGTCTTTTCGGCGCGATCCAGATGGGCGGCAACACGCTGCGGGCCATGCAGATTGGCCTGCACGTGGTGGGCAATAACATTGCCAACGCCAACACGCCCGGCTACGTGCGCCAGGAAGCGATCTTCGTTCCGGCCCCGGTACAGGTACACGGCAACCTGATCCTCGGCACCGGCGTGCTGGTCGATAGCATCGTACAAAAACTCGATCGCTTCGTGCAGGAACGACTCGTCGGCGCGCACGGCGATCGGGCCAACGCCGAAGTGCAGGAAGAAGTGTACCGCGATCTGGAAAGCGCTCTTAACGCACTCTCCGATGGAACGGACTTGAGCAGCTCGCTGACGAGCTTCTTCAACGCGATCCATGAAGTGATGAAGGATCCTGGTAATATCGCGATGCGTAACCTGGCAATCGGCGCGGGCTCCGCGCTGACCGAGAACTTCGGCCAGATGTACCGCGGTGTATTCGCCATGCAAGGCGAGCTGAACGAGCGCGTCTCTGCCATCTCGGACGAGATCAACGGCCTGGCCGAAGAGGTTCGGCGGCTGAATCTTCAAATTTCGTCGATTGAGGGCGGCGACTCGTCCGGCAGCCAGGCGGCAGGTCTGCGCGTCCAACGCCAGGAGGCGGTGAACCGGCTTTCGGAATTGATCGGCATTCGCGTCGATGAGCAACCGAGCGGCGGCTTGAGCGTGGCTGTGGGCGGCGAGTTCCTCGTGTTCGAAGGGCAGCGCCGCGAGGTGGCGGTCACGGCGACGAACGAAAATGGGGCCGCGCTGGGATTCATTGAATTCATCGACACGCATTCGCCGCTCGATACGACGTCCGGCGAGTTGCAGGGGCTGTACACGGGCCGCGACGAGATTGTCGGCGGTTTTCTCGAGCGACTCGATGAGCTGGCCGGCACGTTGGCATTCGAGTTCAACAAGGTTTATTCGCAAGGACAGGGCCTGGTTGGCTTCAAGCAGCTTACGAGCGTCGAGACGATCGACGACGCAAGTGCGGCGCTGGACGAAGCGGGACTGGAGTTTACGCCCGTCAGTGGCTCGTTCAACGTCGTCGTCAGCAGCAAAACGAATCCGCAGCTTACGCACACGCACAGGCTGCTGGTAGACCTGAACGGACTGGACGAAGACACGACGCTCACCAGCTTGGCGGCGCAGCTGGACGCGATCGCGGATCTTAGTGCCAGCATTTCGACAAGCGGCGCGCTCGTGCTTTCGTCCGAGTCGAGCGACGTCGAGTTCTCGTTCGCTGGCGACACGAGCGGCGTTTTGGCGGCGCTGGGGATTAATACGTTCTTCACCGGTTCGACGGCGGCCTCGCTCAATGTAAACGCTGAGCTGAAGGGAATTGAGAACGCGTCGAAGTTCGCGGCCAGCTTGGGCGGCATTGGCAACGATGCGGGCAACGCCGAGCGGCTGGCCGCGTTTCTCGACCGGCCGCTCGAATCGGCCAGCAATGCCTCGTTAGCCGATTTGTACAACCAGATTCTCAATGAGGTGGCGCAAGGCTCGTCGATCGCCCAATCGGTGGCCGAGGGATACCGCGTTTTCGAAGGCACTCTTGAAGGCCAACAACAGGCGGTGAGCGGCGTGAGCGTCGACGAAGAAGCGATCAAGATGATCACGCTGCAGCGGATCTATCAGGCGTCGGCGAGGTATATCCAAACGTGTAGTGAGTTGTTGGAATTGTTGGTGCAATTGTAAGGTTCGTTGGTGGATAGTGGTTAGTTGTTCGTTGCAAGTGGAAGGCGGGTGGGTAGTAGGCCGCCTTGCGGTCAGCGCTAAACCCTGAACCCTGAACCCTGAACCCCGAACCCTGAACCCTCCGCAATGTCCGGCATCATTCCCATTCCGACGACGCGCGTTGCCGATTTGTTCGTACGGCAGCGGCTTTCGAGCCAGGTTCAGCAGGACCAGCTTGAGTTGTTCCGGCTGCAGTACCAAATTAGCACGGGAAAGCGACTGCAACTGCCGAGCGAAGATGCGCCGGCGGCGTTGCGCGCGATCAATTTACAGCGGCTGTTGGATCGCAAGGGACAGATTCGCACCAACTTGCAGGCGAGCAATCAATACCTGAGCGGCGCCGAGACGCGGCTGGCGTCAATTTCCACAAGCCTCGCGGAGCTGCGCGGCGACGTGCTGGGCGTCGCCGGAAATACAGCATCAAACTCAGCGCGTCAGGCAGTTGCGCAGGACATCGACAATTTGCTGCAGGAATTGGTGAACGCGGGCAACGCGAAGCTACAGGACCGGTATTTATTTGCCGGCTCGCGTTCGCAGTCGCAGCCGTTCGGTTTCAAGGACGAACAATTTGTCGAATACCTGGGCAACGAAGGATCGCTGCGAAGTTACGTCGACCTGGAGCGACTGTTCGAAACGAACCTGACCGGCCCGGACGTGTTCGGTGGGCTTTCCGTGCCGGTCGAGGGGAGCGTCGATCTCGATCCGCAGCTTACGGCCGACATGCTCGTGAGCACGCTTAACGGCGGCAGCGGCATCGGCCCGAACCCCTCCATCGCGATCTCCGCGAACGACGGCGTGACGACTGTGACGAACATCGTCGACCTGAGCACGGCGGTAACGGTCGGCGACCTGGCCCGGCTGATTGAGGACGGCGCGCCGACGGGAGCGAACGTGCGTGTCGACGTGACGGGAAGCGGACTTGTGCTGCGATCCGACGGCGACGCGATCAGCGTGTCGGAAGTGGCCGAAGGCCGGACGGCACGAATGCTGGGTGTTCTGTCCGATCCAAATGTTCCGCCGACCGATACGATCAACGGCGTGAATCCGAATGCCGCGCTGCTGAAGACGACCCGGTTGAGCGATCTTCTCGGCACCAAGGCGCGCGGCGTGATTCAGACGACGGGCCTGAACAACGATATCGTTCTGACCGCGACCAACAACGGTGTCGACTTCAACAATCTCACCGTGGAGTTCGTCGCAGGCGGTACGGCTGGCGCGGAGGTCGCGACGTACAACGATTCCACGAACACGCTTACGGTTCAAATTGAGCAAGACGTTTCGACGGCGAACCAAGTCGTGGCCGCGATTATTGCCGAGGGAAATTTCACCGCGGAGACCGACTATCACGACGCATCCTCGGCGACGCAAGCCGGTTCAGAAACGGTCGAGATTGCCACTTTTGCCAATGTCACGTCGGGCGGCGGCGGCGATGTGCTGGACACGAATTCGGGGCTCATCCTCACGAACGCTGGTCAGAGCGTGACCCTCGACATCAGCGGCGCCGAAACCCTCGAGGATCTGTTCAACCTCATTCACGACGCCGAGATTGGCCTCTTGGCGGAGATCAATGCCGCGGCAACCGGCATCAATGTGCGATCGCGGTTGAGCGGCGCCGACTTCACGATCGGCGAAAATGGCGGCACCACGGTCACGCAACTTGGCATTCGCAGCTACACGGGCGACACCGAACTGGCCGCGTTCAATCGCGGCATCGGCGTGCCGACCGCCAGCGATCCGGCCCGAGACGACCTCCTGATTACCGCGCGCGACGGCGCGCAACTGACGATCAACCTGTCGTCGGCCACGACGGTTCAGGATGTTATCAACCTGATCAACAGCGACGCGGACAACAACACGGGTACCACGGCCGTGTTGGCGCGCCTGGCCACCACCGGCAACGGAATCGAACTCGTCGATTCCAGCACTGGGGCGGGAACGCTAAGCGTGGCCGCCGCCGAAGGCAGTCGCGCGGCCGAGTATTTGGGATTCGTCGCCAGCGGGCAGGCGACGTCGGACCCCTCGGCCGTTCAAATCGATGGGTCGGGGAACCTCGTGCTCGCCAGCTCGGATCGCCACACGCTCGAGACGGACAGCGTGTTCAATACACTGATCCGGCTACGAACGGCGCTCGAAACGCACAACGTCGAGGAGATCGGCCGGTCGCTGGAACGGCTCGATGCGGACATCAATCGGCTGAACTTCGCGCGTGCCGAAATTGGCGGCCGGCTGCAGAATCTGGAGGCGATCGACGTGCGGCTGCAGGACGAAAATGTGCAATTACAGGCCGCATTATCTCAAGACATCGACGTCGACTTGGTCGAAGCGATTTCGCAGCTTACGGCTCGGCAAATTGCCTTCGAAGCCTCATTGCGGAGCGCTGCCAGCTTGATGCAGATGTCGCTCTTAAACTTTCTCTAAAGCGCAGCGTCCAACAAGCTGGGCGGGCCTGGAGCGGCCACGCGTTCCGTTTGGCTGGCTCCGATGGGCACGTTGGGCCGATTATGCAGATAGCGTCGAAGGACCGGCGCGTCGGCACTTAGGCGCGTCCGCCGCGGCGCACGCGCGGTTGCGAGTCTCGGAGAGACTCGTCCACTGGGCCCCACGGAACGGGCAATTCCATGAATATCAACACAACGCGATTCGGAACTCTGGCGATCGACGAGGGTGATATTCTCACGTTCGTCGATGGGCTAATCGGCATGGAACAGTGCCGCCGCTGGGTGCTGCTGGCGGATGCTCAGAATTCCGCGTTGGCCTGGTTGCAAAGCCTGGAGCGAGCCGAAGTCGCGCTGGCGGTGGTCAGCCCGCGGCGTTTCGTGCCGGAGTACATGTGCCGCGTCGCCCGGCGCGACATTCAGCCGCTGGGGCTTACCGAGCCGACCGAAGCGCAAGTTCTGGTCATCATCAGCCAGTCGGGCGGCTCACTCGCGCTGAATCTTAAGGCGCCGCTGGTGATACATCTCGCGGAACGCCTCGGACGGCAGATTGTGGCCCGTGACGATCATGCGGTGCAGCATCGGCTGCCGGGGACGGCGGTGCGAAAGTCGGCCTAGGCCATTGACGAATGACGAATGACGAATGTAAGGAGAGTCTTGCTCATTCGTCATTCGTGCTTCCTCATTCGTCATTCTGATTTTCCGAATAACCGCTACGTTCTAAACGTGGCACTACTTGCTTGAGTGGACTGCGCCGCCGGTCCGATCAATCACAACGCGGCCGCACGTAGGTCAGGCTTTCTAGCCTGACCATGTCAGCCTGGAAAGGCTAACTTACCGCCGAGTACACCATGCTTGTGCTTTCACGACAGCGCGACGAGAGCATCATTATTGGCGACAATATCGTCATCACTGTCGTCGACGTGCGAGGCGACAAAGTGCGGTTAGGTATTGAAGCGCCGCGCGAGGTGTCGGTGCATCGCCGGGAAATCTACGAGGCCATTCAACGGGAAAACCAGCAGGCAGCTCAAATTCGACTGGACGAGGCCCGGCAAATTGGCAACACGAATCTGGATCGCAAGTAGCGAACGGCTCGCTTTCTCTACACCGCTAGCGAACTGCCACCCCGAAGTCCTCCAAGGGGTCTGGCGAGATTCCTCGGCGGACCTCGGAATGACTGCGAGGACGCGCAGTTGCGGTTCACTCCAACGTGTGAAGTTTGGTTTTGACGGTCGTGCGGGCTATACGATCGCGACTCACGCGAGCCTTCCAAAATCAACCGTGCCGCGTAAAGAGCCTAAATTCCCACGTCGATATCTCCGCATAGGAGTAAACATCCGCAGCGGTGTTGCAGGGCGGATTTAGGGAACCATAACCGCCATAGAGGAAAACGCAACCTAGGCTTGCGCAGTTTGCTGGGAGGCCTGCCACGGCTGCCTGAAAAAGCGTGTCATTCTGAACGAAGCGCAGCGAAGTGAAGAATCTAATTGGCAACATAGATCCTTCGGTCGCCGAGCCTCCCTCAGGATGTCAGATGAGGGCCGCAACGGCATTTGAATTGGCTTCGAGTGGTTTCGGTCGTACTTCAACAAACAACATCAAGCTGGTGCAAAGCGCTGCGGCGCCATCCGGCCCAGGTTGGAACAAATTCCTGTCCTAAAAGGGGGGGCGTTCGAAATGTCACGGATTAATACGAATGTCACTTCGCTGGTCGCCCAAAACATCTTGGGCCGGTCCAATGCTGCTCTCGAGCAGGCGCTCAGCCGCTTGAGCACCGGTTTGCGGATCAACACGGGTAAGGACGACCCGGCCGGTTTGATCGCCAGCGAAAACTTGCGCAGCGACATCACCAGCATCAAGAAGGCCATCAGTAACACCGACCGTGCCAATCAAGTGATTGCTACGGCCGACAGCGCTTTGGGCCAGGTGAGCTCGCTGCTGAACGACATTCGTGGCCTGGTCACCGAAAGCGCCAACACAGGTGCGGTCACGCCGGATCAGATCGCGGCCAATCAGCTGCAGCTCGACGAGTCGCTGGCCGCGCTGAACCGAATTGCTCAAACGACCTCATTCCAGGGCCGCAAGCTGCTAGACGGCAGCCTCGACTTCACGACGACGGCAGGAACGAACTTCAACCGCGTCAACAGCCTGCAAATTGATCAGGCGAACCTGGGTGCGACTGGCAGCGTGGCGGTTTCGGTGGCGATCAGCGCCGCCTCGACGCAGGCGCAGGTGGACGTGACCAACATTCCGGTCGCGACCGCGTCCAGCGCAGCCAGCACATCCGCCACGTTTACCAACACGGCCACGCAGGCCACCGGTGGCACGGTGACGATTGGCGCCGAAACTTTCTCGATTGCCGCCGACGCCGGCGGCGCTGCCGACGGACTCGAAGGCAACTCGGCTGCGACGATTACGATTACCTACGGCGCCGGTGCCGCTTCGACCAGCTACACCGCCGCCACGAACACGCTCAATGTCAGCGTGACGCAGGCTTCGGGCGTGGCGACGGTCGCCGATATCAAAGCTGCCATTAACGCCGGCAGCGACTTTACGGCCTCGGGCGGTACCGACGCCAACACGGTCAGCGGCTCGGGCACGATTGCGGGTCTAAGCGGTGGCCGCGATGCTGGTTCCTCGGTGATCACCATCACCTCGGCCGCGGCCGGCACGGCCGCCAACGGCAAGACGGTGACGATTACTGAATCGGCGGCGGTCACGACCTCGGCCCCCACGGCCACAGTCGACGGCAGCGGAAACATCACGGTGTTGGTGAACGATGCCGGCACGACCGATCTCGATGCCGTCAGAAATGCCATCGATGCCTTGGCCGACTACAGCGCTTCGCTCGCGACCACAACCGGCGACGGCAACTACAACGCCGTGACGCAAACGGCGCCGGTGGTGGCCAACACGTCGGGCGGCGCGGCGGCCACCGGCGGCATCAGCGATGACGTTGTGTTCGAATTGGCCGGTGCGACCGGCTCGGAAGTCTTCAACGTATTGGCTGGCGCGAGCATTGGCGAATTGGTCGCACAGATTAACCTGGTGAGCGACGCAACGGGCGTGAGCGCGACCGCCAACGGAACGACGTTGGAACTGACATCGACCGCGTACGGTTCCGCGGCCTTCGTCGATCTGAGGATCATCAGCGAGGGCAGCGGCAGTGTTTCGTCCGGCACGTTCACCACGGCCGTCGGAGTTGACGAACGCGATACCGGTATCGATGTTGTGGCCAAGGTCAACGGCATTGACGCCAACGGCAGCGGCAACAGTCTATCGCTCAATACGGCTACGCTGGACCTGAAGTTGAGCCTGGCGTCCGGATTCATCGGCAACATTGACTTCACCATCACGGGCGGTGGTGCGCTGTTCCAACTCGGCCCCGACGTGGTCTCGAACCAGCAGGCACGCCTCGGCATCACGAGCGTCAACACGGCCCAGCTTGGTGGCGCCAGCGGCTTGTTGTACCAGTTGGCTTCCGGTGGCGCGGCAGACCTCACCACCGATGCTACGACCGCGGCCGCGATCGTCGAGGAGGCAATTGACGAGGTAACCACCCTCCGCGGTCGGCTGGGCGCCTTCCAGCGGACGTTGCTCGAAACCAACAAAAACGCTCTGAGCGATACGTTGACCAACCTGACCGATGCCGAGAGCCAGATCCGCGACGCCGACTTCGCCGCCGAGACGGCCGCCCTTACCCGGGCTCAAATCCTCGTGCAATCGGGCACGACGGTGCTCTCGATCGCCAACCAGAACCCGCAAAACGTGCTGGCTCTGCTGCGATAAGCTTGACCCGCTTGCGGCTTAGCGCAAAAACTTGAAAACCACCGGCCGGTTCGGTCCCACGTGACCGAGCCGGCTGTTTTTATGCCTGCGCCTTGTTCCCACGCTCTGCACTGCAAACGTCAGATTTTTGCGCACGGTGCGCGCATTCGTAACACGGACTTCAGTCCGTCAGTCCGCCACGGACGGACTGAAGTCCGTGCTACTTGGTTGCGGCTCCGCCGCGCCAAGTGGGAACGAGCGATTGTTGTTATCGAGAAAGGCTGCCCGCGCGGTCGATACATTCGGTAGAGTTGCGCGCCGACGTGCTAGCAGCGGCGGCGTGGCGTTTCTGGGTGCCACTGCTGACTCGCTCAGCAGTGGATCGTGTTTGCTTCCTTGCATTAGGAAGTAGTTTCCAAACTTCAAACGGCAAGGGAATTGCTGGAAGAGCACTGCTGGACAGAGCCAGCAGTGGCACACAAGGCGTCACCCACTTCGTTTTTGTGGCGGTCCATGAGTCGAATCAGTTCTAGCGTGGGCCTGATCACCGGCATTCCGATCGAGGAAACGGTCGCCAAGCTGATGGCCGTGGCGGCGCGGCCGCGCGAGCTGGTGGTGAGCCGCACGAAGGCAATTGATGCCGAGCGGCTGGCGATCACCACACTCACGTCGCTTGTGCTGGCGTTCGAGTTCGAGGCGAATAAGCTGGGGTCGAGCACGCTGTTCGATGCCAAGACGGTCAGCTCGAGCGATACAAAAACGCTCCAGGCAACACTCGCCGCCGGCGGTAACCCCGCCATTGGCAGCTACCAATTTCGGCCGCTGCAAACCGCTTCCGCCCAGCAACTGGCGAGCGCGAGCTTCCAAGACGTCGACGATCTAGCCGAGGTAGGCACGCTCAAGTTCGGCTTCGGCGGGTTTGTCGACAAGGGCATCTCGCTCGACGAGCTGAACGCGGGCGCCGGCGTGCGACGCGGATCGATTCGCATCACCGACCGCGCCGGCAACGTGGCCGACATCGATCTGCGGACTGCTCGCACAATCGACGACGTGCTTGACGCGATCAACAACAACACCAAGGCCAGCGTCACGGCGGTCGCCAGCGGCGATACGCTCGTGCTCACGGATACTTCGGGCGGCTCCGGCAACCTCAGGGTTCAAGAGGTGGGCGGAGGCAAGACGGCGCTCGATTTGGGGCTGGTGAGCATCAACGTGGCCGCCAACCAGGCGACCGGCGCCGACATTTTCGCGCTCCATGCCGCGACGAGACTCACGTCGCTCAACGACGGCACGGGCGTCGAACTTCAGTCCGGCAACGATCTTCAAGTCGCCTTGCGAGACGGAACAACGCTCAACATCGAACTTGGCTCAGCCGCAACGCTGGGCGCGGTCGTGACCACCATCAATGCCGCCAATCCCGCCAAACTCTCGGCCACGATTGCCGCCGATGGCAACCGACTTCAATTGACCGATCTCACGACGGGCGGCGGCACATTCGCGGTTAGCAACGTCGGCACGGGCACCGCGGCACAACGACTGGGGCTTACCATCACGGCGGCGGGCGGCACGCTCACCGGCCGGCGCTTGGCGAGCGGGCTGCGCGACTCACTCGTCACGAGCCTGCGCGGCGGGTTGGGGCTCGGAACGCTGGGAACGATCAATATCACCAACCGCAACAATGTCTTGTCGACCGTCAACCTCTCCGGCGCCGAAACGCTCGGCGGGATTGTCGCGGCGATCAACAGCCAGGCCGTCGGCGTCACGGCTGAAATCAACACGGCCCGTAACGGCATCGCGCTCATCGATACGACCGGCGCCATAGCCAGCAATCTCATCGTCGCGAACGGCGATGTCAACAATACCGCTACCGCGCTGGGGATCGTGATCAATTCCGCGTCAACGAGCGTCAACAGCGGGACGCTCAGCCGGCAGCAGGTCGGCCGGGCCACGCTGCTCTCCTCGCTCAACGGCGGCCAAGGCATCGACGTGGGCGACATTTTCATCACCGACTCTAGCGGCGTGACCGGCGCAGTAGATCTGGATCAGTCCGGCAACGTTGCCAAAACGTTGGGCGACGTGATCGACCGCATCAACGCCCTCACCAATGCGAATGTCGAAGCCCGGCTCAACGCCAACGGCGACGGTATTCTGCTGATCGACAACGCAGCCGGCAGCGGCAAGCTGAAAGTGAAGGAAGTCGGCAGCGGCACGACGGGCCGCGACCTGCGGCTCCTAGGCGACTCCGTGGTAGCGAACGTCGGCGGCATCAACCGCCAGGTCGTTGACGGCACGTCACAGTACAGCGTCGATCTCACGGACCTCGACGACCCGGGGGCAGGAATTCAGCTCTCATCGCTGAACGGCGGCAACGGTGTTGCGCTCGGCTCGTTTCGGATCACCGACTCGAACGGCCAATCGGCGGTGCTTACATTGAACCAGGTGGGCGGAACATTCGAGACGGTCGCGGACGTGATCAATGCGATCAACGCCACCAGCATTGGCGTCGAAGCGCGGATCAACGACGCAGGAAACGGCATACTGCTGTTCAACACCGCCGCAGGCGGCGGCACGCTCACGGTGCAAGAGTTAGGAGGCGGCACAACGGCGGACGATCTTGGGTTCGACGCGGCCGTGGGAACCGTCGTGGTCGACGGAGTTGAGCGGCAAGCGATCAACGGGGCAGGTACGTTCTCGCAGTCGGCGGCCCAAACCGGTCTGGCTGCGGTGGCAGCGAAGATCAACAACTTAAGCGCCGGTGTCACGGCCAGCACGGTTTTCGATGGGACGGGCCATCGGCTCGTGCTCACCGTGGATAAGACGGGCGCGGCAAACGAGCTGCTGGTCGACGGGCTGGGCACTGGTCTGAGCTTCGAGGAGCTAAGTGCGGCGCGCGACGCCGTGCTCGAGTTTGGCGGCGGCGGGTCGGGCACGGGGCTTGTGCTCGCATCGTCAGATAACACATTTAACGACATTGTTCCCGGAGTTGAACTGACGGTTCTGGCCGCCTCAGACGAGAATGTCAGCGTTGACGTCACCAAATCCCAGTCGCAAATAACAACCGCGGTGAAGGACTTTGTGGCCGCGTTCAATTCGATTCGCGACAACCTGAACCAGGTAACCGCGTTCGACGAAGAGGCCCTCACCACGGGCGTGCTGTTCGGTACGACCGCCGCGCTTCGCGTCGAATCGGACCTGAACCGCATTCTGTCGGGCCGGTTCTTCGGCGTCGGCAATTTTGAGTCGCTGGAATCGATCGGTCTTGGCTTCGACGACAAGGGAAAGCTGAAACTGGACGGCGGAAAGCTCGATGAAGCGCTCGCCGACGATCCGGCAGGGGTGGAAGAATTCTTCACGCACGAAACGCGAGGGCTTTCCGCGAAGCTCAAGACCGCCATCGAACAGTTGGCGGGTGAAGATGATTCGCTGCTTTCGTCGCGATCCGAGACGCTGGCGGACATCATCAAAACGAACAACGAGCGAATCGCGTTTATGGACGAACGGCTGTCGCGCGAGCGCGAGCGGCTGCTGCTCACGTTCGCCCAATTGGAGTCCACGATTGCGGCCATGCAGCAGAATCTTTCGGCATTGGCCGGGTTGCAGGTCATCCCGCCGCTGACGAGCACTTCGCGAAACATTTAACCGGGTCACAAGCGTAAGACATGACGTCGCAACATTCGCAATACTTGGAATCGAAAGTTCTCACGGCCCCGCCGCAGCGGCTGCACTTGATGCTGATCGAGGGCGCGCTCCGCTTCGGGCGGCAGGCCGAACAGGAACTTCGCGCTGGCAACAACGCGGCAGCCACGGCGCGGCTAACGCGAATGCTCGACATCGTGGGCGAGTTGCTGGTTGGCGTGCGACAAACGAAAAGCGAAACCAACGACAAGCTGGCCACGCTGTATTGGTTTGTGTTTCGCCGCGTGAGCGAGGCGATGATTAACGCCGACGCGGCCGCCCTGACTGAAGTGATGCGGATTCTCGAACTCGAGCGGGAAACCTGGCAAACGGTTTGCGAAAAACTGGCGGCGAACGGCAGCACGCGCGCGACCGCGCCGACGCCAACGCATGACTTCGGTGCCGCGCACCCGGCGGCGCCGATGACCGGCCTTTCGCTGGAAGCGTAGGCAATGCGCACCTGGAGGATGTGGGAGGCATCTCCGACGCCGATTTAGCGCCGCCAAGCATCCGCAGCGTATCGGCGTCGGAGACGCCTCCCACAAGGTTGAATCCGTGTTATCATGCGGTATTCTCAAGCCGCATGAGGACCGTATTGTGACCACCATAAGGCAATTGATCCGCGTCGGGCATAGCCCCGACCCGGACGATGCGTTCATGTTTTATGCCCTGGCGAACGACCGCATCGACACGGGCGATTACGAATTCACGCACGAGCTGGTCGACATCGAAACGCTCAACCGCCGCGCGTTTCAGGCGGAGCTCGAGCTCACGGCCGTGAGCATTCACGCTTACGCGTTTCTGCACGATAAGTACGCCCTTTGCACGTGCGGGGCCAGCATGGGCGACGGGTACGGGCCGATGGTCGTGGCCCGCGACGGGATGACGCTGGATCAGTTGCGCGGCAAAACGATCGCCGTGCCGGGGAAACTCACCAGCGCGTACCTGGCGCTGCGGCTGTGCTTGGGCACGGATTTCGCATGTCTTGAAGTGCCGTTTGACCAGATCATACCGGCCGTCGTAGCGGGCCTGTACAAGGGGCAACCCGTCGAAGCCGGCCTGATTATTCACGAAGGGCAACTCACCTTCGGCGATCACAAACTTCGGCTGATTATCGATCTTGGTGTATGGTGGAAGGAGCGGACCGGTTTGCCGCTGCCGCTGGGCGCCAATGCCGTGCGAAAGGATTTGGGTCCCAAGGCCGTGCGCGAGATTCAGCGATTGCTCAAGGAAAGCATCGAATTCGGCTTGTCGCACCGCGAAGACGCACTGCAATACGCACTTCGCTACGGACGCGATTTGAACGAGTCGCAAGCCGACAAGTTTGTGGGCATGTACGTAAACGACTGGACACTCGACTTCGGCCCGCGGGGTCGCGAGGCAGTGACGGAGTTCCTCGCGCAAGGCCACGCGGCGGGCGTGCTGCCAGAGTTAGTCGCGCCAGAGTTTGTGCTGTGATAAGTGGGGTTTTGTGCCGGCGGCAACGCCGGATCAAGTGCGGTCGGCGTGGCCGCCGACGCTAAAATAGTGACGCACATGCCCTCTGACTGGCGAAGTCGAATTGATGCGGCGGTTGATGAGTTGTCGCCGCGAATGGTCGCCTTGCGGCGGCATTTGCACGCGCATCCGGAGCCGAGCGGCGAGGAGTTGCAGACCAGTCTGCACATCTACCAACTGTTCGATGAGCTACGGTTGCCGGTGCGGATGGGACCGGAGGGCTGCGGCGTTATCGTTGAAAGTCGCGAGCAAAGCGCTCCGCAGCGGATTGCGCTGCGAGCCGATATCGACGCGCTACGAATCGAAGATCAGAAGAAAACACCTTATCGCAGCACGGTGCCCGAGGTAATGCACGCCTGCGGGCACGACGCGCACACGGCCACCGTGTTCGGTGCGCTCTGTGCGCTGGAACGACTTGAACGCGACGGCGCCCTACCCTGGCCCGTCACCTGGCGCGGGATTTTCCAGCCCGCCGAGGAGACCAGCGCGGGAGCTCGAGCGATGGTCGGGGCAAAAGCGCTGGAACGTGTTGACGCGATTTTTTCGGTGCACGTTGACCCAACACGGCAGGCCGGGACGATCGGCGTGCGAGCGGGCGTCTTCACCGCCAGTTGCGATGCCATGCGCGTGACGGTGCAAGGTCGCGGCGGTCATGCGGCGCGGCCGCACGAATCGACGGACCCGATTGCGGCGGCGGCCGAACTCATCAGCACGCTGTATCAATTCGTTCCACGCGCGACCGATAGCCAGGATGCGGTCGTGGTCTCCTTCGGGCAGATTCACGGCGGGCAAAATGCCAACGTGATTCCGGAGCAAGTGGTGCTGGAGGGCACGGTTCGCACGCTGGACCGCGCGGTGCGGGAGAAAACGATCGCCCACATTCGTACGCTGGCCGACGGGATCGAGCAAGTCACGGGCACAAAGCTCGACGTATGTTTTGAGCGGGGCACTCCATCGGTTTACAATGACGAAAGCCTGACCGCGCTCGTGACCGATGTGGCGACCGAGCTTTTGGGCGCCGAAAGAATCACCGCCCTGCCCCGGCCCAGCATGGGCAGCGAGGACTTTGCCGTGTACTTGGAACGCGTGCCGGGGGTGATGTTCCGGCTGGGCGCAGCCGGCGACGACGGCACCTGGAGCGGCCTCCATACGCCGACGTTCGACGTGGACGAGCGCTGCCTGGCGGTGGGGGCGAAGATACTGGCGCGAACGGTGGTGGAGTTAGCTAAACCGCAAGCGTAACACAATCCAGGTTGGCGGAACGAAGCACACCTTTGGCTCTTGGCTCTCGACCCTCAGCTCTCGACTCTCCCATGGCGAAGATCGATTTTCATCGCAATGATCGTCCGACCGTCGGCGTCGAGCTGGAGCTCGGGCTCTTGGACGGCGAGTCGTTGGCGCTTACCAGCGCGTACGGCCTGCTCAACGCGCGGCTTACGGCCGATGGGCATCAGAGTGAGGAAGGCAGCAACTTCAAGCCGGAGTTGATGCAGTGCGTGTTGGAAATCAACACCGACATTTGCGATACGATCGGCGACGCCGAGCGCGACTTGCGCGGCAAGATCGCGATTGTGGAGAACGCCTGCGACGCGCTCCGTCTCAAGCTGTGGTGGGGAGCGACGCACCCGTTTTCAAGCTGGGAGGATCAGCGGATCACGCCGGATGCCCGCTATTTGCAGCTCGTGAATCTGCTTCAAGAGATGGCCCGCCGCCTCGTGACGTTTGGGCTGCACGTACACGTGGGCGTCGACTCGGGCGACAAGGCAGTGATGATATGCGACCGCATCATGCGCCACTTGCCGACGCTGCTCGCGATCAGCGTCAGCAGTCCATTTTGGGAAGGTCGACGCACTGGGCTGCAGTCGCATCGATCGAAAGTGATGGAAGGCCTCCCCACTGCTGGTCTGCCGACTTTGATGCGCAACTGGAGCGAGTACGTGTGGCTGGTGAACCACATGATCGACACCGGGTTCATCAACACGATCCGGGAAATCTGGTGGGACGTGCGGCCGCACCACAACTTCGGCACGGTCGAAGTCCGCGTATGCGACATGCCGGGCAACCTCACGGATACGCTGGCCATCGCCGCACTCGTGCAATGCCTGGTAAAGGCGCTCTCCGATGAAATCGACAATGGCACGTATCAACACGACAGCCACCCGATGATGGTGCAGCAGAATAAGTGGCGCGCCGCGCGGTTTGGCAACCAGGCCAAGCTCGTCGACACGAATACGTATCACGTCGCGACAGTTGCACACACTGTGAAGCGCCTTGTCGAAGTGCTGGGGCCTGTCGCCACCGAACTACGCTGCGAGTCCTATCTGAACCACTGCGTCGTTATGGCCGAGAATCCCAGCGCGGCGCAGCGGCAGCTCGACCTGCTGGCCGAAACGGGCGATGCGAAGCAGGTTGTGCGACGGTTGACCGACGAATCTCGAATCAGCAGCGAAGGCTTGAGAATCTAATCGGTTCGGCGTAAAGTCATACTGCTTGGAAGGCGTCACTCGGCCAAGGCGGCTGGACTTTTCACACGGAGCGCGTCGATATGGATCCGAATCAGGTTCCCCAGGACCAAGCGTATTGGATCGGCTATTGGGTGGGTGTCCTTGTCGGCGGCCTTGTCGTCGGGTTACTGTGCGGTCTCTTGCCCTTCTTCCTGGCCAGATCGAGATCGCGGCCGACGCTGGGTCTCGTTTCGCTGATTTGCTGTACAGTCGCCGGCTTAATTCTAGGCCTGATTCTTGCAGTGCCGACGAGTATTGTTTTCAGCATCGCCATTTTGAGCGTGGGCAAGCCAACTCATTGATTGCTTAATCCTCATGGCAACAATTGAAGCCGCGGCAGCCTCACGAACCTTCACCGCGCCTACGGTCCGCACCTGCTACGATCTCATGACTGTAGCGCCGGCCTGCGGAGTGACCGATTTGACGGACGGCAAGTACCTCGACGATCGGAATGACCGAGCAGCGTATCTGGCGGCGCAAGAGCGACAGGCCGAGTATCTTTTGGATCAAGTGCGTTGCGGACCGGGCACGCGGCTGTTGGACATCGGCTGTGGTTATGGGCGGATTTTGGAACACGCAGCGCGGCGCGGTGCGACGGCGATGGGCATCACAATTTCGCCGTCGCAAGTCGCGAACTGCCGCGCACGCGGGCTGACGGTTTTTGAGTTGAACTACCGTGATATTTTGACGAACCCTCCCCCGACCCCTCACCGCCACGGCGGCTCTCCGACCTATAAGGGAGGGGAGCTTGAGTTCGACGCGATTGTGGCGAATGGGTCGCTGGAGCATTTCGTACAAGTGGCGGATGCGGCGGCCGGGCGGGCGGACGAAATCTACGAGGAGATGTTCGCCATTTGTCGCCGACTGGTCGCCGATGGCGGCCGGCTTGTGACGACGGCGATCCACTTCCGTGAAGCGGGTCAGTTCAATCCGGCGGAAATCATGCGAGGCCCTTACGCGCATCCGCGCCGCAGCCCGCATTACCAGTTCGCCATGCTTGCGGAAAGATTCGGCGGCTGGTATCCAGCGCCGGGGCAGCTTGAGCGGTGCGCGGCAGGCCAATTTGACCTCGTCGAAGAAGACGACGGTACACACGATTATCATCTCACCAGCGAATTCTGGTTGCGGCGATTCACGCGTAAGTTAGCGTACGACCCGCGAGTGTGGTGGGCCGTGGCGCGGCAATTGTGGCAGCGGCCGCGCGCGGCTTGGGAGATGCTGCGACTCCAACTTTGGGACCAGTCCTGGGCCTGGCAGTTTCGTCCGCCGGCGCCGATGCGGCTTTTACGACAGACTTGGGTGGCGAAGTAACGTTGTCGTCGGCGGCCACGCCGAATCATGTAGGACGGCATTCTCGCGCGGTTCGGTAATGTAGCCGGAGCAACCTGGCGGTAGCTTCGGCCTTGCGGCCGACGCTACCGTGGCCATTTCGCTATAACGTCGCCAGCTCGACGTTGGTCATGCGGGCGCCGTAGAACTTTCGGTGCTGCGATTTGCGCTCCAGGTCGTTGATGACGACGGCCGGGAAATCGACACCCGCGAACTCGCTACTGCTGCCGAGGCCGCCGGGGCTGAAGACGTTGATCTCGATGAGTTTGTCCTGAACGATGTCGAGGCCGACGAGGAACATGCCGTCGGCGACAAGTTTTTGGCGCACAATCTCGACGAGGCGCAGCATTTTATCGGTGACTTCAACCGGCTCGCTTTGTCCGCCGGAGTGCATGTTGCTGCGGGCGTCGCCCGTTTTGCTGACGCGGCGAAACGCGGCATACTTTCCGTCGTGCAACAGCGGTCGACCGTTCATTACGAACAGTCGCACGTCGCCTTTGCTGGCGGCAGGCAGGTATTCTTGGGCGACACAATAGCCATCGCGGATGACGGCATCGATCATCTGGTTGAGGTTCGCCTTCTCGTCCTCGCCGATGAGGAACACGTTTTTGCCGCCAGAGCCTTGCAGCGGCTTGATGACGACGCGGTCGTGCTGCTTCTCGATGAAGTGTTTGATCTCGTCGACGTGGCGGCTGATGCACGTTTTCGGCCGGACCTCCTCCGGAAAATGTTGAAAGTATGTCTTGTTGAGCGCGTGCGCCAAGTGCTCGGGGTCGTTGAGCACCATCACCCCGCGTCGCGCGACGAGCTGGCCGAATAGGATGCCGGATGAAGCGGCCCACGGTCGATCAGTCGCATCGGTCGATGGATCGTTGCGCAGCAGAAGCACGTCCAGGTTGTCCAGGCAGATTGTCTCGGGCTCGTGGTCATCGGCCTGCAGTAGTTTAAGAAACTTTTCCAGCGACTTGTGCGTTTTGCCGTTGGTGCTGCGGGCGCGCGCATGGATCGAGCCGTCGGCGGCGTACATGAAGTCGCCGACGCCGAACGTGTAGCACTTGTGGCCCAGGTTCACGGCGGTCATGGCGAGCCGCGTGGTGGTGTAGCTGGGCTGTTCGGTCTTAATATCGTTGACGACGAAACCGATTTTCATGTTGTGTAGTACTGAAGTATTCGTGAAATGGGCGGGTTGCTACTTTAGCCGCGATCGCAACGGGTCGCCGAAATTTGATTGCTCCGGCCGGCGACCCGACCACTCTACGGGCGGTACCCGGGTCGCGGCTAGTTCCTGTCCTACACTTTGAGATAGTTGCGCCACGATGCGCGGAAAGAGGATGCAGACAAGTGTTAGCGCTGCTTCAGCGAGCGGTCAATGCTGCAAGCCTCATGCCAACACATCAAACCGGTTTTTTGCGTGCGATTTGAGCATTGCCACGCTTGAGTCCCGCAAATCAGCTTTCAACTTTCAACAATGCCGGTCACGGCGGCGGCGAGTAGAGTGCAAAGCGTCCACCGCCTTCGAAACCGGGCCAGAGCGAGAGCCTGTTGCGCGTTTACGTAGTTAATCGGCGAACTGAATCCGCGCTACATTACCGCGACGCCGCCTACTTGGCCGGCAATGTGCCGGTGAATTCGGTCGCCCACTCGATCCAGCGGCGGAGGCGGGCGGCGTCTCGCCAGCCGTCCGGTTCGATCATCGCCCAACCGCGCATCGGCCTGCCCGTGATGTCGAATGGCCGGGCGTGCTCTTCCGCAAGAACCTGCCGGGCCGCATCCTCGCCGAGCCGCAAGATGAGAAAGTCTTTCCACACACCGCAACAGATATTGCCGCCCAAGAGAAATCCCACACCGCCAAACATCTTCTTTTCCGTGAGATTCTTTCGACGCCCGAGCAGCGTGCGGACGTTTGTGGCGAGTGTTTGGTCGTAGGGCACGGGTGTGATCGCAATATGGCAACAGCGGCACCGACTATTTTCGCTTGCGATTGGTCCATTCGGCAAATCGCTGCTGCCACTCGTTCAAAGGTACGAATGCCCTATCCTCTTCGCGGTCCCAAACGATCCAACCGCCGCTAGCGACCGATAAGGAGCGCAGGTTGTTAATGCGTTCTTGCGTGATTTCCAAGCAGCCAAATTCCCCCGGTCCGTCGGACAACAACTTCCAGAGATAGAACTCCAAACCGCTTTTCCAACCGGCGCAGTACGCCAGCTCCGAAATCCGGCCCATCTCGGACGCGAGCTCATTCTTAGTTGCTGTAAGATGTTCGCGCACGATTACGCTTTACTCCTCCGCGCCGATGTAGCCTTCCTTTTCTAGCCGCAGGAAGATTTCCTGGGCGGCTTCTTCGGCGGAGAGGTCCAGGGTGTCGATGATGACTTCGGCGTCGCTGGGGACGTCGTAGGGATCGCTGATGCCGGTGAACTCTTTGATGATGCCGGCGCGGGCCTTAGCGTAAAGGCCCTTGCGGTCGCGCTTCTCGCACTCCTCGACGCTGGTGTTGACGTACACCAGGATGAAACCGCCGTGGGGTTGGATCATCGCGCGGACTTCCTTGCGGATGTCGTCGTACGGCGCGATCGGTGCACACACGGCGATGCCGCGGTGCTTGGTGATCTCGGCCGCCACGTAGCCGATGCGCTTGATGTTGAGGTTGCGGTGCTCCTTGGAGAAGCCCAGCTCGCTGGAGAGGTTCTTGCGCACGAGGTCGCCGTCGAGGAGCGTAATCGGCCGGCCGCCCAGTTCGAGCAGCTTCGAGAGCAGCACGTTGGCGATGGTGCTTTTGCCGGAGCCGCTGAGGCCAGTGAAGAACACGGTGAAGCCCTGGCGGGCGCGGGCCGGGTGGCTGCGGCGCAGCTCCTTCACGACCTCGGAGTACGAGAACCAGTTCGGGATCTCCGTGCCGCGGGCCAGGCGGTCGCGCAGCTCGGTGCCGCTGATGTCGAGCGTCTTTTTGCCTTCCGGCACTTCGTCGACCGGGTAGTAACGGTCCTCGTCCGGCACGTAGACCATTTGCTTGAAATCGACCATCTTCACGCCCAGCTCCTTTTCATGCTCCTGCATGACCTGCTGAGCATCGTACGGCCCGTAGAACGGCTTGCCGCTGGAGTCTTTGCCCGGGCCGGCGTGGTCGCGGCCGACCACGAGGTGCGTGCAGCCGTGGTTCTTGCGGATGATGGCGTGCCACACGGCCTCGCGCGGGCCGCCCATGCGCATCGCCAGCGGCAGTAGTGAGAGCGATGCCGTGTTCTGCGGGTAGTGCGACATGAGTGCCTGGTAGCAGCGCACGCGCGTGTAGTGGTCGACGTCGCCTGGCTTGGTCATGCCCACGACCGGGTGCACGAGTAAATTGGCTTCTTCTTCCTTCGCCGCGCGGAGCGTGAGCTCGTGGTGCGCGCGATGCATTGGATTGCGCGTTTGGAAGGCGACCACTTTGCGCCAGCCGCGCTTGGCGAATTCCTCACGCAACTGGGCCGGCGTGTGGCGCAGCGATTTGTAGTCGTAGTGAATCGGCAGTTGCAGACACTCGACCGGGCCGCCGAGATATACCGGCTTGCTCTGATTCATGAGGTAGTTGACGGCCGGATGCTCCGTGTTCGCGGTGCCGAACACGCGCTCCGCTTCGCTCTTGCGATCCGGCTCCCACATGTCGTTCAGCTTGATCACTGCGAGCATGACACCTTCGGCATCGCGCAAGGCGACGTTCATGCCGGGCTTCAGCTTCTCGGCGAACTCCGTCGACACGTCGAGCGTGATCGGAATCGGCCAGAGCGTCGACCCGGCACCCGGATCATTTGGCTCGTGCCGGGTGCCCGCGGCGAGCCGCATCTTGTTGCAGACCGCTTCATAGTCGGCCTTGCCCATGAAGCCTTTGAGCGGCGAGAAGCCGCCGTTGCACAGGAGTTCGAGATCGCACAATTGGCGGGGCGTCAGGTCCCAGGAAGGCCAGTCGCGCGATTGGTCTTTGATCTGGGCGGCGCGCTGCGGGGAAACGGTCAAATCAACTAACGTGCCCCCATGCGGGGCAATCAAATGGCTGGTCACTGCGGTTCTCACTTGGTTGAGAGTCAAATTGTGGGGATAAGCCAGTCAATATAAGGATATTGGGCCGTTGGCTCAATGTCGGACTGCGTAAGGGTAGTGATACAGTTTGCTGCAGGACGGGCAATCTTGGTCGTCAATGATGCGGACGGCGGACAGGTTTGGCCGCCCTAAGGACGCGGGCTAAGACATGCGTATTTTCCGAAAGGGGACACAAGGGGACAGGTTTTTGCGTGTGCCTTTTGATGACGGATGCAGGGATAAAGAAAGATCGGGAGGAAGTCGGGCAGCGGCGCGCAACGGGAGCGCGGCCGAAAGCGGTGAGACCTTCGGTCCATGTTGTGCCGGGCCGGGCTTCGGCCGTGAGCTCCCCTCGACAGGCTCGGGGTCTGAGCTTGTCGAAGACAGCCGAACGGAGACCCACGCACAACTGGACCTGCTCAAAATTGGGGCGAAAGTGTTCCTGGCGTATGTTCGATAAAAAAGAAGGGGGCCCCCTCCGGTTCCGACGTGCGGAGCTCCGGCCGCACAATCTCAGGTCACGTGGGGCGTCTCGGGGAGACGAATTATCCACATAGCACGCAGTGGCGCAGGAGGTCCGCTGTAGTCGTTCCCGACCCCTAGGGTGCGCTTCACTGCGGCTACCGGGTGAGGGGCTGCAGCTGGAAGCGCGGGCCAATCGAGAACGGGCGGTTCCGCACGCCTCTGATCGTCGACACCTGGCGATCATGCGAGGGTCATCCTAGCAGATAGTGGACATAAGTTCAATACTCATTTTTGACCACCCACCGATAGCGGGTGCGAGGCCAAGAACAGGCGGTCGCCAGCGCGCTTCCACCGACTACTCGGCGAATCACGCGATTTTTCACCCGAGCACAGGTCGTGGCACAATTTCAACAAGATTTTTCCAAGAGTGCGCGCGGCCAAAAGTGAGGGCTTGACAGGATGCTATGCGAAGATGCCGTCGCGGGCGGCGCCTCGCCCAGAATGCCCGGTCAAATTCGGCAACGGTTTTTAGGTTTCTCGAACAAGTCTCGCGGACCCGCGTCCGCCGACCCCACCTGTTTTCAAGAAAATGCTTGACAAGCGGTCATGCGAGGGGGCAAAATGTGATGGTAGTTTGAGATATCCTCGCCCGGCCGCTGTAAGCGATCAGCCCCGTGCGCGAAGATTAGTTTGTCCTATCGGCCGACGCCGGCGCTCTGCCCTTGGAACGAGCTGGCATGGATTCGAACTCTTGTCGCCAAGGCGGGAATTGCTAACGCCGCTCGGCCGACGTTCATCGCGCTTTTGCTCCGGCGACCGGGGGGCAATCCCGGACGCCGTTAGTGGTCCATTGACCGGAAGGCGTCTCATGATCTGGCATCGAGCGTTCGGCCCGCTTGCGATTGTAGGCGGTTCGCTTTTACTTTCTTCCGTCGCCCAGGCTCAACTACCGCCTCCGGCATCCGTTCCCGGCAAAGAATACTCGGACGACGTCGACGTGGATCAACTTCAAGCCATTGATCCGCTGCAAAACTTGGGCTGGGATGGCTTGGGTGGCAACACGAACGCTTTCGATTATTCTGGGTCCGGCCCGCCGCCGGAGGATCCCGACCAAGTCGACGCGCTGGCCAACGAACAGGACTACCTGTTCTTTCCCCTCTTGAACAATCGGGCGGCCATGATCGTCTCGCTCGGTCAAGAGAACTTCTTGCGGAATCACAATCCAAACGGCGCAGTGGGCATTTGGGCGACCGCTCAGCAGGTCCGCAACATGGCGCCTGGCGGCCAGCCGAACGAGGTGGACGCCATCGAATTGTGGGGCGACCCCAGCTCGCCGCAGCACGACGGCTCCGGCGGCTTCGACTCCAACCACTACTCGTACATTGGCGACCCGATTCCACCGGTTCCGCCGGGCGGTGGCTTTCCGCCCGTGTCGATCTTTCACTACGACCCATTCGGGCACGTGTCAAAGCCGTACATCAATCACGACCCGCTTCGCGACGCACTGAACCAAAGCTTCCATCTTGATCTGAGCCAAATCGACGTCGATGCGCTGATGGTCCATGACGTTGCCGGCAATACGATCTGGGACTTCGGCGACTGGATTATCTTTAGTTTGCGTCCCGTGGGGGGTTTGGATGGTGGCGAGCTGTTTGTGTGGCAGAATGGCCTGCCGATGGTCTACCTCCAGCACGGCGGACGCACCTGGGACACGATCAATCCAGTCTCGCTGATCTTTAACGCGAACACCGAAAACATCGACGGATTGGAGGCTGTCACATTCGTTCCCGAGCCTGCTACCGTACTGCTCATTTTGGTCGCCCTCGCATTATCGCCACTCGCGCGGAATCGATTCAGCCGAATGGAAAAGGTGTCAGGAACCGTTTCTTGACAGGTTGGGATCGTTGGTGCAATGTCGCGGGCATGGGACGACTACCTCGCAGCAGCGAAGGTAGGATATGAAGCCAGAAACGGTTCCTGACACCTTTTTCATCCTTTTTCATCGCTTACGTGAGTGGATTGCACGCAGTATACACGTAGCGGAGGAGAAAGGCCAAACCGCCCGTGTTGCTGGCGGGTCAACTGCAGCGCCTTGATACTCATCATGGCCTCCGCTTTCAGGAGGCGGCAGTCCCAAGTTAAATGGCGATGCCCGAGGGCTCGCAAAGCGCAGACCTT
>JAKEIB010000330.1 GCA_022614705.1 Planctomycetota bacterium | reverse complement strand
TCGTCGCAAAAAATCTGACACATTGACTCGTTGAGAATCCCTTAAATTCAGGTGTTTGCGAGCTTCTTGATGTGGCAGATTTATTCGGACGGTCCATATTTTGGCCGCAATCCGGCGAGTACGCGAACACGACCAACGTTCTCACGTCCGACGACTATCGAGATCGGCTAGATTTCCTGGCCATCAAGACTGGCTGCTCGAATTTCGCACTACTCACGGACGGCCTGGAACGACTCGCCCTTTCCTTCACTCAGCAAACCCCACACGCGCCTTTTTTCGAACCGTTGTTCAAAGCCCTTCGAACCTCCGGCGACCTCGCCGGTCTCAGTGAGGGCCTGCGAAAGTTTCTGGCATCCGAATCGGTCCAGCTCAGGTCTGATGACGACAAGACACTCATCATTGCAACTCGCCACGACACCAACGACGTTGCTTGACTCCATCAGCCAACCTGTTCCGCTGGGAGCGGAGATTGGTCGTGGTGGAGAGGGCAGCGTTTATGAAGTCGAGGGACAACCTGCGTACGTCGCCAAGGTTTATCACAAACGGCCGCTGCCGGAGGATCAAGTCGCGAAGCTTCAAACGATGATCTCGTGCTGGTCCAACGCATTGGAGACGATCGCGACCTGGCCTCGCACGATGCTTTTCGATCCAACTTTGCGCAAGCCGTGCGGCATACTGATTAATAAAATGGCGGGCGCCCGCCAGCTGCACGAACTATATGGAACGACGAACCGGCGCCGCCACTTTCCCGATGCTGGTTGGCACCATCTGGCTCTCGCCGCCAGAAATACCGCGGCCGCCTTTCACGCGCTGCACTCCGCCGGCGTGGTTGTCGGAGACGTGAACCAGGGCAACCTGTTGGTCGACCAACAGATGTGTGTACGGATGATCGATTGCGATTCATTCCAAATCACCAATGGCGCTACGACATACCATTGCCCAGTGGGCACGCCGCACTTCACGCCGCCGGAACTGCAAACCCAGAAACTGCGCGATCTTATCCGCACAGGCAACCACGACCGCTTCGGCCTGGCGATCTTGATCTTCCACTTGCTGTTTGTGGGCCGGCATCCCTTCGCAGGCCGTTATCACGGGCCGGGCGATCTATCGATCGAAAAGGCCATCGCCGGCCGACGCTTCGCCTTTTCGAAACACCGAGCGGAAACGCTCGTCGACCCGCCGCCGGCGTCGCTCCTATTGAATGATCTGCCCCCCGGGATTGGAGATCTATTCGAAGCGGCATTTCGCGGCCCGGAGGGTACGGCGCGCCCCAGCCCGCTTGAGTGGATCAATCAGCTCGATGCCCTGATCAAGCGCCGCCAGGTCTGTAAGTTCGATCCGGCACACGTTTTTTCGCTCGATGCCGCCGAATGTCCGTGGTGTCGCATCGAAGATTCGGGCGGCCCGACGTTCTTCGTCGCGTCTGGCGGAACGACGATTGTCTCCGCCGACCGATTGGCCGTGCTCGATGAGAAAATATTCATGCTCAAGGAGGTGCGCTTTCCATTCTTGCTACAGCGCCAGCTTTCGTTGCCGAGCATGCCCAAGCTTCGACGGCTGAAGAAGCGTACAAAACTCACCGCGTCCGACCCCATCGCGGCTTTATTAATCGCGACCTGGGCGGCATGCCTGTTGGGTGTCATTCTCGGCTCCGCCGCGACGCTCGCCACCGGAGCCGCGCTGTCGATTTCGCTGGGAATCATTTTCGTCCAGAGCAAACAGGCGCGCACGCAACGCCAAACTGTCGACGACTACGAAGCCCGGCTTGGCAGGATGCAGAAGGCGCTCTTCCGACGGGCAGGAGCCGTTCATTCTCAACATCAACAACGCGAATCAGCATTCGAGCGCGCGACCGACGACTTCAACGGCGAAATCCAAAATTATCGAAACGCAGACCAGAATTTGCAGAGTGTTCTGGTGCGACATCGCGAATCGCAAAGGACAGACTATCTGCGCGGCTACATGATCCGCGACTACTTTCGAAAAATCCCCGGGTTGACGATCTCCCACGTCGCCATTCTTGAGTCCTTCGGAGTCGAGTCGGCCAACGATGTTGAACGCATCAGACTTTACGGCATTCCCAGCGTAGGCCCGGAAATAGTCACGGAACTGATGCAATGGCGCTATGAGGTGGACCGCGGTTTCACGTTTAAGCCGGAGCACGGCATTACGTTGGCGGACGCGGGAGCGGCCAAAGACATCGCGGTGCGGCGTTTCAAGATTTCTCTGGCCCGAAAGATCCTCACCGGCGCCAAACAACTCGAGATCCAAGCCGAGATCGGCGATGCCGAGCTTACTCGCGCCCTCGACCAATTTAGGAAAGAAGCCGACCAATTGACGAACGTGGCCAGGCAGCTGCGAGACTTTCAAAGTGGCCGAAGACGTTTCGAGCGACTCATCAACCGTTCGCCGGCGTGGATCGTCGGCCTCTCGCTAGGAGTGCCGTTCGTGGCGGGGCTCCTGTACCTCATTTTCAATTAGAACCGGTGTCAAAACGGATTGTAGCTGGCCTCTATGAGGCCGGCTTGCCAGCATTCGCCGGGGTCACAGACCCCAGCTACAAGTTTTGAAACCGCTTCTAGTGGGACTGGACCCGCGTCAGTAGTCACCACGCCGAGACTGCCACAATTTCATCGAAGCTTGTCGCGCCGTCCAGCAGCTTGCTGGCCGCATCGTCGCGGAGGCCGGGGATTTTTCGTTCCCTCGCGCGGCGCGCGATGTCCGCTTCGTTGGCGCCGTCGACGATCCGCCTTGCGAGGTCCTCGTCGATCGGCAGCAGCTCGAACAAGCCGATACGGCCCTTATAGCCGCGCCGGTTGCATTGCTCGCAGCCGCCCGGATCATAAACTGTCGTACCGGCGGCGTCGGGCCGGCCGACCGCCGCTGCTTCCGCAGCGCTCAATGGCCGCGGCCGGCGGCACTCGATACACAGTCGCCGTGCCAATCGTTGCGCAACGCACAGTCGCACCGTTGCCGCCACCTGAAACGGCTCCAGCCCCATGTCGATCAGCCGAGTTACCACTCCGGCGGCCGAATTGGTGTGAATCGAGCTGAACACAAGGTGACCGGTTAGCGCCGCTTTGATGGCCACGTCGGCCGATGCGAAATCGCGAATCTCACCGATCATGATCACATCGGGGTCGCTGCGCAAAATGTTGCGCAGTACCGTGTCGAAGCGGACCTTGTCTGCGGTATCCACTTCGATCTGGGCGACTCCGACGATGTCGAACTCCACCGGTTCCTCGACGGTAATAAATCGGCCCGGATGGTTTGCCAGCCGGTGCCGGAGCGCCGCATAAAGTGTCGTCGATTTGCCGCTGCCGGTCGGGCCGGAGAGCAGGATCATGCCCTGCTTTTGGGCCGTGTAGGCGGCAAAGGTGCGCAGCGCCGGCTCCGACATACCCAATCGGTTCAGCGTGAGCAGCTCAGTCTCGACCGCAAGCAAGCGCAACGTGAGCCGCTCGCCATGAGTGGTGGGCAGGATCGCGGCTCGGATGTGAACTCGACGCTGCTGGGGGCCTAAGCAGTGAAAGAATCGGCCATCCTGAGCCATGCGGCGCTCGGCGATGTCCATCTTCGATAGCACTTTGTAGCGGCTAACCACCGCGGCGTGGATTGACTTGGGTAATTTCCGCAGCGGCTCCAGCACCCCGTCCACACGGAGTTGAATCAACGTGATGTTTTCTTCGGGATCGATGTGCAGGTCGGATGCGCCGCGTTGGTAGGCGACTTCCAGCAGCTCATCGCAAAGGGCGATGATGTCGGACTCTTGATGGTCCGCGCTAGCTGCTTTCCCGTGCCCCGCCGGTTTGCGCTTGCGGCTCAGTGCCTGGACGAGTGCGCCCAGCTTGCCGCGAGACACTTCCTCGCCGTCGTCGTCGACCACCGGCGCCGGGACCGTGTCGGCCGTGGTCAGTTCCAAACCGGGTACGTAGGCCGCGATCGTCCACTCGGAGGAGTCGGCACGCCGTACTCGATGCGTCGGCATGAGATTGCCGGCGGCCGCCCACTTTCGCAACTTGTCCAGCGGGAACGGCCCGTACGTCTGCCCGTCGCCGATTTCAAAATACCACTGGTCAGTGTCGAGCATGGTCAGAGGCGTGGAGCGAGGAGCATGGAGCGTAGAGTCGGAACACTGGAAGCTTAGACGAACTCCACGCTCCCCGCTGATTAGCGGAGGAGGGACTCGAACCCCAGACACGCGGATTAGGATTCTGCGGCCAATTCCAGTTTTCCGCTATAATTCAAGGCAATTTATAATTAGAAAATGCGTTTGCACAAGCTTTTTGGCGTCCGAATCCGGGGCCCCGGCCTCACTTATTCTTCGGCTTCCTTGTCCCCAACTTCCTAACAATCGAATCGAGTCCAGCCTCGATTTTTGCAGACTCAATCCTAAGTTTCCCATCCACGCATCGCAAGTCTGGTTTGCACAAGCGACCGGCCAACGGCCGGCAGCCCTTGAACACCGCAACCCGCAGTCTTGCAGTCAATTCGGCCGTAACTTGACGAATTTAATCGAGGCCGTCAGCTTTTCTTGCCGGACTGCCCTCTTACTTTTGGCCTCAGCAAGCTCCAAGTTCCACGTTTGTGTTCAACTTTTTTCCGGGACGAGTTTAGACACGACCGTTCAAAACCAGGGCCTGCAAAAGACTTAGCGCGATGCGTGCCGGCAAACGAATCATTTCCGAATAGACCAATTGGATTTAACGAAGCGTCACTGTGGAGCGGGCATCAATACTTCCTCAGCCGATCTTGCATTCGCTCTCGAATCGCCCACCGCGCGCATCAATTCGGCACGTCTACTATGGTATGTGGCCAGCGCCTCTTCCCGCTTTTCACGCAGGTCAATCAACTGTCGCTGCGCGATTGCCAAATCAAGAAAACTGGACTTGTTCACGTCATAGTTCGAGCGAGCAGCAGCGACGTTCTGTTCGGCCGTAGGAACCAGTCGCTCAGCATAAAGCTGCAAGGTGCGATGGCTTTCTCTCACTTGCTCATAAGCAGCTGCGACTTCATAACGGATATCCAATTCGCGTTGTTCATATTCGGCGCGTTGCTGACTGAGTTTGGACAAGGCCTCCCGCACCGAAGCGTGAAGTTTGCCACGGTAGATGGGAACATTGAGATTGACGCCGACCTGCCCGCGTAGGTCACTCTGAGTGTCGGCCGGCTGCCAGAATGAATCGTACCGGCCGAATACTTCCACGTCCGGATAATACTCTTTGCAGGCCAAAGTAACGGCGGCTTGTTCCGCGCGGACGCGGGCTCCGAGTGCTGCCAAGTCGGGGCGCTGACTCAAAGCCAACTGCTGAAGCGTCTCTATATCTGGCTCCTCCGACGGACTGCTGAGTTGCGCCGGAGGGGGCGGCAAAGGAGCGAACGGCTGTTGACGCAACAGCGTGTTCACCCGCGCCGCCGCTAAACGGTTCATCCGCTCTAGCTCAATCATCCGCCGCTCCAACTCGGCTAATTCCACCTCAGCTTGTAGCACGTCTTGCTGCGTCACCTGGTTAGCTTGATATCGCGACTGTGCGGTTTTGCGGAATTGGCGAATGACCTCCAGGTTCTCTCGATTCAGTTCCTGTTGGCGGTGCGCCAAATAGTAATCGAAGTAAGCCAGTTGAGTCGCTTCGGCGAGGCGTAAGCGGCTGTCTTCCAGGTCATGATAGGCGGCGTTCGTCTCGGCTCTGGCAATGCGACCACGGGCGGCGCGTTTGCCAAACCAAGGAAACTTTTGCGAGCCTTGCAGAACGTACCCGGCTTCGACGTCTGGCGAATCAAACGAAGCGGGAGCAGCCATCGCCATGAACATGGGATCATCAAGTGAGATCGCTTGAGGATATCGCTGCGCGGCCGCCTGCCACGCGGCAACCATTGCTTGCAGCGATGGATTACGAGTCTGCACTTCTTCGATAAGTCTAGGCAACGACAACTCATGTTGCGAATCGAAGTCCGAATTTAATGCGTCGCCCGCGACGGGAAGCGGTTCTTCAAAGGACACGTTCGCAATGGCCGGTTGCAGTGCTTCCGCCGCCTCGGCACCGACAGGGTCCGCTGAGGCAGGAAGTGGCGGGGCGTTTGATACGGTCGTCGTCGGAGCCGAGCGGCAGCCACTCATTACGACGATTATCAGCGCGCATAGTTGCGCTATTCGGACAAGCGACATGACGCCTCCGTGCGGCAACTGGCGGGCAGGAATCGAGGCTGGCGGGTTAGCAGGAAGGGCTTACGTTCGGCAGGAACGATCCCATTGGAAGAATCGGTACGCTTAGAAGTCGCAAGCGAGCGGTTTTCGTGGAACAACCGGCAGTCCCGGCGGAGGCGACGGTTACGATTCCTGCAACCGTCACGCTTTCACAAAGTTAGCCGTCGGATGACGCTAGCAAGTGGAGCAGCCAACGCCTGATTTTTGAGCACGACAGCTGTCATAAGAATGACTGACTGATCACATCCGGCAAAACGGGAGTTGCATAAGTCGTGCAAAGACAGAGGTTTGCGCGTGTGGCTTGGCTCGTCGAGGGGACACATTTTTCCCTCGGCATGTCTCTTGCGATCTCTCGGCCGTCTCACCTACAGGCGGTGTGGCGGAAATGGAGTAATGCGGAATCCGACCGGGCTTTACATAACACTCGCACTTATCGTTCTCAGTTACGCGTTCGCACCGCAAAGTGTCCTTGCCCAATGCGATAGAGGCACGGTTTGCACTTGCCCCAATTGCCCGCACGTCGATCGGACATATCGACAAGGTCGTTGGTTCATACTGGAAACGGCAAACTTTCAGGTTTGCTGCGAACGATCGCAATCATCGGCGACTCACCTCGCGCGCCATGCGGAAACGTTGCGGAACACCTTGCGCGCCAAATGGCTCGGCAAAGATACGCCAGATGCCTGGAACCCATTGTGTCAAATCGTTCTGCACGGTAGCCGCCGAAGTTACATCGAGGCAGTTGGTCGCGGTGGCGATCGCACCGTAGGCTCTTCGTCGATCAAGACCAGTAAGGGCCGGATCGTTGCGCGGCGCATCGACCTGCTTGAAGCTGACACAGACTTCCTGAACGCAGCGTTGCCTCATGAGCTGACGCACGTCGTTCTCAGTGAGAAGTTTGCGTCCGACCCATTGCCGCGATGGGCTGACGAAGGTATTGCGATCTTGGCCGACCCGCAAGCCAAGCAAGGTCGCCATCGGAACGATCTCAGAATTGCCTATTCAAATGGGACGGCATTTCATGCGGCGGCACTTCTGGCGATGGAAGATTACCCACGGCCGGATCGGTTTGGCGCGTTCTATGGACAGAGCGCATCGCTCACAGCGTTTCTGGTTGGGCGAAAAAGTCCTGCCCAGTTCGTGGCGTTCATGGAGCGGGCAAGGCTTGAGGGTTACGATTCCGCGTTGCAAGGGTGCTATGAGATTGACGGTATTGGCGAACTGGACCGCCAGTGGCGGCAGGATCTCGATTTCGCTGACTCTTCACACAACGGTGGTTGATTCAATGAGCGGTTGAACGCCTTCCGAACTTGGGGCTGTGTGCTGTCTAGCGCGCAGGAACGCGCGCTTCAATGTGCAATCACGAGCCCGATGGCAGCAATTGCATCGTAACGGGAGCGCTCCACGCCCCATGAGTCGCGAAATCCGGGGTGACAGCGTTCTGCCGGAAATAAGCTATGGTTAAGGAGTTAGGGCATCTCTGCGTTCAGAATTCGCCGGACTGTTCGGTGAAGGAGGTTATCAATTGGCACAGCAGATGCCGAACTAGGTCGTTGGAAACCGCGTAGCAATGCGGGGTAAAGTCGGTTTGACGTGCGTTTTCACCCACCCCTAGAATTAAGCGCAACGCCAGGAAGCACGTAATGGCCGGCATTCGACTAAACCGAGCTGCTCGCAATCGATGGCAGACAATCGCCGTCTGGGCCATGCTGCCATTGGCTGTTATCAATAGCCGAACTGTCTATGGTTGCGGCTGCACCGGGCACTTTGAGTCGACCTGCCATTGCAACTGCTGTAACTCACACGGCAAGTGCGCTAAATGCGGCGGAGGCTCATCGACTTGCCCCTGCTGCAGCAAAGTTGGAAGAGCGGCACCCGCTGAGGACAGCAAACCGTCGGACGGGGCAACGGGATTCCGCGGTCATCATTGCAAAGGCGTTGCAGTACATGAGGCCATTCCGGCGACTGTCGTCTCAGTGCATACGGGAGTTGATCTTAACTTGTCGCTAGATTTGGACACGATCGATCTGCCGATCGTGGTCAATCAACTGGCCTACCGTCACGATGTCTCGGCACTTCTCACCGCACCACCAGACGATCTCGTCGTCACGCTGCGCCGCCTAGTCATCTGATTTTCTTCAGCGCGGCATCTTGCTGCGCTTCATGGGCCTTCGGACCACGCAAAGCATTGCGGTGGTCGATTTGGCCTATTCGAATTCTGTGGCGTTAACGCTGCCGGTTCATTTCTCCAGCGATACGTCGCACGAATCGAACTCGTGTCGTAACGAGTTGGCACTGGCTGGCCCACGGTGGGTTGGCATGAGTCGTCCTTTTGCGTGAAAGGCGGAATACCATGAATCGCTACTTCAAAATACTGATGTTAATGGCTGCCATCGCAGGGCTTTACGTCCCGGCGGTTGCTGTTGCCCAGAAAAGCGTAGGTGGAGTTGTTGGCGAGGCGCGCCTGCATCCTGGAACCTGGAACTCACAACGGTCGTCCCGGTCGTTCACGCGATCTCGGCCCATGTATCGCAGCACTGCACCGGTGATCGTGCGATCCGAACCGGTTCCGAACGCGGTGGCTCAGGCGCCAACCGAGCGGCGCAGTTACTCCTATGAGCCGTCGCAACAAAGCACTGTCAGCGGTGGTTGTGGCGGCACGGTGACTTCTGCGCCCGCTCCGGCAACGACACAGCGGTCGACGGAAACACGTCGCAGTTATTCCTACGAGCCTTCGACTAGCGAATCAGGGACGTCGACCGGAACGTATTCGGCTCCGAGGACCTATTCGGCTCCGAGGATGCGTTCTTCCCGGTCGTGGTCTTGGCAGTCGGGGTCAAAGGCGGAACGAAACAACTATCGCAACTAGAAAAGCGCCTCGGATGCAATTCGAGTCACTTCGCAGGCTACAAGTTGTTCATGTCCCTGGTGCGGTCCCAAGCCGGGCCAGGGATGATGATTCGCAGGCATCTTGCAAATCGGAGAAGTTACATGACTAAAATCTTGATTCTCGCCGGCACAGTTTTACTCGGCCTCGTCGCAACCACGTTCGCGGATGAGCCGCATCGTGCTGCAGGAGAAGAGAAGGAGGCGACGAAAGCCATGTTTCTGATCACTGGCCTGCATTGTCCGCCCTGCACGCGAACCGTCGAGTCGTCGCTCAGCGACGTGAAGGGAATCCGTTCTATCAAGGTCGATTGGAGGACTAAGAACGCGCGGGTTGAATTTGATGAAGCAGTACTTCCCGCGCAAAAAGTCGCCCAACTCATAGCAGCCACGCCACACATGATGGGCAGCAACATGCATTATGGTGGTTGGCTCGGGCTCAAGGTGCCGGCTTTGAAGGATGATGCAACAGTGAAACAGGTCAAAGAGGTATTGAGCAAGGTGAAAGGCGTGAAACAAGTAGCGACATATCCGACAAAGCACTCAGTCGGCGTCGCGTTCGCTGCGAAAGGCGATCTGACGAGTGCCCAGTTGATCGAAGCGCTGACCAAAGCGGGAATCAAGGCTGAAAACCTGTAGTTGCCACATCGGCGAGAGAAGAGGGTGTTGACTGTCACAGGCGCTGTTTTCCCCTTCGTTGAGAAAGGACCGAAAGATGAAAATTAGTTATCTCGCGCTCGCGCCAGCGATGGCGCTCCTCGTGATCGCGGCCGGCGCAGCCGCCTTGGCCCAGCAGCCTCAGACGCCGGCGAAGTCTCTGGCCGACCCAGAAGCGGCAGCTTCGGCGGCACCACCAAAGCTCGCCTATACGTGCCCCATGCACCCTCAAATTGTCCAGGCGAAGCCGGGAGCCTGCCCGCTTTGCCGGATGGCGCTGAAGCCAATGAAACTCGTCGCTCTCGAAGCGACCGAAGGGGCGACGAATGGCGAAACGTCGCCCAAAGATCACCGGGCCATGTCGATGTCAGCGCACGACGATATGCAAGGGATGCAGATGGAGCACGGCAGCATGAGCCACGGCATGTGCAGCTGCGGCAAGTGCATGATGATGATGGACATGGGCATGGAAGGAATGGATCACGGCTCAGCCTCCGCCGTAGCGAAGCCAGCGCCTCAGCGGAGCTACGGCAGCGGCAGAAGTGGCGGCCGAGGTTGCGGATGCTAGCAGTAAGCGGTGGCAGCCGTGCCAGGCTGGCGGGTTAGCACCAATTGTTTGGCTGGCTTGCGCCACGGCTGCCGTCTTGGATGATTACAAGGAAATGTTTCGGAAGACAGTTTCACAAATTGGAGGATTAGGAATGCGAACCAACTTTGCTATTGCCCTACTGCTGCTTCTGGGCCTTGCCTGGGGATTTGTAGGTTGCAGCAGTTCGACTCCGCGGTCGCCGACGACACCGGACTCTGCTGCGACCGATGAACATGATCACACCGACCACGACCTTGCGGACCATCACGCATCGGAGGCGGGAAACGAAGGATCAGCGAATGCCGATATCGTGGCTGCCTTTGCCAAACTTTCGGCTGACGACCGAGCGCTTGCTGAGAAGCAGAGAATTTGCCCCGTTACAGGCGAATTGCTGGGATCAATGGGCGCTCCGATCAAGGTCGATGTCGCGGGACAGCCAGTCTTTATTTGTTGTGAAGGGTGCCAGGAAAACTTGCTGGCAAAGCCGGATGAATATCTGGCTAAGTTGAAGAAATAGGCATCATTTTTCGGGAATGAGCAATCGGGGATTGCCAGGGAAACCGGCACCATTTTGCGGAAATGAGTCCGTGCGATGAACTGGTATCGACGTGGAGCAATGTTGTTGCTTTTACTGACGACTTTGCTGGGAGTCATTAGTTGTGCAAGCGAAAGATCGGCACGATCCACTAGCAGTGGCTCAAGTGGCCACTGTTCCAGCTGTAGTAACTGATTTCGATAACAGGCAGCCGTGCCAGGCTGGCGGGTTAGCACCCTTATGTCTGGCTGGCTTGCGTCACGGCTGCCGTTTTATCGTAGTGTGTGGCGAGGACTAGGCAAATGCTCGGCAATAACGACGATCACGAGATTGAGCACCGATACGGGCCGGCCATCACAGATGACGAGGGCGGTCTGCGCGCGCCTCCGCACTTGTACGGGTGGCGCAAGGCGTGGTGGTGGTTTGACTTCATCGTGCTCGTGAAGCTAGCGCGCCTGCGGTTCATTGCGATCCTGGCCGTCATCGGTGTCATCATCACTCAGTGGGATACGCTCACCGCCTATTATGACAAGTGGACAAGGCCTACAAATCCAACGGCGTCGGGCGGCAGCGACGTAGAGTACTTTTGCCCAATGCACCCCACGATTGTCCGCGACAATCCCAAAGACAAATGCCCGATCTGCTTTATGCCACTCTCAAAGCGCAAAAAAGGAGCCGCCGAGGTAGAGGTCCTGCCGGCCGGAACGGTCAACCGAGTCCAGCTCACACCGTATCGCGTGGTCCTGGCAGGCGTGCAGACGCAGCCGGTCGATTATCAGCCGCTCACAAAAGACATCACTGCTGTTGGCTTCGTTGAGTTCAATGAGCGCGGGCAGCGGACGGTTTCTGCCCGCGTCGCGGGCCGAATTGACAAACTTTATGCGAATGAGACAGGGCAGATGGTCAATGCAGGCGATCCGCTTGCACAACTCTACAGCCCTGATCTGGTCGTCACGGTGCAGAACCTGATCGATGCCAAGCGCGCCGGTAACCAAGAGCTGCTGAACGGTGCGCGGGCGCGGTTAGAACTACTGGGCATCGACGATGCACAGATTGACGAGCTACTGGCGGCCGATAAGGCCAGTACGCAGTTGACAATTCGCTCGCCGATCAGCGGCCACGTCATTGCGAAATATGTGCGTGAAGGCCAATATGTAACAGAAGGAACACCGCTTTATGACGTGGCGGATCTCTCCACGGTTTGGATTCAGGCGCAAATTTATGAGGATGATTTAGCATTTCTGCCTGTGGGCCTGGAACACGGCACTAATCCCGACGCTGCCGACGGGCTGGACGTGACCGCGACGACGCGGGCATACCCGGCGGAAGTATTTCGCGGCAAATTGACATTCGTCTATCCGCACGTTGACGAGGCCACGCGCACGGTGACCGTGCGGTTCGAGTTGGATAATCCGGGCAACAAGTTGCGACCCGGAAGCACCGCTTCGGTGACGCTCAAGGTTGCGCCCAATAACCTCTCGATGTTCGCCAAATGGCCCGCTGACTCCCCAGAGCGCGAGATGTTGGAACAAGGGCGCGTGTTGGCGGTGCCGGAATCATCTGTCATCGACACCGGCAGTCAAAAGATTGTCTATCGCGAGGCTTCGCCGGGCGTGTATGAAGGCACGCTAGTTACGCTCGGGCCGCGAATGTCGACGCCTGACTCCGCCATCTACTACCCGGTACTCAGTGGCTTAAAGCATGGCGATCTTGTCGTGACCAGCGGTTCATTTCTCGTTGATGCAGAAACACGGCTCAATCCGGCCGCTGGGTCAATCTATTTCGGCGGCAGCGGCGGCGGCAAGGGAAAGCAATCGAGTGTTGTCCGCCCGTCGACACCTGAAAACCCCGCTGCAAAGATTCAAGCCGCGTTGGCTAAACTTGATCCAACGGATCGCAAACTTGCAGAGGCGCAACGCTTCTGCCCCGTGCTGCCCACCAGCCGTCTCGGCTCAATGGGCGCACCAGTCAAGCTGTCGATTGACGGCGAAACGGTGTTCGTCTGCTGCAAAGGATGCACGAAAAAGGCGTTGACGGATTCTGCGGCGACAGTAGCGACTGTCAAGAAACTGCGCGAGAGCCACGGGACAACGCGCGTCGATTAAATGCCGGACGAGTGCGACTTGCAGATTCAGGTTTTTACATGATCGAACGAATCATTGAACTTTCGATTCGCAATCGTTTTCTCGTGCTGATCATCGCGGCAGCACTGACCGTGATGGGCATCTATGCGACGCTCAACACGCCGGTCGATGCGATTCCCGATTTGAGCGAAAACCAGGTTATCGTCTTTACCGACTGGATGGGCCGGAGCCCACGGGAAATCGAGGACCAAATCACCTATCCGCTATCACGAAAGCTGCAAGGATTGGCGGGCGTAAAGGCCGTGCGATCGTCATCGGAATTCAACTTTTCGATGATCACGATCATCTTTCAAGACAACATTGATTTCTATTTCGCTCGACAGCGCGTGACGGAGCGGCTCGATCAAGCAGCAACGTTTCTGCCTGCCGGCGCGGTTCCGTACCTGGCTCCCGACGCGACCGCTTTGGGCCAGATATTTTGGTACACAGTGGAAACCAGCGCCGACCATCCGATCGACCCGGGGCGGCTCTGGGCGCTCAACAAATTCTATATCGCCCCGCAGCTGAATTCGGCGCAAGGGGTGGCCGACGTGGCCGTCGTTGGTGGGACGCCACTGGAGTACCAAATCGACGTGCGGCCGGAAGACCTGCGCGCCTATGGCATTACCCTCGGCGAAGTGTTTTCAGCGGTAGCTCAAAGCAACATGCCGGCGGGCGGCGGCGTCGTGCAGAAGAATAACGCCGAGTACATCGTGCGGGGTGTCGGCTGGATTAAGGACAAGTACGACATCGAAAACACGGTCATCAAGGAGATCAAGGGCACGCCGATATATGTCAAAACGATTGCCAACGTACAGCTCGGTACTCAGTTTCGCCGTAGCGTCTACGAGAAGGACGGCAGCGAAGTCACCGGCGGCGCGGTGCTCATGCGGCACGGTGAGAATCCGCTAGCCGTGACCGAGAAGGTCAAGGAGAAGATTCAAGAGCTTCAACCGGGGTTGCCGGACGGTGTTCACATAGTCGCGGCCTACGATCGCACCCGTCTTATTCACGGTGCCATTCACACGCTTAGCGAAGTCATGTGGCACGAAATGGTTATTGCATCGCTGGCGATTCTCCTCATTCTGGTGCATGTACGCAGCGTGTTTGTAATTTGCGTCACACTACCACTGTCCGTACTCTTTTCATTCTTGATGATGTGGTTGCTGCGGCAATTTGGAATCATCGACATTCAAGCGAACATCATGTCATTGGCTGGAATCACGATCTCGATCGGGATTCTGGTGGACCAAGCCATCGTGATGACCGAAAACGCCACGCACCATCTCAAAGAGCATTTTGGAGACAACAAGGTAACGGGCGATATTCGTGAGCTGGTGATTCAACCGTGCCGCATCGTGGGTCGTCCGATCTTCTTTTCGGTCATGATCATGCTGCTCTCGTTTATTCCCGTGTTCATGCTCAGTGGCCGCGAAGGGAAGCTGTTCCATCCGCTCGCGTTCACGAAGAGCTTTGCGATGCTGGGGGTCGCGCTCATTTCGGTGACGGTGGTGCCGGCGCTCATTCCGACTTTTCTAAAGGGCCACTTGCGCAGTGAGGAAGAGAACTGGATCGTTCGCAGTTTCATCAATATCTATAAACCGCTATTGACGTGGGCATTGCCCAGGCGAAATCTCGTGATGTGGATGTTCGCCGTCCTGCTCGTGCTGGCGGCGGGCATGTTCCCACTCCAGGCCGTCATTGGCCAAGGCGCTTCGGAAACAGCCTGGAGGAATTCATTCTTGCTGGTCTTCGCCGCGGTCACTTCGCTGACAGTCATCTTCACGCGACGCTGGTATTGGCAGGCACTTTCGTTGGCAAGTCTGGTGTTGATTGGGCTCTGGGCGTACCAGTTTCCAAAAATCGGCGTTGCTTTCATGCCAGCACTCGATGAAGGGGCCACGCTCGATATGCCCGTGACGGTGCCGCGAGCCAGCGTGACCCAGGCCGTGGACGATCTCAAGGCCCGTGATGCACTGCTTCGCGGGTTTCCTGAAGTCGAATCGGTGATCGGTAAGTCGGGCCGTGCCGATACGCCAACAGACCCAGCCCCCCTCGACATGGTCGAGACGTTTGTCAACTATCGTCCCAAAGAGCTTTGGCCGAAGCGCGTGCTCAAGTATTCGGATGCAGCCAAACAAATGCGTCTTGCACTTAACGCTCTTGAGAAGCGCGGCTTCATCATGCCTTTGCAAGCTCAGGACGACCGCGACAACTTGATCGTCGATGCGAGCCAAAAAACCTTAGAACGCTTCGACGAGACGATGCGGGAGCTGGCGCTGCTGCGCTACGTCGAATTTGAACATGAATTGGAACCCCTATTAACGCGATTCGCCATCGAGGACGTCGTGCACCGTTTGCAGGCAGCCGGGGAAATCACTTGGCCTAACGGGGGGAGCGAGCAAAAGGAGATTGAATCACTGACAGATTCGCTCACGCCAAAATATGGACGATGGCTTGTCGAATCACCTGCTTTAGAAGACGTGACCCACTTGAGCCATGATGTCGCACAGCGGCTCGCCGAAGTGGGTGCGGTCAAAGATGTCGTTAGTTCCCTGGAACTGAAGCAGTCGCCGTTGGCCAATGTAGCAAGCGGAATCGAAGAGTTCTTTGGCGGCGAGCGTAAGACGTTGGCGAGCGAACTGTTCCAAGCAGTCGTCGACGAACGCGCACGACTGTGGCGAGAACGAGTCCATCAGGTCAATTGGGAGCTATTTGATCGGGGCACCGAGTCATTCACCTGGTATGCGCTGGAAGAATTAGTGAAAGGTGCGGAACAACTCGGTTGGATCGTGCCCGGCGAGCGCCGCAAGGAAGCGAAGCGGTTCGCTGAACAGGCAGTCCAGGCCCAGCTTGGAAAGACCGACGACGTTGCCGCATTCGAGCCCTTCTTCGCGATTCGCGAGGAGTTGGAATCTCCGTTTCGGGACGACGTATTTTTTTGGCAGCGTCAGACGGGCCCTAAGGGCGACCTAGTTGATGATGAAATGGCCCGCGTCTTGCAAGTGCCGGGATGGAGTAACATATTCACGCAGCCCATCATCAACCGTATCGAAATGCTCTCCACGGGCGTGCGGACGGATATCGGTGTCAAGGTATTTGGACCGGACCTCGACACCATTGATCAGGTTTGCAAGGAAATCGAGGCCGCCCTGACACCAATCAATGGTGCTCGGGATGTCATCGCCGCTCCCATCATGGGTAAAGGGTACGTGCAAATCGACATCGATCGCGAGCGAGCGGCCCGTTACGGAATTTCGGTCGAGGACATTCAAAATGAAATTGAAGTGGCGCTCGCTGGGCGCGCAGTGACTTTCACCGTTGAGAAACGGGACAGATTTCCGGTGCGCGTGCGCTATGCCAGGGCCAATCGCAACGACGAAGAAAGCATTCGGCGGCTGCTCGTGAGTTCCGGTGGGATGGGAAGCGCGTCAACGTCGGCCTCTGCGTCCCCCGGCATGGGGCAAGCCAATTCTCCAGAAGCCGGCAGCATGTCGGCCGCATCCTCAGCCACGGTCAACGACCATGCGGCTGCGCCAGCGCACGCACCCAAGAGCAATCCGTTGATCCCGCTAAGTGCGGTGGCCGACGTGCGGATTGTGGAGGGACCTGCCATGATCAAGAGCGAGAATGGGCGACTTCTGAATTACGTCACGCTCAACGTCCGAGGACGTGATATTGTCGGGTTCGTCGATGAGGCACAGCGAGTTGTGGCGCAAAAGGTAAAGCTCCCTGAAGGAGTTCATATTGAGTGGAGTGGCGAGTTTGAACATCAGGTGCGGGCAGCCCGGACCTTGCGGTTTGTCTTCCCAGCCGTCGTTGTGCTCATCTTCATCATCCTCTACCTCACATACAACGACTTGGCTGACGCCAGTTTGATGATGCTTGCCGTGCCCGAAGCCCTCGCCGGCGGAATCTTCTTTATGTATCTGTTTCCGAAGATCATGAACGGCTGGGATGCGCCACCGATGGACTTCAGCGTCGCAGTCTGGGTCGGGTTCATCGCCTGCTTCGGCATGGCGACCGAGACGGGAATCATCATGCTCGTGTATCTGCGCGAAGCGATCGACAAGCGTGGCGGCCTGGAGAATATCAAGTCCTTGGAAGAGTTGCGGCAAGCAGTCATCGAAGGTGCGGTCCATCGGCTGCGCCCGAAACTGCTGACGGAAGGTGTGGCGATTATTGCCATTTTCCCGATGGTATTTGCGAAAGGCGTGGGTGGCGAAATCCTCGCGCCGATGGCTCTTCCAGTCCTGGGAGGACTTTTGATCTCAGACGAGGTCGTGGACTTGTTTCTGCCCGTAAGATTCTATTGGGTTCGCCGTGCTCGCTGGCTTAAGATGCATCAGCCGTCAGTCAAGGATAACGAATCGTTGAATACCGTCCTGCCTAGCGAACTGGTTATGCAAAAAGTGGGAGCATAGTATTTGGCAATGCAGATGCACGTCGACGGTTTTCAAGCGAGACAGGCATTAGGATGATTCACACTTACAGTATAGCCGGCATGCATTGTCGCAGCTGCGTCGAAAGGCTGACAAACGCATTGCGCTCGATCGACGGTGTAACCTCCGCCCACGTGACGCTTGAACCGCCCCAGGCGCGCGTGGAGATGGCGCGCCATGTTCCGACGGAAACACTCGACAAAGCCGTTCGTGCCGCCGGCGACTATCGATTGAGCGAAGCTGTTTCTGGCGCGACGTCGGTTGAAGATAGTGTTCAGCCGAAGGAAAGTCTCTTTCCACTGTTTCTCATCGTTGGATATATCGCTGGAACTGTGGCGCTAATCGCCATCGCTGATGGTGATCGCTCATGGCACACGATGATGCGGCACTTTATGGCCGGCTTCTTTCTTGTCTTCTCGTTCTTTAAGCTGCTTGATCTGAGGGGCTTTGCCGACGCGTACCGGACCTATGACGTGCTGGTCCGCGCTTGGTCTTGGTGGGCGTCCGTGTATCCGTTCATCGAATTGGCGCTCGGTATCGCCTACCTTGTGAACTTCAACCCGCTACTGACCAATCTCACGACTCTCGTACTTATGCTCCTTGGCGCGGTGGGCGTGTTTAAGGCACTACTCAACAAACAAGCCATTCGATGCGCGTGTCTGGGCACTGCCCTCAATCTGCCCATGACTACAATTACGCTGGTTGAAGATCTGGGAATGGCCGCGATGGCCGCCATCATGCTCCTAACACTTTGATCAAGAGCGAACCGAGGTGAGCACATGGGGTCGGAATCAACGCGACGAGACTTCATGCGACTAGGGAGTGCCGTTGCGTCAGGTCTGGAGATTGAAGGCGAAAGGCGACCTGCCCAAACCCGTCACCATTGGTCGCAACGTCCGCTGGCGGCGAAGCGACATTCTGCAATGGATTGAGGCAGGATGGCCCATCCGTGCAAGGCATGACCGGTCCCGACCGGGCGATGCTTTACATTTTGGCGGCTTGGACCGGGTATCGACGGCAGGAATTAGCGTCGCTCACGCGAAGTTCGTTCAAGCTTTCCATGACCCCGCCCAAAGTCACGGTGACAGCCGCCTACAGTAAACGGCGGCGTCAGGACGTGATTCCCCTCCACCCAGAGGTCGCGGCCAGCATCAAAACTTGGCTGGGGTCGAAGAAGGAGCTTCCCGCTGACCGGCCAGTCTTCGACCTGCGAGCCCCCGGCGGCGAGCTTCGACGGACTTCTTTGATGATGAAGCTCGACCTTGAACGAGCACGCAGTGCTTGGATTGACGAGGCCAAAAAGGACCGGAAAGAGCGGAAGCGACGCGAAGAATCGGACTTTCTCCAGTATCAGGATGAAAACGGGCTGTATGCCGATTTTCACGCCAACCGGCACACCTTTATCTCCAACTTGGCTAAGTCCGGGGTTTCTCCCAAAGTTGCTCAGACGATGGCCCGCCACAGCGACACCAATCTAACGATGAACGTCTACAGTCACGTCAAAATGGAAGAGCAAGAGGCAGCTATTGCCATTTTGCCGGCCCCCGGAAATCGGCGGGAACGGCAAGGCAAAACGCCGGACGAAGGCGAGCACAAATGATTCCACCACGCGAAAGTTTGCACACAGGTTTGCACAAACTCCCGACTTTACGGTGCATTTCGGGTCATCGTCCGTCACAGAGGCTGCTGGAGAGTTACAAGAACGCAAAACGAAAACACCCCTGGTTCCGCAGGGGGTTTTTCATCTTCTGTCACCACTATTCACTGTCTGTCACAAGTAGCGGAGGAGGGACTCGACCCTCCCTCAAAATCATCGGAAAAAACCACTGACTCCGCAAGTGGCGGCGCAAAATCCGGCGCAGTCGGCTCCGCGTCGGCTGATGATCCCTCGCTCGCCCGCGTAATCAATGCTTGGCCACAACTCACCGATACCGTCCGCATGGCAATTCTAGGAATCGTTGATATCGATCGGAAGGATGGTAACCAATCGGCTTAACATAAAAGGCGGCGCGACTGCTTCGCCGCGTCAGCCCATCGATGAACAACGTAAGACACTCGAACAACGTTGGCAATATGCTTTGGGCGTCTTAAAGGTTCGTATCTCAGGATAACCCTAAAGTGATATTTTCCTCGATCAAAGACGCTTTGCCGCCCCAGCCACATCGGCGTAATTCCAGGCCTTTTCTTGACAGACTGCCTGTACATGCTCATCCCACGTTCGCTC